>JAAXGT010000222.1 GCA_012271205.1 Rhodothermales bacterium
CCGCTTTGTGCTATGGCGCTGAGGGGCCGTCAGCCCCAAACAAGACTCTGCTCCTGCCTTTCCTTAGAGACTTAAATAATTTTTGTAAAAGTACTAAGGACACGCGGCGGCGCCATTTCCTGTTCACGATACTGCAACTCGTAAAGCGTACGGTACAACCCCCTTGCCACGAGAAGCTCTTCATGAGTTCCTTGCTCGCGCAGCACTCCCTTATGCAGTACCAGAATCAAGTCCGCGTTGCGGACGGTGGACAGCCGGTGCGCCACAACCAGGGAGGTACGGCCTTCCAGCAGGGTTTCCATTGCGCGCTGGATCACATGTTCGGTTTCGGTGTCGATGCTGGAGGTGGCTTCATCCAGCACCAGTACATCCGGGTCATGTGCAAGTACGCGTACAAAGGACAAGAGCTGCCGCTGCCCGTGTGAAAGCGATGCCCCGCGTTCACGCACATCATGATCGTAGCCCCCCGGAAGCCTCTCAATGAAGCGGTCAGCACCAATCGTTTGTGCGGCGTGCCGGACCTGATCGATGGTAATCTCTGGATGGTCCAATGATATGTTGCGCGTCACTGAACCCGAAAACAAAAACACGTCCTGCAGGACCAGTCCGATGCGCCACCGCAAGAATCGAAGGCGATACGAGCGGATATCCTTCCCGTCCAGCAGGATGCGACCCTTCTGGATATCATAGAAGCGCATGAGCAAGCTTATGATCGTGGTCTTGCCACTGCCGGTGGCGCCTACGATGGCTACATTCTGCCCGCGCGGAACAGTAAAGGACACGTCCCGCAGAACCCAGTTTGGCTCGCCGTTGTCCAGGTTGTTGTACGCAAACCAGACGTTCTCAAACTCAATCCGGCCGTCCAGCTTCTCACTGAGCTGTGGTCTTTCCACTTCCGACAGTGCGTAATCATGATCCAAAATGCTGAAAATACGCTCGGCCCCAGCCATAGCAGCCTGCAGCGTATTGAACTGGTCGGACAGGTTGCGGATGGGCTCAAAGAACTGGCGGCAGTACTGTACAAAAGCAATAAGGACTCCTACGGTCAGCCCACCGATCAGCGCACTTACTCCGCCCCCCCACAACACCAACCCAATGGCAGTCGTCGCAATGATGTCAACGGCCGGCCAGAAGAGGGAGTGGAAGAATACGGTCTTTAGCTGCGCCACGCGATGCAGATCATTGATCTCCCGAAAGTGCTGCATCTCTTCGTTTTCGCGACCGAAAAGTTGCACGATGCGCATGCCCGTCACATGCTCCTGCAAAAACGAATTGAGGCGAGCCACCTGCTTCCGCGTCTCGCGGTACTGGCTGCGCACATTCCGCTTGAACCACATAGTCACCCAGAGCATAAGGGGCATCACGGCAAGAGTCACAATCGCCAGCACCCAGTTCAAACTGAACATAAATGCGGCAATGAAAATCAGCTTGAACAGATCGCCCATAATGAGTACGAGACCGGCCGAGAGTACATCGCTGAGTGCTTCGACATCCGAAGTGGTTCGCGTAATGAGGCGACCGATGGGCGTGCGGTCAAAGAAACTGAGAGACTGCTTCTGGATGTGCCGGTACACACGTACACGCACATCATAGATAGCCTGCTGTCCGATCCACTGCGTGAAGTACGCATTGATGTAATTGAGGGACCCCTCCAAGACAAGCGCACCAATGAGATAAATGACAATCAGATGAAGCCCGTTCAGTTCGCCTGGCACGATGTGATTGTCGATGGCCTTCTGGATGAGCCAGGGACGTAGCGGGCCGAGGAAGGACGCCACCAGGACCAGCAAGAAAGCCAAGATGACCCAGTGCTTGTAGGGCATGAGATAACCCACAATGCGCCGGAGCAGCTTGCGATCAAGTCCTCGCTCTTGCATCATTCAGACCAAGTGTTCAGCCAGCGATGTTTCGAGGATATGCAACACGGGATACTTCACCAATTCACGGGCCGCCTCTGTATTGGGAAAGATTTGTCGTGCCTCGGCCTCTAGCACGGCTGGATCCGGATATCGCGCACTGAAATGCCCTAACAACAACCGCTCTGCTTTTGCATCGTGGGCCACCTCGGCTGCTTCGCGCGCCGTGGAATGGCCTGTCTGTATTGCGCGGGCCTGTAGTGCATGGGTGAATGTCGCCTCGTGCCATAACAACGTAGCATTGCGGGCCAACTCCCGTCCGCTCGCACAGGGCCTTGTATCCGATATGTATGCAAACGTACAGGCACGCGCAGATGCTGAAACCACCTCCTTTGCGTGTATGGTTCTACCGGCGGCCGTAACCACAGATTCACCCCGCTTCAGCGCTTGAAATTGGGAATACGTGTTCGCACCCAGGTCTCGGGCCAGCGCAACATCCAGATTACCCGGTGTACCCGGCGTCTGCGCACGAAACCCTGCGCTAAAGGTTCGATGCTCGACTGGACGAGCGGTGATGGACACGTCATTTGACCGATATACTTCCGCGTGCGTGAACCCGGATCGCAGTTGTACATGGTTTATCGGAAACGTCATATCACCATCCCGCGCACCCGGCACGGCGTCCAGTACCTCGGCGAGTTGCTGGGGACCGATTAATGTGAGCGGAGCCTCACGACGGGTCAGGGCCATAGAGGACAGCAGCCCCATGAGGCCAAAATAGTGATCCCCATGCAGGTGCGTAATACACACTGCAACGATGCGGCTGTGACGAAGACCAGCATGTCGCAGCTGAAATTGTGTGCCCTCCCCACAATCAAACAGTACAATTCTACCCTTTACAACAAGTGCGACACTGGCCAGATGACGTCCACAAGCCGGCACTGCGGAAGCTGTTCCTAACGGGATTATTTCCATATTGAAATGGCACGCACGCTACATCGCTTCGAGTTCCGCTTCCAGTAGTTGCTTCTCGTACAGCTGCGCATAGAGCCCTCCAAGGGCGACCAAATCCTCATGCCCTCCTCGCTCTATAATGCGGCCAGTTTCCAGCACCAGAATATGATCCGCATCCTGTACACTGGAAATGCGATGACTTACAATGATGAGGGTTTGCCGTCCATAGCGACGGCGCAAGTGATGCAAGATGCGACTTTCCGTGGCTGAATCGACACTGCTAAGCGCATCGTCCAGAATAAGCAATCGTGGATTGCGTATGAGGGCGCGTGCGATTGTGGTTCGCTGCTTCTGTCCTCCTGAAAGGGCTACCCCCCGCTCCCCTACCATCGTTGCGAAGCCCTTTGGAAAATCCAGCACGTTATCTAGGAGTTCGGCTTCGTGCGCCGCTTGCTCAATCGCATCCTGGCTGGCATCGAGAGTACCGAAGGCAATGTTTTCGCCTACAGACTTGCTAAACAGAAATACATCCTGAAGCACATAACCGATACTGCTCCGCAAGACACTTAGGGGGAGGGTCCGGATATCCCGACCATCTAGGAGTATCCGCCCGTTTACGGGATCCATGAGCCGGCCCAACAGCTCTACCAGCGTGGACTTGCCGGAGCCGGTTCGCCCCACTACAGCCAGTGTTCCTCCGGCCGGCAGATCGAAGGAAATATCCTGCAGGGCCCAGGGCAAATCATTTCCGTATCGAAAGGACACATCTTCGAAGGTGATATGGCCCTCAATCTTCTCCGGGCTTCCATCTGTCAGGGGGCCGTCTGTGATGGCTGGTTTGGTATCCAGTACCGCGTTAATGCGCTCAACGGACGCACTAGCGCGCTGCATCATGGAAATCACGAGGCCCAGTGCGGCGACCGGCCAGGTCATAAGCGCCACATAAATGATATACTCGGCGATGTTGCCAATCGTAATAACACCCTCAGCCACAAGGCGCGCGCCTACCCAGACTACGAGGATTTCCGAGAGACCCACAACCAGTACAAAGACCGGTCGCCACGCGGCTTCCACGCGAGCCAAGTCGAGCATCCGTGCTTTGTAGGTGTCACTCTCGGTATCGAAAGCGGCGGCTTCGCTCTCCTCACGCGCGTAGGCCTTTAGCACTCGGATGCCCGAAAGGGCCTCTTGGACGCGACTTGTCAGCTGCGAATACTGTCGCTGAAGCGCGTCACTACGCTTGTGGACCAGCTGGGCCACGATGAAAATCGCGACGCCCAGCAGTGGCATGGGCATGAGAGCATACAGCGTCAGCCTGGGCGAGATGATCAGCATGACCACAAGGGCCGTTATCACGATCACAAGCGCACGGGTCAGGTACATGATCGCTGGCCCGATATAGCGACGTACCTGTTCGATATCGCTTGTCGACCGTGTAATGACGTCTCCCGTAGCGGTCCTGTTGTAGAAACTTTGCGGTAGCTTCTGGAGATGATCGTAGAGCCTGTTGCGCATATCGAATTCGATATGACGCGAAGCCACAATCACGGTCTGCCGCATCAGAAAGGAGCACAGTCCACTGGCTATGCTCAGCCCGATAACGATGAGTCCAAGAACCAGGAAAGTCCAAAAGAAGTCGGCAAACAGTGCGCTTTGCGCCTCCGTCCCTTCGAATTGCCGGTACAAGGTGACAAATCGCGGAATGCTGTCGACAGCTTGGCGTACAACAACCGGCACTGCTATCGCAAACGCCGCTGACAGCATTGTAAGCAAGAGACCCGGAACAAAGAGCCGCCAATAGGCAACGAAATACTGATTAAGCCGGGCAAGCGGACGCATGCGAACGGGTAGATTAACACAGGGAAACGCCGCGGCTCCATGCACGGATCCGTGCCCCGATAATCGCCTGGTGCTGGACTGAATGCAAACCAGAGCGTTTCGTATGGAACCCGCAGCAGGACATCCAATTCATTTTTCTGGCCATGAATAGAGAACATCCCCCCCGCCGAGTTCGCCTGATCGGAGTACCCATGGATCTGGGCCAGATTCTGCGCGGCGTGGACGTTGGGCCGAGCGCCTTGCGCTATGCTGGACTCGCCGAGCGATTGGAAGGACTGGGATACCAAGTCGAAGATCAGGGCAATATTGACGCTGCAGTACGGGCAACCATCCCGCACGGACACGATCTCATAGGACCGATTCGGGCGACCTGTGAGGCACTTTATGTGGCCGTACAGACGGCTGTCGATGATGCTTGTCTGCCAATCATTATGGGAGGCGATCACTCAATTGCGATTGGCAGTGTGGGCGGTGTTACCCATCGTGAGTCGGCTGGTGTGCTTTGGATTGATGCGCATGCCGACTTCAATACGCCGGCATCATCTCCCAGTGGAAATATTCACGGGATGCCGCTGGCTGTACTCTGCGGGCACGGACCCGCCGCCCTAGTCAATGTTGGACGTCCTGGACCAAAGATCCACCCGAATGATGTGGCTATCATCGCGCTCCGCTCTACTGATGCCGCTGAGCGTCGTCAATTGCTTGAAAGCCACGTTGGCGTTTACACGATGCGCGACATTGACGAATTGGGTATTGCTTCAGTGACCCGATCGGCACTTAAACGTTTGAGCGGTCACCGGCGCATACATGTCAGTTTTGATGCAGACAGTATCGATCCGATGTTTGCCCCCGGAGTGGGCACGCCCGTGCCGGGCGGCCTGAGTACGCGTGAGGCACACCTGTTGATGGAGATCGTTGCGGAAGACGGTCGTGTGGCCTCGGTCAGCGTGGTGGAAATCAACCCCATTCTGGACGAACGCAACCGCACCGCCCAGTTGGCAGCGGAACTGCTCGCATCGCTCTTGGGCAAAACCATCCTGTGAAACGCAGCGGTCGTACACTATTTCGGCGGTTTTGTGAGGGATGACAACGCTCAAAAAACGGCCAATCGCATTCAACCGACGGGCGTCACATGCACACTGCCAGCTACCTCATGCGCGATGGTTTGCTCCGTACCACCGATGCTTATAGTAAGCGGGCCCGAGCCAGGCGTGCGAGCCACCACGCGAACACTTCGCCCTGGCATCAGACCTTCCCTCTCCAGAAAATGGAGCATAGCCACATCAGAATCCGACACGTGCCGCACTACGCACACTTGATCGACCCTTGCCTCTTCCAGCGGAAATGTCTCCGAGTGCGTGATTTTGAGATCCGGAGTTGGAATGGGATGACCATGCGGGTCATGCGTCGGGTGACCAAGCAGGGCGTCGATTCGCGCCTCAAATTCTTCGGAAATATGGTGCTCCAAGTGCTCCGCCTCATCGTGCATCTGCTCCCAGGAGTATCCAAGAATTTCCCGAAGATAGGTTTCCAAGAGTCGGTGATGGCGGACGATCTCAAGCGCGATTTTTTCTCCGGTCGGGGTCAGTCTCACGCCCTTATACGACTCGTGCACGACCATTTTCATACGGGCCAGCCGCTTGACCATACCCGTAACAGACGCCGCAGACACGTTCATTGCGCGTGCGATATCCATGGTCGCCACCGCCGGTTTCTCTTCCTGGAATTTGAAGATAGTCTTGATGTAGTCCTCGACGGCAGGGCTAAGCATGGATCAGAGGCCAAACAGTCCCGGTGTGAACCCTAAATGAACGTCGCAGGATCCCCGCCGGACCCGTGCCAACCACTGCTCCGGAGCCTGCATTAGATTAATATTCTATTCTGGTGCCTGTGTTGAAGATATCCTGACCGACAATCCGGGCACCAGTCATACTATTCACAAACGAAAGCAGACCACCATGAAAACAATACTTCTTTGCACAGTTGGCGGAAGCCATCAACCAATTCTAACCGCCATAAAGTCGCGAAGGCCAAGCTACGTTTATTTCTTTTGCACCGGTAAGGATCCCGAATCCGGACGACACGGATCCTACCATCAAGGGACGGAGCCGGTAAGATAATCACAGCACACAAGGATGAGCGAAGCCAACACTTCCAAATATTCCGTCGCAAGCCGACCTTCGTCCAGATGAGTTTGAGGTAGTACAGGTCTCTACGGATGATATCTACAAAGGGTAGGTCGCAATGCGAAATGCCATTGCACGACTCCTGAAACGTTTTGAGAACCACCAACTCGTAGCTGACTATACCGGCGGCACGAAAACGATGACAGCAGCTTTGGTGTGCGCAACCCTTCAGTCAGACCCTATCAATCTGCAACTAGTCTCGGGCTCCAGACCCCGACCTTTTTGCAGTCAGAGACGGCACGGAACAGGCAATAGCCGCACCTATTAAGGCCCTTCGTCTGGAAATGGCGATAGCCCGCAATTTGGATGCATGGAAGCGGTACAGTTACCGGAAGGCGGCAACCGGCTTGGAGGAGCTGCCCATCGCGACTTGGCATTCTCCCAAAGAACGACTCCGTCTGGCTTGGACACTTAGCAAAATATTTGCTTCTTGGGATGACTTTAACTTCGAAGGAGCGTTGAAACACGCGAACGGATTCAAGGCACAAGTCGCTGAATACTTTCCAAATGCTTTGGGGACATTAAAGCTCTTATCCAAGAGCAATAGCCCCAAGGCCGAAGCCGCAAGCATATTCGATCTGTGGCACAATGTGTTGCGGCGCGCTTCCAATGGAAGGTATGACGACGTGACTGCACGGGTTTACCGCTTAATCGAATGGACCGCGCAGTGGCAGCTTAAATTGCACCATGGCTGGTCAACTGCGGATTTCCCTGCCGACAAGATGCCCGAGGCGAGACTTGGACCAGACGGCAAAATTTCAATTGGACTGGTCGACTCTTGGAAAGCCGTACGTGACCACATCAAGGGGAAGTCGGTGAGTTCGCGGACAAGCACCTTAACAAAATCACCGATCTGACAAGCCTCCGCAATTTCTCATACCTGGCCCACGGCTTTGCCCCGATCCGGGAGAAAGACTCGAAGAAATTTCACGATTGGCTGGACGTTCATTTCATTCTGATGCTCCAGGAAGCAGCTGCAAAGGATGTTGGATTACCCACCATCCCGGATCAGCTTCCAACGGAGGTCCCTCCGGCTGTACGGGCGATTTAGCCAGGCGACCAACCGCGGCACCTTCCGGCCCTGATGTATGGCTGACTCAAATTTGCCTGAACCCAGACAAGACGAACGTGCCACCCTATCACAGACTAAGACGTAAGCCTTATAGGACCACATCCTCGCACCATTCGCACGGCGGCTTCCATTGAGCTAGTCCGAATCCAGGTAATCCTGTGGCGGTCAGCGAATGAGCATATGTCGTGATGGAAACTATTCCGGGATCCGAACACTTCGCGACGGCATCACTGGTGACGAGGTCTTGCCGACAGATTGGCCCGATCATTATTCGCCAGTGGCGACGCAATATTCCTTGGGAGGTCTCCCATTCCTCAACTCCGCTACGGCACATACGAAATTATTGACTGAACTTCTGGTGGGCTGGATTTAACAGACTGTCCAATCCTTGATTGTGAACTGATCCAGATTATGCATGTGCATGAGGATTCCCGCCAACCGTCGCAGGACTGGATTCAATCGGCCACACCCAACTCGCACAAACATACACTAATTGTCCGTGCTCATCGGGTTGCCGACATTGTGCTGTGCGGACCTTGAAATGCCACTTGCATTCCATCCCTGGAATTTTGCGCAACTCCTTTGATATGCTGCGTACTTTTTGGATTGGGGGCAACGTACCCGCAATTGAGGCTGATCTCACTGAATAGTAGTAGCAGCAACATGACCTCCCCGACTAAACAGGCATCGCGCCTCTCTCCGATCCAAGCAGGCCAGTCAGCGGAGAACTTCCACAGCACCGAACTACGGATCCTATGCACGGGCGATGGCAGCCGCACGCTGCATAGTTCATACTACGGCCAAACTTACCATTCCATGCACGGGGCTGAGCATGAGGCACTGCATGTGTTCTTGGAGGGGACAAACATTGCAAAAACCCTTGCCCAACAGCAGCGCGCCAGCGTATTGGAAGTCGGCTTTGGGGTCGGCCTGAACTTCCTCCTCACCGCCACGGCCGCCGAGCGTCATGGAGCCACCTTACACTACACTGGCCTCGACCGCTGCATCCCGGATGCAGATACACTGGCTGCACTTGATCACGGCAGTGTGGCAGGATCATGTGCGGTAGCGGAATTCCTCATCGCATGGCGTCGTCACTACGGTCCGGACCTGCCTGAAGGCCACTATTCGTTGTGCCTTGAAAATGATGGTCTCCTGGAACTCGTCATAGGTGAGGCTACGCAAGTGCTACTGCCGGAGAAACGATACGACGCGATCTACCTGGATCCATTTGACCCCAGGCGTAATCCGGAATTGTGGACACTTGCATTCTTCAGGCTTTTGTTTGCGGCCACCAAACCTGGCGGCGTTCTGGCTACATACTCTGCTGCGGGAGCTGTGCGCCGGGGATTGATTGCAGCCGGCTTTATCGTGGAACGGTGTCCGGGTCCGCCTGGAAAGCGGGAGTATCTAACAGCGCAAAAGCCACAAGTGGCCGGCAGCTAGTCGGTTATCACTATCCGACCGTCAGCTTGCACACGTGCATGTTGCCCCGAACGCAGGGACATGAATCCACCTTCCGCCGCAATAACAGGAATTGGCTTGTCGTAAAGCTCGTCTGCAACTACGGAAGCCAGCGTCAAGAACGTGTCCGGGTTTTCGGTAATGATCGCTATGGGCGCCATTCCACAGCGAACGGCCTCCAGCAGCACCGCCGTTGTTGTAGTGGAGCCGCGAGAGGCCGGCACAGCGAGCACGCATCCAGCCGCCACCCTGCCTGAAAGCGGGTGCCTCCGATCTATGATTTCACCGGTCCGCTGATCATACCCTCCCCAAAAGCTGAGCGGCTCACTACTGGCTAGCACGGGACCCTCTGCCACCCCTGCTACCAGCACCGTTCCCTCAATTATGTGTCCCATAATGAATCGTCAAGCGTAACACGGCCTCGGATCGCGGAGCGCACACAGTCCTCCATGTTGCCGTAAATCACCCGCGTGCCCAGCAGCCCGGGGGCGTAGTACGCATATTTTGCCGAGTTTGTCATAAGCGTGCGCACCGTTTGGGGCAACATCGGTGTTGTCAAAATGCACGTGTCCACGGTCACAGAAGCACCAAACTCCTCAAGGGCAACCAAATACCCCTGCTGCCTTGCAATGGCACGAATAACCCGACTTGCGGTGATCAGGAACCGCACATTTGCGTGCAACTTTTTCCCGGATACGAGTCCGCACAACTTTGCAAATTCGCTCAGCGAGAAGTGCGGACTTCCAAGTACCACCAAATCCAGCGCTTCGTCCCTGGCCGTTGACAGTGCCTGACGGGCTAACCGCAAGTCCGCCTTAGTAACCACCGTTTCCCGCTCTGGCTGCCGCTTTCCAAATGCCACCGCAAGGGTAGGGGCTTCTGGGGTAACACCAACCAAATGAAACAATGCTACGGCACCCGAGGAAGCCATTGCGGCCCCCAACGCCTTAAGTTGATCTTCCGATGGCACTACGTCCAAACCAATAATCACGGGAATCTTGTCGCGCGTCCGGGAGCCAATCAGGTGCCCCAACACACCGTAAAAGCTGTCATCCTCCTGAAGCCTGGCCGGGATGCCTTTAAGATGAAAGAGCACCTGCCCTCGGCGGTTCGCTTCCAGGTGCAACCCGGCCGCCGGTGCACGCCCTGTGACGGCGGCGCAAATATCCAGCAGGTCCGGATATCGTTCAGTGCGTGCACCCAGGACGGAATTGGCAAAAACCACCGCACTTGACTCGCCCCAGGCAATCTGCTGACCCAAAGCTGGCCGCTGACTCTCCTGATACGGGGCACACGTCCATGTGGGCTTGCATCCCATCGATTGATAGGCCATCATTTGTCGACGGGCCTTGTCGGCCCATTCAGGAGGTACCGCCCAGCGCTGCCAACCGTGCTCGTCAACGCCGCTGACATTGAGAGTTGTCGGAACAACAACCTGCGCACCCAAGCTGGCCAGCTTTTCCGCATAATAAAGCGTAGCATCCCCCTGGTACAAAGAGCTGTCGATGTGCGCCGCGGTAATGTCCAGTAGTCGCTCTGTGCCAAAGGCAGGCAACATGCGTACCAGAATAGTCATGGCCATCTTGTGCGCCAGGCCTCGGTCACCATTAAGCGAGGCTAAGTCTCCAGCCGTAAGATTCATCAAGACATTATCATGCAATGATAAAAGATACTAAGTCGCACCATGGCGAAGGCATGGGGACTACCCCCAAACCTTGGGAGCGTTCGTTTTGGTTGGCAGTGCGTTCGCCCGAATCATACAGGTAACGCCCATAGTCTTTACTTTGCAGCCGGTGCGGTTTATTGGTACGAAACTACCCGACTGCTATGAAAATACTTTGCATTGGCGATGCGCATCTGGGACGCTTTCCATCGCGGGTACCGGATAACCCCAAAGAGTTAGCTGTTCGCTTCGTGTGGGGGCGCGCGATTCAGTGCGCGATTGATCATAACGTTGATGCCGTTGTGCTTACCGGAGACATGGTCGACAGCAGTAACCACTATTTCGAAGCCTACGGCGCCCTCAAACGTGGCATTGAACAGCTTGTTAAAAGCGATATTCCTGTCTTTGCCATTGCGGGCAACCACGACCACGACGTCTTTCCGCGTTTAGCAAGCGATATGGGCATCGACGGATTCACCGTGCTGGGCCTCTGTGGAAGATGGAGTCAAGGTATGCTGGAATCGTCATCCGGGGAAAAGGCTTGCCTGATTGGGTGGTCGTTTCCGGATTCGCATTACCCAGACTCTCCACTCGACACATTCGAACTGCCAAACGTGGACCTACCCATTATTGGCATAGTGCACGGTGACTTGGATGTACCCTCAAGTCGCTATGCCCCCCTTTCATTGTCCGCGTTGCAAGAGCAGCCAGTCGCGGTGTGGCTTCTGGGACATGTTCACGCGTCCCGGTGGATTGAAAGTGCGGGCACACCAGTCTTGTATCCTGGCTCGTTACAAGCGTTAGATCCCGGCGAAACCGGTACACATGGCCCGTGGCTTGTCACTATTGCCCCCGATAGTACTGCAAAGGCCAAACAACTTCCCTTGGCTACCGTACGGTATGAAGATGTGGAGATCGATGTCTCAGAATTCACGGAATTGGCTGAGATCAAATCACATCTCACTGATATTCTTGGCCGCCACACAGAAGAATTGTCCGATAAATTTCCCGCATTGCACCGTGTTGTATTCCGTCCCAAGCTCTCCGGACGCACTGCCTTGTATCGTGTCTTGGCACAGCAACCTTTGAACGACGTGGATGATTTGGACATTGAATACGGCAGCCTGCAGGCCAGAGTTGACGTTCTCACGCAGGACACGACACCCGCGTATGACTTGCAGAAAATTGCCCGATTCAGCGATCCTCCTGCGATTTTAGCTCGGTGGCTACTGGATTTGGATCAGCCCCAGTGCAAGGCACTGGTCCAAGAAGCCTATGTGGCACTCCAGCGCGTGTATCGCTCCAAGGCCTATTCGACACTTGACGACGCATCGCCAAACGAAACGGAGGCTGAAAACTTGCTGAAGCGACAAGGGCAGTTACTTCTCGATGAATTAATGGGGCAGAAGGAAAATGCGTAAGCGAGCTTACCTGCGCACCATTACGGTGCGCCGCATGTATGGGACGCATTTCCGTCTCCACGCTGAAAGGCTTTCGCCGAAGATAAATGTCATCTACGGCACTAACGGCTCCGGAAAAACCACCATTGCAAACGCAATTCAATCGGTTCTTCTAAAGAACTATGTGCAGGCCAAAAAGGCAGCCGTGGACGCTTCTCTCTGGATTGGTGATCAGGAGTATCGATTTGATATAGACGGGTTGCGGCGCCAATGCACCCAAAATGGTGTGGAATGCGACTGGAGACAGACCCCTGAACCTATCCGCCCCGAGAGTTATCACCTCTCGCTTCATGAATTATTGAGCGCTGAGACGAAAGACAGCGAATTCGCCAACGCAATATTACGGGAAGCCAGCGGCGGATTTGATATAAGCGCCGCGCAAAAGGCTTTGGACTTTTCCAAACCAAGCCTCCGCCGCAACAAGTTCACCAAAAACCTGGCTGATGCTCAAAAACAGGCTCAGGATATCAAGCGTGACCAATCCAGCCTGTTTCGCGAGAAAGATCGCTGCAAGGAACTTGAAAAACAGCTGCAGGCGGCCCGTGAAGCAGAAACACACACCCGCTTGCTGGAAAAGGCCATTGAGTGGTATACGGCACGACAGAGTTGGGAAGAAGCGAGCGGTGCCTTGGAGGGTTACCCTGCAGTCATCCGCAGGAGTCCCAGCCTGAGTAATGTCGAGGGAGAGGCATTAGAACTGGAACACACCATTGAACGGCTGGAAGAACGTGAGTATGGCAAGAAAAGCCATATCGCAAGCCTGGAGAGCACGCTTTCGGAAAGCCCCCTCCCGGATGACGGATTGCCTGACGGCGTACTCGAAACTGTTGCGTCACAAATTGACACGTTGCGCGAGTCTGGCAGAAATATTCAAAGGCTTGAAGAAGATCTTGCAGGCGCCCGACAATTGGCGGACAATGCTTGGGAAGATCTGGGGGGCGCTCCTGATGCTCCAGAGCATTTCACACGTGAGCAAGTGCGTCGACTTAGAAAAATAACGGAGCGCGCAACAGATCTTGCAGGCAAGCGTGAGGCCTTGGATGCGCTTCAGCGAGCTCTCAGAATCGACAGTGACATTGACCCTGAAACGGAATCAGATCGGCTGCGCCGGGCTCAAGACGCGTTCAATAAGTGGCTGCTGGCACGACGGGGACCCATCCCCCGATTTGTGCGACTGTTGCTCATCCTTTCCATGGCAGGTTCCGCTGCTTTAGCCGCAGGACTCGGCTTGTCTGGTACACCAATTGCCCTTTTTGCAGGACTTGTCGTAACGGTGCTGATCGTTTGGACATACGCTCAACTGACTACCGTCAGAGCTGGATCAGCCGAACAGTCCGAACTAAAGCGTATCTATCCGGAGATACAAGAAAGACTTGACCAAGGAAGTGTGCTTGAGGCCTTGGAGAGTCTTATCAGCCATCGAGGCGACGTGGCTGCAATACGTGCAAAACAGCGACGCTGGGAGGCCACTGCAGATGATCGAGAACGCCTCGAAGCAAGCCAAAAGCAGCTAAACCATGAACGCGAACAATTTGGTGCGCAGACGAATCTTCAGGTGGCTGACAGCAATATTGCCGGCGTATACGTTTTGGAACGCCTGATCAACTGGCGGAAAAGTGACGATGCTGCCAAAAAATTGGCTGCCCAATACAGCGAAGCGCAGCGGGCTTTCGCATCGACGCTGAGCGAACTGAATGCACGGTTTTCACAGTTCGGACAGCCGGAAGCAAGGGACGTACATGAGGCCTCGGCACGTTTGGAAGACCTTCGGGCTCAGGATAATGGCTGGAAGCGCCTTTATGACAAGCTTGAAAACGCACGCAGCGAACTTGAAATTTTGCACGAGAATCTGGCAAGCGAGCAGCGCAACTACAAAAAAATCTTTGAAAATCTGGAGCTGGAAGCTGGTGATTTTGAAGGTCTGCGGGAGTGCGCTGCGAGGCATGCTGAATATGAATCAGCTACCAAGCGCGAGGTTAGGCAGCGTGCGATTCTAGACGATAAGTTGCGTGCAGTTCAAAACGCACCCGCGTTCACCCAAGCTGTGCTGCAGATGGACGATCTGCGTAGCGAGCTTGCTTATGCGCGTGAGCAAGCAGCCAAGCGGGATGAGCTCCAAGATGACATAGCCAAGATCAAAGCCGCAGTTCAACAGGCCGAAGAGGGACTTTCGCTGGAACGCGCACTCGCCGCACAGGAGAAAGCACGGGAAAAATTGGCACAGGAGCGGGAAAAAGCTGCGGCAGGCGCTGTGGGGGAAGTGCTCGTTAAGCACCTCGCGGAACGCACCCGCGAAACGCACCTGCCCGACGTTTTTCGCCGTGCGGAAAAGAATTTCCTTAAAGTGACACGAGGCCGCTATGCACTGGAGGTGCGGCCGGACAGATCATTTGGCGCCTTCGACAATGAGCGAGAATTGGGCCTGGAGCTAAATCAGCTCTCAAGCGCCACGCGCGTCCAGCTACTTCTGTGCGTACGTATGGCCTTTGTACAAGAGCAGGAGCTGGAGTACTGTCTACCCATTACCTTGGACGAAACACTCGGAAACAGTGACGACGAACGCGCACGCGAAATCATCCAGACGATTTCCGATCTGGCCGACGAGCGCCAAGTGTTTTACTTCACGGCGCAACAGGATGAAGTCAGCAAATGGGAAGAGCTATGCGGCGCAAAAAACATCAATATCGTGCCACTCTCGGAGCTGCGCCCGCGTACGCCTGTCGATCCGGATGCGCTTCCCCGACGGGCGCTATTGCCCGAACCCAACGGACTCTCGCACGCCGACTACGGACAGAAACTTCGCATCCCCCGCTGGAGCGGGCGTGATCCGGTGAAAAGCCTTCACCTGTGGTACCTGATTGAAGACACGGGCCAATTACATGCGCTGCTGATCGAAGGGGTGAGTACTTGGGGTGCGCTTCAAGCACTGCAGACCAGTGGCCTGCTTGAATTACCAGATGTGGCCTTCAAGCGGCTGGATTTACTGGCGCGTGCGGTGAAGTCATGGCAGTCGGGATGGCAGTCCGGACGCGGAAAACCAGTTGATCGGGCTGCATTGGAAGCGTCCGGGGGAGTTAGCCCGCGGTTTATCGAAGAAGTCCTGCAACTGTGCACTGATCCCGGAGTGGACGGTAGCGATTTACTCCACGCACTCAAGAACAACCACATTAGGGGTTTCGGTCGAGGCAAAATCGCCGAACTTGAAACCTACCTGCAGAATCACGGCTTCATTGCCCGAGAAAAGAAGCTGTCCGACTTCGTAATCCGTTCGAATGTGCTGGCTGAAGTTGCCGGTGACTTAGCTAATTGTGAACTCGATCACACGGCAGTAGATCGCATGCTGTCGAGGATCGCAGCCGGTCCCTGATCAAGTAGAGATCGCGTCAAATCGCCATGAGGTCATTGTGGCAATGTATCGGGCTGCCTGCTAAGCTTGGAGATCCTTCAGCTTCCTCGTCTCCGATACCTGCAGCCCGCCACACTTGGGCCGCCATCGACTGAAGGTATGCTCCAAAATCGCATGCATTCGGCAGATTTTCTGCTTCTGGGCCTGCTTCACGATTCCGATGATCCGTTCAGCAAATCACTTCCGCTTCATGATCCATTCTCCTCCTCCGTTCTACCGGAAAACTCACTTTCGAAGTGGGCCGTTTTATGGAGGGAAGATCACCCCCACGACTGTAAACCGGACCGCATGGACCAACGAGGTGGAGCCAGAAGGTACCGCAGAAACGCTTGATAATGGCAGGGAATCGACTGGTTGGGCTGCTACACCTGCAATTCGAATACATAGTTATCCCGTTCCAAGATAGCCGCACAAACCTGTTCGATACCGGCCAAACGTTTCCCGGCTTCCCAAGTGAAGACTAGCAGATATCATAACATGCATTCTCGTCTCTTTCTTGCACTTGCCTGCCTCCTTGGCGCATGCCAGACCACTTCCGAGCCCCCAAATGTAATCGTCATTCTGGCCGATGACCTTGGCTTCGGCGATATCGAGCGCTACAATTCAGCATCCAGGATCCCAACGCCGAACCTGAATCGTCTGGCGGACGAGGGTATGAGATTTATAGACGCCCACTCGCCGTCCGCCGTCTGCACTCCCACACGGTACGGACTGCTTACCGGCCGGTATGCATGGCGGACAAGACTGAAGAGCGGAGTGCTTCAGGGATACTCTCCACTTCTCCTCGACACGACGCGACTCACGTTACCAAGACTTTTCAGGGAACATGGTTATGCGACCGGCGCAACAGGTAAATGGCACCTCGGACTCGGCAACCGCGACTCCACTCATTACGACCGCCCCTTAGTTCCAGGGCCAAATGCGGTCGGTTTCGATTATTTCTTCGGCATTCCATCCTCGCTGGATTTCGCGCCCTACGTGTACGTAGTGAACACGGGCGTCGAAGCGCAGCCTACTGAATGGATTAATCGAAGCGGACACCGACGCCAAGGCGGCGGAGGCTTCTGGCGTGCGGGCCACATAGCACCAGATTTCCGACATGCAGATGTGCTGCCCCGAACGGTGGAGAAAGCAGTAGCCTTCATCGAGGAGCATGCGACCGGCAGCCCCTTTTTTCTGTACGTACCACTGAGCGCTCCCCACACGCCGTGGCTACCTGCTAACGAATTCAGAGGAGCAAGTGGCGCAGGCTACTACGGAGACTTCGTCGCGCAAGTGGACCATGCCGTGGGAGATATTCTCCAGGCAATCGAGGACACCCGCAGCGAAACCCTCCTCATTTTTACCAGCGACAACGGGGCCCATTGGCCTGTCACCGACCGTATGGCTTTTGGACATGCAGCCAATGGCCTATGGCGCGGCCAGAAGGCGGACATTTGGGAGGGGGGGCACCGGGTACCATTTATTGCTCGATGGCCGGGACACGTGAATCCTGGCAGTATGAGTGATCAACTGGTCTCTCTTACCGATCTCATGGCCACAATGGCTGCACTCTTGGACGCTGATTTGCCCCGCGAATCCGCAGAAGACAGCTTTAATTTCCTCCCGGTTCTTACGGGCAAGGGCGTTGGCAGACGGGAAACAATGATTCAGCATTCATTATCGGGCATGTTCGCTGTCCGACATGGACACTGGAAACTAATCTTGGGTCGAGGCTCAGGAGGATTCACCAATCCACGCAAAATCACACCCGAACCCGGGGAGCCCATGGGCCAGCTGTATGACCTGAACAGCGATCCATCTGAAGAGCAAAACCTGTACTTCGATGAGCCGGCTATAGTCGACTCTTTGACTGCCCTGCTGGACCTTTACCAGACAAGCGGACACAGCCGACTCGAGAAGCCATAAATCCTATTCGCCGCTCCCTCTAAGAGTTATACGAGCTGGCCACCGGGGGGCTTGTGGAGAGATGCGCATCCAGCCAGGAGTGCATTGGTGCGAAGCTCCGGAACCCCACAATAATTGATATTTTAGTCTCGACGGCAATGCACACTTGTTCGCTGTATCGCTTGGTCCTCATGGATCACACTTTCCTGGTTTTCCGATAACTGATCGCACCATGCTTCAACGCTCCTGTATTCTTTTGCTGTGTGTTATGCTCACTGGCGGCTGCCGGCAGGAGAATAGTCTCACCCATATGCTGCCGGCTGAAGTCGACCGAACATGGATCGGGCCAGATTTCTATGCCAACCGACTGATGGACTGGCGATTGGCTGGCGGTCGCATTGAATGCATCGAAGGACGCAGCGCCAAACCCATGCGCACGCTTCACCTGCTCACGAAGGCCCTTGGCGAAGATATGGGCACGCTTGTGATGTCCGTGCGGACGGGACCACTGGTGCCAAGTGACTCCCTGCATGCCAACACGTGGTCAGGGTTTTTGATTGGCGCCGGGAGTGACAGCATTGACTGGCGCATCAGCAGCCTCACCCATCACTGGCCGGCCGAAGATGGCGGATTGGTTGTTGGCGTGGACGGCACCGGCACAATTATTGTTCGTGACAACACCAATCCCGATGCGCCAAAGGGACCTCGGGCCAATATTCCAATTGACGCGTGGCCCCTCATGACGCCCATTGAAACATCCGGGAGCGTTCAGCCCGGAAGTGACGTGACGCTGCGCTTGGAAGCTGCTTCCGACGGAGATACATACACACTGAACTTAAGCGCGCAAGATGCACAATCGGATGGACCCATCGCGACTGCCCGGTACACTGGAATCACACCGGAGCAACTAACGGGCAACGTCGCACTCGTGTCGCACAATAGTCCGGCCATGAGTGGGCCAGGCTATTGGTTTGAAGACTGGCACATCGGCGGCAGTAAGGTTTCGAAACACCCCGATCGCGCATTCGGCCCTATTCTGGTTGCACAGTATACGCTCAGCCGCGACATACTCAAACTGACCGCACAACTTGCGCCCATTGACGAAGACGATACGCGCGACGCACACCTTGAGCTTCAGAGGAACAACAAATGGGAGCGTGTAGCTACCAGTCCCGTTGATGACGACAGCCATACGGCCACGCTGCGTGTGCAAGACTTTCAAATCGACAGGGATGTACCCTACCGTGTGAGCTATGACCTCGTGGAAGCGCAAGGTCTCCAGACCTACACGTATAGTGGCACGATTCGTAATCCACGCACAGAAGACGGCGAGTTCGTACTGGCCTCGCTCAACTGCCAGAATTTATCCCGCGGGCGAAATCTCGTCTGGAACCACAGCGCCATCTGGTATCCCCACAACGAACTAACACGCGCCGTGACCAAGCACGATCCGGACATGCTCTTCTTCGCCGGTGACCAGATCTATGAAGGCGGCCTGGCAGGCATTATCCGAACGCCTGTAGACAAAGCAATCACCGATTACCATTATCACTGGTACCGGTTTATTTGGGCGTTTCGGGATCTGATGCGAGACCGGCCGTCCATTACGATCCCAGATGATCACGACGTGTACCACGGCAATATCTGGGGACACGGAGGCATAAAAGCCGAGGGCCCCGCGCGGCCCCTTTCGGATAACGGCGGCTATATTATGGATGCGCGATTCGTAAATGCGGTGCACAAAACTCAGGTGAGCCATCTGCCGGATGCCTTCGATCCGACACCCATAGAACAGGGTATATCCGTCTATTACACGGATATCAATTATGGCGGCATTAGCTTTGCAGTCGTCGCGGATCGCATGTGGAAATCCGCACCTCGACGGGTAATTCCGGAAGCTGACGTTTACAATGGCTGGCCCAAAGCTCCGGATTACGATCCCGCAACAGTGACGGACGCCCACCTGCTGGGACCTCGGCAATTGCACTTCCTGAATCAGTGGGCGCACGATTTCAGCGGGGACACATGGATGAAAGTGATGCTCTCACAAACCCTGTTCAGTAATCTGGCCACGCTACCCGAAGGGGCAAACGATGATCGGGTTGTGCCCAGCATGCGATATCCCGCCCCAGGTGAGTATATCACGACCGATCATTTGGGAACCGACATGGATTCGAATGGCTGGCCACAGGCCGGACGAAATCGAGCCTTGCGCACAATCCGTAAGGGCTTTGCCTTTCACGTAGCCGGCGACCAGCACTTGGGAAGTTTCGTACACTACGGCATTGACACGCACGGGGATGGCGCCAACGCATTTATTTCGCCGGCGATTGCGAATACGTGGCCGAGACGATGGTTTCCGCCGGAACCCGGCGCCAATCGCCAATCAGATGCTCCACCCTACACCGGTGAACACATGGATGGGTTCGGCAACCGGATTACTGTACACGCGGTGGCCAATCCTGTGCTTAGTGAGCGCTGGCCAGAGGAATTGTATGACCGCGCGCCCGGCTATGGGATCATCCGGTTCCAGCGCAAAACACGTACGATCACCGCTGAGGCGTGGCCGCGCTGGGTGGACCCGGAATCAGATGACGCCTTCCAGTACCCCGGCTGGCCGGTCACGGTGCATCAGGAAGACAATTACGGGCGTGCGGCAGCAGGATACCTGCCGGCAATTCAGGTCACCGGCCTGACTGATCCCATAATCATGGTCGTCGACGAAACCACACAGGATACGCTCTACACGCTGCGCATTTCAGGGCAGTCATGGCGCCCAAAGGTGTTTGATGCCTCACATACTTACAGCGTATACATTGGTGATCAGGATACCTTGGCCAGTCACTTGTCCGACCTGAGTGTGGATCAAGATGGAGCCACGATACCATTTGAGATTGCATTCTGACAAGACTGATGAAAAGCCGTGTCCTGCCGATAGTGCTCTTGCTCTTGGCTGCGTGTTCCGCTTCGCCACCCAATGTGGTGGTCATAATTGTCGATGATCTCGGATGGAAAGACACCGGCGTTTACGGGAGCGATTATTACGAGACCCCGCACATCGACCAATTGGCGGAAGAGGGGCTGCGGTTCACACAATTCTATAGTGCCAATCCGGTCTGTTCGCCTACGCGGGCGAGCATTTTGACCGGACGCAATCCTGCACGCCTGCACATCACCAACTGGATCGGTGGATCACAGAACGGTATGCTGCGACAGGCCGAATACCAGCGCGAGTTGCCGCTCGAAGAAGTGACATTAGGTGAGGCTTTTCAAGCCGCAGGCTACACAACCGGCTACCTTGGCAAATGGCATCTGGGGACGGAAGGATACCGTGCAGCAGATCAGGGGTTTGAATTCGTGCGGGCCTCCAACGACACCGGGAGTCCCGGCAACTACTTTGCCCCATACAGACACCCTAATTTCGTGGCTTCGAATGTGCCGGACTTGGAATCTGACGCGGACAGCACCTACCTGACGGATCGTCTGACTGATTTGGCCATCGAATTCCTCGAAACACACCAGAAGGAACCGTTTTTGCTGGTGCTTTCCCATTACGGCGTCCATACTCCGCTGCAGTCCAAACCGGCCATGACGGACCGGTTCGTGAACCCCGATGCTGAGCCTACCCCGTTCATGCCTGAATTGTATGATGCCATGACGCGCGCTGCACAGGATCATGCCACATATGCTGGCATGATCGCGAGTGTTGACGCAAGCGTAGGCCGCATTACAGAGGCCTTGCGTGAGCTAAACTTGACCGAGCGAACCACTATTGTATTCACGTCTGATAACGGTGGCCTCAGCACACTCAGTAACGGACGGCAGTGGGCACCCACCGCCAACCTGCCTCTGCGGGCTGGAAAGGGCTGGCTCTACGAAGGCGGCATACGCATTCCACTCATCATATACAGCTCCAAAGTCGAGCGGGGAACGTATTCGAAGCCTGGCACAACCGACGACCTCATGCCAACACTGCTCGCGCTGGCCGGGCTGCCCCCCACAGATAGTACAGACGGCGCAGATTTATTCACGCTTGCTTCTGTGAATCGTCCCCTTTACTGGCACTTTCCACACTATCATGGCTCCGGCAACCGGCCTTCCGGTGCAATACGGGCCGGAGACTACAAGCTTATCGAGTGGTTCGAAACCGGAGGAATCGAATTGTATAACCTAGCTGCCGATCCGGAAGAACTCAACGACATGAGTGGCTCGCTGCCAGCGGTAGCCGACTCGCTGCACATTCTGTTGCACACTTGGCGCTCGAACCTGGAAGCCCAGATGCCTACACCGAACCCAGACTACGAAGTGCCGACCAGCCGGTAGCTGACAAATGCAAAATGTCGGCTGTCAGGCGACCATGAAGGCACATTAATGGTCCCTTGGCCGCCAAACAGTTGGGCCACCACGTGAGGCGGTGCACTCCCATCCATGGGCATCATGCGTAGTACCACATTCCGGTTCGGCGGATGCCCCTCTACATTTCGGTCGTAGGACAGGAATACTATCCACTGGCCATCAGGAGAGGGATGCGGAAACCAGTCTCCGTATTCGTCATCGGGGGTCACCTGCAACTGATTGGCCCCGTCCGGATCCATGCGCCAAACCTTCATCTGCCCCGTTCGAACCGAATTGAAAAAAATTGTCTCCCCGTCAGGTGAGTATTCAGGCCCATCGTCCAAACCAGGTGCCACAGTAAGCCGCGTCTCCTCACCGCCGGTCACGCTTATGGCATATACGTCATACTCCCCATCGCGCCGGGCACAGTACACCAACGTGGCCCCGTCTGGCGACCAGCCGTGCCAGTACGATGGCGAGTGTTCGGTGACCTGCCGTGGCGTGCCACCTTCGGCCGGCAGAATGTATATCGTTGAGGATCCCCCATCCGGGCTGTGGCTGATAACCAGCTCCGTTCCGTCAGGCGAAAAGCCATGATCATTGTTGCAGCGCGTTGCAAAATCAGTATTGATCTGCTGGGGCCTGCCTCCTTCCACCGCAATCTTGTAGAGAAGCCCGCCACTATTGTAAACCAGGTACAGTGAGTCTGGCGACCAGTTGGGAGCTTCAAAATGCTCAAGTGCTTGCCGGACAATTTGTCGATCCCCTGTCTGACTGTCGATGATTTCCAAGGTGCTTTCCACGGTGCGCTCGTCAAAGGTGCCCCATTGCTCCATTTGGACATGGGTAAAGTAGACAGTCTCCTGCACGCTGGCGTCATGCGCGCAGACGACGAGGCCCGCGTAAGCCATTTCCGGCAGTTCCATGGTCACGCTGGCGATCACCCGTGTGCGCTCGCCCGGCCGGTCCACATACGCGGTAAACAGATTGGCCGTGCGCTCAAGCCGGATCGTAGCCGGTACACGCACTGCGGCGAGCACCTCCTCCGTTTCTCCGCCTTTCCGCGAGCGGTATTGCAGCGCGATTAGACCATCCGCATGTACGAGCACGTCTACATAGGGCGCATCAGCTTCCAGATCCGCGCGCACCATCCAGCCTGCCTTACGATACCTGTGGCCCGTGGTATCCGCAAACTCCACATCTGCAGACAAAGACAAGTCGCCTGTCACCAAGCTCCATACGTAGTAGAATTCATCCGCCGTCCCGTAAATATCTGTGCCGCTGCCTGTAACCGTGTAGGTATCGGACGTTGCATCATACCTGGCACTCCCACCCAAGGGCGAATCGCCAACATTGGTTTCTCCCTCAAAGAATCCCAGATTATAGTCGGGCGCGCAGGATATCCCTGACAACATCATGACGAGCACCAAGACCAGCGGGAAGACGTGTGCGAAACGCATGGTTTCAGAAGTATGGTGTAGTAGAACAATCTGTTAAGGAGTTGTCACATCTGTTCTGGGTCCATGGGCCGAGGGAGATTGAGTCCCTGGTCTGCTGTAAAAACGAAAGCAGCTGAATCGATGAACAGAGAAAGGCCACCCCCAATTGGGGTTGCGAGGGTACACATCCCACAAACCCACGACTATGACCGGATGGAAAAGATACAGCTTGACCTCAAGACTTGGAAAAAGGTGTTCACCTGAGATGAATGCTGGGAGCAGCTGCTGGAGCACCGGTTGATTGCGGTGTTGGATGGGCAAGGCATCCAAGCACAACACGCCATAATGCAACAACAAAGGAGTGTTCATTGGCGGCGGTCAAGTATCCATTTGTGCTGGCGTGGTGGCATAAGAAGTGGTTGACACGGAAGCGCTACGTCACTAATGGGTGAATACTATCAGATAAGCAGGAGCCAGCGTACTGCTCCGGGGCTACTGTCTTCCACACGAACCCAGTCCCCAACTTACAGCACAATTGGGCCTTTACATTAAGTGATCGCCTATTACGCAGTGTACTGCACTTGCTACGCCGCGCATGGGCAAGCTGTCGCCCCGGCCAAGTAATTGAAACTTGCATCGTAAGGGACGTATATTGATATGTGGTGTAGCGAGAGGGGTTAGGTTTGGCGTTGCAACACCAAACGCGTTTTCGAACGAAAAGCTGTTCTTTCACTTATTGGGGATGACTAGGCTTCGACGGATGGAATCATGCGGCAAGTTGCGTGTCGAGCCAGCCTGATCAAGGCTCGTTAATCTCATCAGGAACCTGTAACTGCGAACGATTATTCGTACGCGATGGTGGCATAGACCCGCCATCTGTCTTTCGTGCACGCTTGCTCATTGGCAGCACGGCAGGCATCGACCTTAAATGGGCACCCCGCGTTTGGATTACGGCTGGATCCTTGGGCGGGACAACAATCAGCCTTGGCCCACGCCCGGTTTAGGTCGTTCGCCTTAGGGTGCAGGCAAGACGAAAATGAATGACCTACACACGTAGACGCTTCGATCGAGTGTCCATTCGGACCCGGGTTCGACTCCCGGCATCTCCACCAGCTCTATCTGCTGTTCCCTGCTGGCCAACGGAGACAGCAGATATCAACCCGTTCGCAGAACGCCTGCCAAGTCGCGCGATTCTGGCGGCAGTTGCTGCAGTCCATAACCATTCTCGGATACGTAGATCCAATGTTTCCAGCCGGCTGTATTGTGTTTCAGGAGAGCGACGATGGAATGCATTTCCGTAGTCTTCAGCCGAACCATGCTTAACCGGTGTAGCACCGGAACGGTACCTAAAGCCATGGCACTCGCGCGCTCACAGGCATTCGAACAAGGACGGTAGTGAGCCTAGTAAAGCCTTGTTTCGGCCTCCCCTCTGTGCCAATAAAAAGTAAGACACGGTTGTACATTAATAGTGTAGTCACGTCGGAATCCCTGTGGGAAGGATAGGTTTGCAACGCGGTCATGCTCGGTCGGCTGCCCACCTCACGTATGAAGGGCTGCGCCTAGTCCGCCGACTGCTTCAGCCGGGACTCTCCCGCCCGCCGGTGCCTTTCTGCGATCATACAGTTCCACCAGCACGGGATCCGTCCGTATCCGTGCCTCACGCCACCACCGCCACTCCTCCCCGGACATGCCGGCGGTCTCCTCGTAAATTCGCTCCCGGACCTCACGCATCCACTTCACGCAGTAGAATGCCTTTGGTGTGCGTTCACACTTCATTCTCCACGTCTCTTGGAGGAGCCAGTCACCCGGCAGACTGGGCACCGCGTCCCGAATCGTGTACCGTCTCGAAAGCGTCTGAAGTCCGATACTTCGGAATGCGTGCGAAAAAGGGGTCCTCCTGAACCCGCGCATCGAGCCACCGCCGTAGCTCTTCGTAGGACATCTCCGCGATCTCCGCGCTGATCCGGTCACGGATCTCGCGCATGGACCTCACGCAATCAAATCGTTTCGTTCTACTCTCACTCGTCATTGCCCAGCTCCTTCAGGCTACGGATATCAGGCGGGGGTGCCCCATTGCCTGGTTAACTTCGCTGAATGCATGAATACGTCGTAGGTTCACCATGTGTCGGAAATTCCAACTGGCCAAAACGTCCACCTGCACCACGGTCGCTGCGGCGATATGCAAGGCATCGGCACACATCGTCCTAGCAAGTGCGCCACCTTCAATATACCGATTCGCCAGATTTTCGACCCCCGCGTGATCTCGATCCTCTCCAAGTGTTCAGGGTCGATCGACGGTAGTACACCACGCACGGACTGAGGGACACCGGTAAACTCCCGGAAGGTGGCAGCAGACACCACCAGCGTCACGTCGCCCCGCCGCATTGCTCGATCAACCGCCGGGACAGCTCGCGGAATTCGTCGTCCTCACAGCCACCAATCACCGACGTGTCGGCATAGATGCGAAGCTTACCATGTGCGGGGACCAACTCGCGTGCCTGTAACCCTCTCCCATCAATCCCTCCGCCTCTCGCTTGACGGCCGCAATGTCGGTGCGGATTTCGTCGGGTGTCCTCATCGGCTCAGGCTGATGGAAGTGCCGGTTGAAGCTGATCTCGTAGCCGATCTTAGCGCTCTGCGGAAGATACCAGGCATCACCGGTGTGCGGAAGTACCTCGCGGCGCAGGAACCCCTCAATCCCGCCCTCCTCAAGCAGAGGAATCTGTTCCGTGTCACGGAGTTGGGTATCCGGCTCGTACTCGACGACGTGCGCTAAGTACCCCTCGTCCGCCGCGAACAGCCCCTGATCGGATCGGCGACCACCGAGCGTGGATGCACCTTCCTGACGATCCGCTCCGCATCCTCGTCGCGATCGCCCAGCCCATCCCGCAGCAGCCGCTTCAGTCCCTTTGGCCAAAAGCCGCCCGACCGCCCCCCCGCAGCCGACTCCCGATTCATCGCCTCCTCGAACACACCGAAGTCCCGATGCGGCCCCGCACCCACTCGACTGGCGACAGCATGCACTGTGTCGCCCAGTGCCACCTCTTTGGTGGTGGCACACATGTCAACGAATCGTTCCAGCCGCTTCTACGACAGATCGACGCTGAGCCGGAGCAGCCGCTCCACCGTCACCTTCCAGTGCCCGAACGTCTCGTTGGCAAAGACCTTGCTCCGCTCGCTTCCTCGAAGACGAGAAATACACGGCAGATGCGCTCGATGTCAGCCTCGCCGAGTTCGTAGTTCTTCTTCCCCAGGTTCTTCCGCAGCGACTGACTGGAACCACTGCGTGGCGTCGATCAGCTGCACTTTACCCCTTCGGTGCTCGGGTTTCCGGTTCGTGAGCATCCATACGTAGGTAGCGATGCCCGTGTTGTAGAACATGTTGAGCGGCAGGGCGACAATAGCCTCCAGCCAGTCGTTCTCGATGATCCAGCATCGGATGTTGCTCTAGCCCTGTCCCGCGGAGCCTGTGAAGAGGGCGCTGCCGTTGTGGATCTCGACAATGCGGCTTCCGAGCCTAGATCCCCGCTTCATTTTGGAGAGCATGTTGGCTAAAAAGAGCATCTGGCCGTCGTTTACGCGGGTGACCAGGAATTACTCGGATCGCCCGCGTGCTCGATAACGAAGCATGGATCGCGTATTTCCCACTTGCCGCCCATGTGCTGAAGGTCGGTCTTCCAGCTCTTACCGTATGGTGGATTCGAGAGCATGAAGTCGAACTCGCGCGACAGGAAGACGTCGTTGGACAGCGTCGAGTGCTCCGGGCCGCCCACGATGTTGTCGGCGGTCTCTCCCTCCCCCTTGAGCAGGAGATCAGCCTCGCAGATGGCGTAGGTTTCCGCGTTGATCTCTTGGCCGAAAAGGTGCGTGGACACCTGTTTGCCCCGCTCCCTCGCGATCCGCTGTAGAATATCCTCGGCCACGGTCAGCATGCCGCCAGCTCCGCAGGCCCCATCGTAGAGCAGATAAGTCCCGGACTCGATCTGGTCGGCGATAGGCAAGAAAACCAGATTCGCCATAAGCGTCACGGCATCGCGCGGTGTGAAGTGCTCGCCCCCCTCCTCGTTGTTCTCCTCAGCGCGGCGTCCTGATTGGTAACTCTGGCAGCATCGAGCGAAGCCTTCATGCCCAGAACGGCCTGCTTGGTGGGTTCGAGTACCGCGTCGAGCCGCCGCAACACAGTCATCGGGAGGATCACGTCGCGATACTTGCCCCGCACGTATACATCTCGGAGCACGTCGTCCGCAATGCCCCAGATGTAGTTGGTGATCCAGTGCAGTTCATGGTTGCTCATCGGAAACGGAAAGATCGGCCATTTGGGGAAACTCTGGCAAAAGAGCCTGGCGCTCTATATTACAGATACCCGTTAACCCGTGTGAGCGTGTCCGTAGGCACAAAGAAAGCTTCCTCTTTCAGAGTCTCCTATAGTATCCAAGAGCGGGCCCGGCAAAACGTGCATCGTTTCTCGATTTGAAGGCATGTGTTCAATCAATGCACTTTGGTCACCGGACTTTGCGGGTTAATCGGTGATTTGACCACTAACGGAATCTCATAGCCCTGCACTTGAGTCGCGAGAGCACGGGTGCACTTATATGTTACCGTGCTGTGGGATACTGCCTGCGATCCCGGCTCACGCATCAAGAATCAAAGCATAGCGGGGCAACGAGCTATATTGGGGAATCGAGCGCACTGTTGCGACGACGCCAAATCAAATCCAGGACCGTTGTCCAAATCCCGTTTGCCTGTAAGTGATTCGTGCGGCGAACCCGAACCGAATGCGTCATGGGCCAAATGCCATTTCCTTTGCGTCAATGACCCTTTATAATTAAGCGGCGGCCACAATAGAGAATCAAATGCGCCCACTACAGACAGGAGCCCCAATAATCGAAGCGACAGGGCGGCTTCAGACGAGGCACGCTGCGTGCAAAATCACGGGCGACGGGCGCATAACCAACCATCAGTATGTACAGGAGAATCGCACCATTCTGATTCAAAAGCCGGATACTCTCTGGAACATTTTGGGCTGCCTGCCAATCTGCATATTCTGTGCTGTTGTGGCGGGCTGCACACTCAAAGACGCATCCTGGACGTTTACAGACGTCACACACGAAGCCGGTCTGGGAGAGTTTCGACACGTGAACGGTGCGCGCGGTGACTGGTGGTTTCCCGAAACTATGGGAAGTGGAGCAGCCTTCGTCGACTACAACGAGGACGGCGCCCCGGACATAGTACTGGTGGGCGGCGGCTCGTGGACGGACGCCCCCGTACGCGCCCTATGGCTCTTTCAAAATGATGGCACCGGACAATTTGCCGACGCAACGATACCTAGCGGTCTGGGCAAGATCGGAGGCTATGGCATGGGACTCACTGCCGGTGATATTGACAATGACGGTGATGACGATCTGTACTTGACCACTACTGATCGCGATGTACTCCTGATAAACAATGGAGGCATTTTTCGTGATGCAACGCGTGAGGCCGGTCTCGGACAGCACAACGCATGGCACGTGGCCGCGCTGTTTTTCGACGCAGACCGTGACGGCTGGCTAGACTTGTATGTGGGCGGATACGTTACTTGGACACCCGAAACAGACATGTTCTGCTCCCCTGATGGAATCACCAAGAGCTATTGTACACCGCAATTGTATGCCGGGATAACCGGACGCTTTTTTGTTAACCAGGGAAACGGCACGTTCGTCGAACGCACCCGTGAAGCGGGCCTTTGGGGTTCCGGCAAAACACTCGGGGCCCTTTCACTTGACGTAAACCAAGATGGCTGGCCGGATCTTGCACTCGCAAACGACACGGACCCCGACCAGCTTTACCTGAACCAGGGCGATGGAACTTTCCTGGACGTCGGACTAGTCCGCGGCATGGCGCTGGATGAGCGCGGTCGCGCGCGCGCCGGCATGGGAATCGAGGCCGGTATCGTGGATCCATCAGGCTTCACCTCCCTGTTTGCCGGTAACTTTACCGACGAAATGACGGCCGTCTACCGGTACACGTCTGCGGGATTGTTCGAGGATCGCGCGGCGACCAGCGGGATCGGCCCGGCCAGTTTGCCTGTTTTGACCTTCGGCATAACGCTCTTCGATGCAGACCTGGACGGCGATCTGGACTTGTTCACGGCCAACGGACATATAGACCCGCTCATCGGTGAGCGCAGTGATGTCACCCCCTTCCGGCAGCATCCGCAACTGTTCATAAATGACGGTAGTGGAAATTTCGAAGATCACGCCCCAACACTTGGATTATCGGAACCATTGGTGGGTCGCGGGGCGCTGTCGGCTGACATTGATGGTGACGGAGATGTGGACCTGCTCGTCACAGAGAACAACGGCCCGGCCCGTCTTTACCGGAACGATTTGTCACTTGGCTCATCGTGGCTCCGGCTGCACCTGAGAGGAACACGCAGCAATCGAAACGCAGTGGGTGCGCGTGTGATAGTCCAGACGGGGTCACTGCAACAGGAGCGCCGCGTTCGCACTGGCATGAGCTATGGATCACAGTCCGAACTAACACTGACATTTGGCCTGGGCGGTTCACTATTCGCGGATTCTGTGATCGTTTTATGGCCAAGCGGGCATATAGCTCGCCTCGCGCGTGTCACAGCTGGCCAGACATTGAACTTGGCGGAGCCCCAATGAACTGTACCCGCAACACTGCCGTCCTGCTTGTTTTCATTGCCGCTTGCGATGCACCACCACCGGACCCGCAGGCATATGATTTTGCGATGCGAGCGAATCAAGCGCTGCAGGCGCGCGCCTACCATGAGGCCCTATCGATGGCCGACAGTGCCCTAGCACTGGACCAGCACCAAGCGGATGCCCAGTTCATTCGCGGGCGTGTGTACTTCGAACTGGGTCAGATGGCCCAATCCCAAGACGCCTACGAACTCCTCCTCAAACACACCCCGGATTATCCAGGCGCACACCATAATCTGGGAAACGCCTTCTTAGGTCAACAGCTATACCATTCGGCCCTGGCACACTTCCGAAGAGAGGCGGCGGTGCGTGCGGCACCCAATTCCTGGCATGCCATGGGCGCCACCTTTGAACAAATGGCACTCGCTGACAGTGCACGTACCGCCTATCTGAAGGCTGTTTCCATCGATGCGGATTACTCACCTGGGCATGCGAGTCTCGCAGAGCTCTACGAACGGCAAGGCCAATTTGCGAACGCGCTGGTGCATGCCAAACGCGCTCTCGCGCTTCAACCAGACCGGGCTCAGAATCATTATCTGGTGGGATTGGCGCTGTTCCGCCTGCATCGCTTGGAAGAGGCCATACCTCACCTGAATCAGGCTGTTACGCTACAGGAACGGTATTACAGCGCGCTCTACACGCTTGGACAGGCACTCCAGAGAATGGGACGCGCAACTGAAGCGCAAGAAGCACTTACCGAGGCAAACGCGATGCGGGCTGCCGACCAGAAGATTGCCCGCTTGGGCACAAATGCACGAGAGCAGCCAACCAATTTTAACCATCAGCTCAATTACGCCAATGCACTCCGCAGCACGGGACGGCTCGACGAAGCCCTTAACGTGTACCTTATTGCCCAAGCGCTCCGACCTCATAATCTGGAGCTTCAAAACAATATCGCGACGGCGTTTATGCAGCTGGGCGATACCAGCCAAGCCTTGACGCGGTACCGGCAGGTGTTGGCACAGGACTCCACCTTTGTTGTGACTTGGATCAATCTGGGCTGGCATTACGTGAACACAAACCGGATGCAACAAGCCATGCAGGCCTGGACGACCGCTGAGCAGCACGGCCCCGATCATCCGGCCATAATGGTGCTCAAGGAGCATTTACAACGGGTCGAGAACCAGTGAGGCGAGCTAGAGCCTGGAGTTTATCTCTTGTTAAACCGAAGAGACGCACCCGGTGAACAGGCTTGGGACGAGTCGAGATCGCGCGCGCTCACCCCCGGGCCATATCAGGCATCCTGTGAGGCAGTCCAGTTGCTGCACGCGTGTTCGAGTCGTTCGTTTGCGAGGACGGGGCATCAGCCCGTTGTGCATTCTCGCCTGAAGACGCAAGCCCTGTGCCGAAGGATCGGCTCCAAGTCATGCGGAGTGTGCTGCCTTATTGGATGAACGAGCCGCAGGTAACACATCCGTACACATGATGCCCCTGAAATCGTAGACCGCAGAGGAAAGCGTATAGGAATCGGAATGGCCAGCTCGACCTGGATAAGCCACCCGGTCCGACCAATAAAGTGCTCCTTTCGGCATGCGCTACACGCCGGTATTGAAGGCATCCGTGTCTGGGATCTCCGGAATTATCGTAATATCCTCCAGTCGGTGGTCGATCATGTATTTCAGAGGGCCGACACGAGAAAATGGAACCCTCTAGGCATCCGGCCTGCTTACGCCCTAAATGCACAACGACCGGATGAGGCACGAGCAATCAATCCGGACCGCGTCCAGCTTCCGGATTTGCGCAGGAATTATTCGCTCGCTACTTTGCACGGCATAATCAGTTGCAGTGTCGAGATTGCATGAGTGTCACCGTACATGATGTGGCGCGCCGAGCCAAGGTGTCTATCTCCACCGTTTCACGAGTGCTAAACGGCTCGGCACCGGTTAGCCAAGAAAAGCGCGAGCGTGTAATGGAGGCTGTTGAGGCACTTGGCTTCACGCCGAATCCCATCGCGCGCAGCCTGCTGAAACATAAGACCGGCACGATCGGAGCCGTTCTTCCCTATATAACAGGCGAGTTCTTCGCAGAACTCTTGTGCGGCTTGGATGAAGCCGCACATATGCATAAACAAGTGTTAATGGTAAGTGCCTCGCACCGTTTGGAGCCGGAGTTCAGGGCAGCCCTGCAAAATCTCATGCATCGGGTAGACGGGCTTGTTGTCATGGCCCCGGAGCTTGACGCCAGGCAGGTTTTGTCTATAACAGGGCAACGCCTGCCGGTCGTATTCCTGAACACCCACGTAGACGCCTTAGGGGTATTTGCGGTTAATTTTGACAACCGCGGCGGTATGCAGGCATTAACGGAGCATGTTATAAGTGCGGGGTACGACCGGATCGCCTTTATAAAAGGTCCCGAAGACGCGCGTGACGCCCAAGAACGATTGCACGGATTTCGGGAAGGCTTGCACCAAAAAAGTATACCATACCAGGAATACGAAGGCGATTTTTCCGCAGAACGCGGTTACGATGCAGCTCTGCGTATCATGCGCACAGTTCCGCGATCCAGCGCCATTATGGCAGCCAACGATTTGAGTGCGCTCGGCGCGCTTAGAGCCCTCCTGGAATCCGGGTTGCGTGTGCCGGAAGACATGGCACTAACGGGATTTGACGATATCCCAAGTACACGATTCTCCACCCCGTCTCTATCAAGTGTTAACGTCCCTATCCGTATCTTGGCGGCACGTGCCGTACACACACTTGTAGACTGCCTAAAAAAACCGAACACGAACGGCTTCGTCCACTTGGAACCCCTCACGATCAAGCTCCGCGAATCGACGATCCGCCCCGATCGACGTGCTGCATTGGGCATAAGCCCAAGTCTTGAAAACCTTTTCAAAACTTCTTAATATAGACCTGTATCCTTGTAACCCTTCAAACCATCGGTACTCCATGACGAGAATTTCTTTCACTCTGCTCACATTCGCCTTGCTGCTTCCGATTGCGCCCGAGAGCCACGCTCAGCCGGGGCCGCCGCTCGGCGATGACTTTATTTTCTTTGTAAACGGGACCAACACACTGGTACCGAATTTTGACGGCGCGATCGTGGACGATCCAATGGATCCGATGAACAAGGTGGTTCAATACACCTATGGCAACTGGTCTTTCCAAGCCTTCCGGTTCGAGCCTACCGTTGGCTTGGATCTGACACAAAACCAGTCGGGCGGCGACGTACTGCATCTGCGGCTGCTGGTTGACCCAGCTAATCAGGGCATGCCGAATGTGGAGCTGATGTTTGAAGATAAGACGGATAACAGCGGTGCCGACGACGGTTCGGCAGACCTGCCATTCCGGTTGGTATGGCGTGTACCGGAGCATTATCGCGATGGCCAGTGGCATACGCTCGACCTTCCGCTTCCCCCTGCCACGTGGCAGGAATTAGAAGATGCCAAGGCCGCTGGCACGTTAGACTCTCTGGCCATGTACTGGACTTACGCCGGAGCCTGGTCCAGTGGGGGGTTTGGCGTCTCGTTGGACGGACTCGGACCAACATCGTCTGAGCGACCAGATTTGTGGAAGGAGTTTGAATGGTCCAATGTGCAAAACTTGGGCTTCTTCTGGGACAACAATTCTGGGGGCGGCAATGTATGGGTGGACGACGTTTACATTGGCCGGAAGGATCTGGACCTGTCCGTGGCCAATGATCCGGCCAGTGCGATGACCGGGGTAATGTTCGAAGCCACGATGGAAGGGAACAAGATTTCATGGACCCACAGCCCAGAATTTGGTGGCTACAACGTATACATGAGCCCGGATATGTTTACTGCCGTGTCTGATCCGGGCGTGAGTTTGGTGACAAGTGTACCATCCACCGCAACCATGTTTGAGGTGATGCACCGACTGGAAGTTTTTCATGCGTCGCTGGCCCCAGTCACGCTGCACTATGCCGTGACTTCGCTCAGCCAATTTGGCGTGGAAAACCTGGACATCTCGATGAGCAGTGGCTCGGTTGCCAATCCGGACCTGCCCATTCAGGCATTTATCACTGAACTGACTGATGACGAAGGCAACCAGCTTTTCGATGATCTGGCAGCTGGAAACGTATCCCGTGAAGGCTTCCCGGACTGGCTCCAGCCATTTGTAGTTGACTCAACCCACTCGAAGCTCGGTGACGCCGCTGCTGGGCCGGATAATGACACTGACCTCTCGGCCAAGGTCTGGGCCGGCTATACCACAGCTAATGAGCTATTCATCTACGCCGAGGTAACCGACGATGCTATTACGCTTGCGCCAACTGAAACACCACCTAGCAATGCGTGGCAACACGACAGTATCGAATTCGGATGGGGCAACTATGACGTGCGAGACGTAGAAGGCGGTACCCTGTACGGCGGTTCTTCTCATCAGGACATGGAGCGAGGGGCATTCGCCGATTACCAGTTCCGGATTTCCGGGCACGGCGACGGCACAAAGGCCGGTACAATACCCTATGCCTTTGTAGGCTGGAGCATAGATGCGGTACCCCAAGGCGGAGGAGCCGCCTATGATGTGATGGAAGATGGCGGCGCCACCGTTGGTTGGAAGGTATTGGCACTCTTTCCCCTTAACGCCATTCAGAATGCGGACCAAGGGGATCAGGTACTGGCCCCGCCCACCGGTATGGATATCAGATACATTCCCTTTAACATCGCAATAAATGACGGGGATGGTGCCAATCGAGACACGCAGATTCAATGGTCGGTTAAAGGCAATGCCAACAGCCAGTGGTGGAACACACCCGCCCAGTGGATGACTGTTGCGATGGCTGGCCGCGGTACGGCTACAGCCACCGAAGCTGGCCCGGAAGTGCCCGCAACCATTGTGCTTGAACAGAATTATCCAAACCCGTTTAATCCTGCGACCTCGATCCAGTTTGCATTGCCAGACGCGCAGCACGTGTTCCTCCGTGTCTTCGACGTACTGGGACGGCCGGTCGCCACTCTCGTTGATGGCAAGACCATGAGTGCCGGCACGCATACGATACGTTTCGACGCAAGTGGGCTCGCCTCTGGCGTATACGTGTACCGCCTGGAGGTCGACAATGCGCCCGTCCAGTCTCGCCAAATGCTCCTCGTCAAATAGGACTTCCAGGCTATGGCGTGGCTGAAGTCATTGACACTTGCAGCCGCAGTGGCCCTCGCGGGGGCGGGTTATCTGCAAGCCCGCCCCCCGGGGCCCACCGGCAAGATTGCCGGTCGCGTCACCGAAGCCGCAACCGGATTGGGGCTGCCGGGAGTTAACGTGGTCATTGCCGGTACCACACAAGGTGGCACAACCGATGTGAATGGCTACTATCATATCCTGAACGTTAAGCCCGGTACGTACAGCGTACGGGCTTCCTTCATCGGTTTCACTCCCGTAACCACCGAAAACGTACGCGTGGTGCAGGATCAGACCACGACCGTGAACTTCTCCTTGCAGGAAGACACGCTGCTCGGTGAAGAATTGGTCGTAGTAGCGGAGCGACCAATCGTAGAAATGGACCGTACGACCACCACCGCAGTCATAGATGCCGAGCAGCTTGAGGTGCTGCCCGTTACCAACGTGAATGACGCCATTAACCTGCAGGCTGGCATTGTGGACGGGCATTTTCGCGGCGGCCGCACCGGCGAGGTCACCTACTTGGTCAATGGCGTGCCGATAACGAATGCCTTCAGCAAGGAGGCGGCCTTTGACATCGAGCAGAATATGGTTTCCAGTCTGGAGGTCATAAGCGGTGTCTTTAATGCTGAGTATGGCCAGGCCACCAGCGGTGTCGTAAACATCGTGACGAAAGATGTCCCGGACCAGTGGAGCGGTTCGCTGCTGGCGTATGCCGGCGCCATTGCCAGCACCCGCGAAATGCAGTTCATTGGCCGCACATCAGGACCCGGGCTCACACTTTCGACCAGTGACTTTGCGCCCGATACCGTATCCTTTGCGGAAGCGTCTGATTGGCCTAATCTGACGGACGTACAAGCCTCCCTCGGCGGTCCGCTCATTCGAAACAAACTGGGGATTCAGGGCACGGTACGCTACCTGCAGGACAACGCGCACTTCATCGGGCGCAACCTTTTTCTGCCAACAGACTCCTCCCAGAATCTAAACACCGGCCTTCCACCGGAGGATTGGATTATTTCGTCGTCGGGCGACGGAGCGTTTGTGCCCCGCAATCGAACCGAACGAGTTTCCGTGAATGCGACTGCAAGCTACGCATTAACCTCCCGCGTGAACCTCGATTACAACGTATTCATTCAGACAGGGCAATTTCATCCGTACAGCCACGGACGCAAGTACGTCCCGCAGGGAATCAATACGGTCCACTTCTTTAATCAGACACATATCCTCGGCCTGCAGTACACGGTTGGCAGCAATGCCTTTGGAAACGTCTCGTACAGCTACCTGCACGACCAGACTGACGTGCACCTGTTTGACACACCCTTCGATGACCGCTACGTAAGTAGCGAGTACAACAATCTGCAGGGAGCAAATGCGTTTGCCGTGGCTGGCAACGACTTGGCCACGAGCAACCAGCTTACCGCCACACATACCATCGTAATGGACTTTTCCAGGCAGATGACGCGCGTGCACCTCATGAAGGTGGGCGTGCAGACGAGGCTGCATCGGCTGGACAACCGGGACTTTGGTATCGAGCGCTCCTTCCGGACCGGCAACCTTCCTCAGCCTTCCCCCGACCAGTTTGCCGACAACACTCTCCGGGCGAGCCCCGTTGAGTTCTCTGCCTATGTGCAGGACAAGATGGAATTCACGGGCCTCATCGTTAATGCCGGGCTGCGGTTTGACTATTTCGATCCAGACTACCTGACGCCCATCGACTGGGGACAGGGGGAACTCGAAGAGATTCCAGACCCGGACAACCCGGGTGCAACGCAGTCCAACCGTGAAGAGGCCAAGGTGGACCGACAGCTGAGCCCGCGCATAGGGATCGCATTTCCGATTTCGGAGACAGGTGTCATGCGCTTTTCTGCCGGCCTCTTTTTTCAGATTCCTTCTTTCGGCCTGCTCTACACCAATCCGGAATACGAAGTCAATCCGGCATCCTTGTCCAACTCCTTTGGCAATCCGGGCATCAATCCTGAGCGCACACTTGCTTTCGAGGTTGGACTGCAGCAAGGGTTCACACGACGCATCGGCATGGAACTCACCATCTTTTCGAAGGACGTGCGCAATTTGACCGGGCAGGAAATCTCGCGCACACCGCAAGGCGACTTTGTAATTCGCTGGATCAATCGGGATTACGGGACGATTCGAGGCGTAACCTTTTCGCTCTTCCAGCGTCCCGGAGGGCGTTTGAGCTGGTCCGTGGACTACACGCTGCAATTCGCCGAAGGCACGTCCTCCAGTCCTGGGGAAGCTTTCGGCCGCCAGCAGGCGGGGCTGGACGAAATCCTGTCACTAGTGCGTCTGGACTGGGACCGGCGCCATGTCCTCAACAACACGATTACCGTTTCGCCGGTCAACGGGCTCTCCCTTACGTTGATCAACCGCCTCCGAAGTGGCACGCCGTACACCACTGTGCGCGAATTCATCCGTTCAATCAAGAAGAATAACGCGACCAAACCGATGCTTTTCGGCACGGATATGCGCGCGTATTACCGGCCTCCCTTCATCCGTTTCAATTTGCAATTCTTCCTGCAAGTCCAGAACCTGTTTGACACCGTGCAGGAAGTCGGGGTATACGAAGACACGGGCCGCGCAGATGAATCGGTCACGCTGGAGCTGTTTCGCCGTACGGGCGCACAGGTGGGCGGACTTAACACATTGGACGAGTTCTTTTATCGCCAAGAAAACTTTGGCGCACCACGCAAAGTGAGTATCGGCCTCAATTACCGGTTCTAATGCGCATCGCGTGCCATGCCGCTGCAGCCCTTTTTGCCGGGGCCATCTGGACGGGCATCGGTGCCCAAGCACAACATATTCCTCCGGAATTGCGCGGCGATGAAGATTTGATCGCACGCGGCGTGATGGATGGCAACCTGATCGAAACCAACTTCCGGAACCACGGCGAGCTCGCACGCTGGAATGATATTCCATTCGGTGTCTGGCCGCGCGGCATTGGTGGCCGCCATATCGACGGTGTCGGCATTATGGTGGCCGGACAGGTGCCGGGGGAACGCACCAAGTGGCCGGAGTTCTTTCCGGGTGCCACCCGAGACACCATGCTTAACCCAGTCATTTTGACCTACCGGGATTTTGGGAAGCGACTTAGCCCGGATGGCTCACTGTGGGGCTGGACACCCCTGCCGGGGTTCATGAACGAAAACCGGTTAGATCCCATCACCGGACTGCGCACCCCCACCCCGGCGTTGAGTGATGATCCGACTTCCTGGCCGGCCTTCTGGCCGGACCGGCTGAACAATCCAGACGATCCAGGCTGGCCTGGACGCTGGAATGGCTTCTTTGGTCGGGGCGTATTCAATGCGGATTTGGAGAGCTTTTACGTGATGGACGATTTCACAGACTTGGAATACGCCATCGACACGGAAAGTGGCCGTCCCAACAGCGAGTACGGTGTGTATTATGCCAGTGGCCTTGACTCCACGATTGGCGGTATGGGACTTCAGACTCAGGTGCGCCTGTTCCAGTGGGCAAACGTTCTGGCTGAGGACTTGATGTTCATTCTCTATCGCATCACCAACGTCACCGAAAAAGCCCATAATGCCCTGTACCTTGGCCAGATAATGGATTATGGCCTTGGTAACGAAGAAGGCGATGAAAATGCAGCATTCGACCCGCAGCAAGATGTGGCCTATGGCTGGGATCAGGATGGAATCGGTACACGCACCACCGGCGGCAACTATGCTCTGGGCTATACCGGGTTTGCTTTTTTGGAGAGCCCCGCCCGGGCTTTCGACCATCTGGACAACGACGAAGACGGCATTACTGACGAGTCACGCTTCAGCGGACCTGGCGCGCTCGTAGAGGGACAGGACAATATTCGCGCCGCAGTCGAAAGCATGTACGATGTGGCCAACTTCGAGGTCTTTAACGGGCCCATCGAGAGTCGCCCCGCTTATATCGCAGGGCGCTGGTGGACCGGAGATGAAAACCTCGATTGGGTTGGTTTTGCAGACGAAAACGGAAACGGAAGCTGGGATCCGGGCGAATTGCTCAATAACGATGTGGGGCGTGACGGACAGGGACCCTTTGATTTGGGCTACAGCGGTCCTGACGATGGCGAAGCCGACGGCAGGCCTACGCTTGGCGAGCCCAATTTTGATGAGCTTGACATCGATGAATCCGATCAGGTCGGCCTGACCGGATTTGACCTTCAGACCCGTCCATTCTATGAGAGCGGGGATAATCTGCGTGATGATGCCTGGATGTGGGACCGTATTATCTCGTATGCGCAATTCCCGCTCGGTACCAAACCAGAGGCATTCAAAGCGGATTTGGAGCCGTTTTTGCTGTTTTCATCGGGTCCTGTGGGGCTGGCGTCAACGGGCACAGATTTCTTTTCGACGGCGTGGATTTTCGGCGAGGATGAGCGAGACTTTTTCAAGAATCGCCGCACGGCACAGAGCATCTTCAATGCAGACTACAACTTCGCCCAGCCGCCATTCTTGCCCAAGCTCACAGCTGTGCCGGGAGACGGTCGTGTCATACTTAGTTGGGATACGGTGGCTGTACGAAGCTTCGACCGCTTCATTCAAGAGTTCGACTTCGAAGGATTCAAGCTCTACAAGGGTACAGATCCACTGCTCTTTGATGCCCGAACCATTACTGATCTGGACGGTGCAGCCACTTTCTTTAAGCCCGTTGCACAGTGGGACCTGGTCAACGGCATTCAGGGGCCGATAACCGTGCTGGAAGGCGAAGCCGTGTACAATCTGGGCGGTGACAGCGGATTGCAGTTCTACTATATAGACGAGGAGGTCACCAACGGTATCACGTATTATTATGCTCTGGTGGCCTATGACCGCGGCGTTCGGGATCCGACTGACCTCTCCAAGGAGCCGATCGATCCACAGGAGAATACCTTTAACATCAGCGTCAACCAAGCAGGCCGTGTTACCGGCTTTTCGCGTAACGCGGCCGTGGTCACTCCACGTTCGCTTCCTGTAGGATACGTGGAAGGCGGGGCGAACGAAAATTTGAGCCGAGTCACTGAGGGAATTGGTGCCGGATCAATAAACGTGCGCATCCTGCAGGAAGAAGAAGCGGATTTTGATGCAATTTTTCAGATCAGCTTCTTTAGTGATCCACTTTCCGCGACTTCGGACTTGTATGAAACCACAGCGTACAAAGTGTTGAATCTATCGAGCGGAGAAACGCTAATTGCGCGCTCGCCGATCATGGAAACGACACCACCGACGGCCGGCTTTGCAATCGACATCCATAACGTGGAATGCGGCCCGCCATTAGGCTGCGAAATGGACCTCATTCGCACGGGATATACCGCCAACTTAGGAACGCAGAACGAGGTGTACGATGTGGATCCGCAAACGCTGGACGGGTATCAAACAAACTGGGTGGCCCACGTACGGGCCGATACCACCAGTGCCTTCGTGCCCTCTCCCGACGACTATGAGCTTATATGGGTAACGCCCAGCGATTCGCTTTACCGACCGCCCCGCGTTTTCGGATTCTTGCGTGTGGATGTGCCGGTCTTTGCCAGAAATGCCACCCAAAACACACCGGCGGATCTATTCATCCAGGATATCAACGGGAGCGGCGAATTTGACAGTGGCGATGATCTGATTATTCATGAGCAACCGGGTGGCCAAGGCGTGCGCCGTTTTCGGTACCGCATCACATTTACGGCTGCGGACCCGAACAATCCGATCGCGCCTTCAGCCGGCAATGTGTTGAGGATTTCGGCATTGCGCCCTTTTGCGACGGGGGATTTCTTTCAGTTTACCCTTCGTCCATCGCTTATTGATGCCGAACTGGCACAGAATGAACTCGACAAGATTGCGGTCGTGCCTAATCCGTATGTAGGCGCGTCTGCCTTTGAGCCGCTCTCCCAGATTGAAGGCCGTGGTGAGCGCCGCGTCCAGTTTATTCACCTGCCGCCCCAATGCACGATACGAATCTTCAATATTCGCGGTGAGCTGGTCAAGTCACTTCACCACGATGGAAGCACGTCCGACGGCGCTGAGTGGTGGGATTTGCGTACCGAAGAGCAGCAAGACGTGGCCTTCGGTGTGTACATCTTCCATGTGGACGCCCCCGGAATCGGCGAGCATGTCGGCAAGTTTGCCCTTGTTAAATGAGTGTGGACATGCTGATTTCGTGCACACGCAGCCTGACGCTGTTCTTGATGCTGACCGTCCTCCCGGCTGGCGTCCTGGCACAGAATCGGACAGGCACCACGGCCGCAGCGTTTTTAACCTTGGGTACGGGCGCCCGCGGGCAGGCCGTTGGCCATGCATACACAGCTTTGGCTACCGGAGCGGACGCGCTTTTCTGGAATCCCGCAGGTGCCGCCCGGTCCTACAGTGGAAGGCAGCGCGGCAGCCTGCTGCTTTCGCATGCCCAATGGCTGGCGGATATCAATTACAACGCTGCAGCTGTGGTTATTCCCGTATTCGGCACACATACGATAGGCCTGAGCGTGGCGTCAGTGGATTACGGATCCATGCCGGTTCGAACCGTGGCGTTCCCCGAAGGCACCGGGGAAACCTTCCGGGCGGGCGACTTCAGTCTCGGTGTGACGTATGCGCAGCCGCTCACGTCAGCGTTTTATTTTGGAGGCACAGTCAAGTACGTGCGGCAGCAGATTCGCGACATGAGTGCCGATGCGGTCGGGTTTGACTTTGGATTCGTGCTCCAGACGCAATACCTGCAGGGACTGACACTGGCCGCTTCTATCCAGAATTTTGGCAGCAAGATGCAGATGGGCGGTGTCAACAGTGTTGTGTTCGTGGATATAGACGAAACCACCAGCGGCAACAACCCTGACGTACCGGCCCGACTGGAAATGGACTCGTGGGATCTGCCCCTGTCTTTCAAATTTGGCATGGCGCTACCTGTTTTCCGGCTGGATCACGTAGAGCTGATGGCCCTGGCCGATGCCCATCAGAGTAACGATAATCGCCTGAATGGCGATTTTGGAGGACAGCTTCGCTTGTACAATCGCACCTTCAACTTCGATGTGCGCGCGGGATTCAAGGATTTGTTCGTGGAACACGTTGACAGCCACTTAACGCTCGGGGCCGGACTGGACGTACGAGCATTGGGCATACGTACGGGATTTGACTATGCGTATACGCCATTTGATCTGCTTGGAAATACGCAGATGCTGGACTTTCGCATCTATTTCTGAGGCGCGTCTGGCGCTTGTTGCAGCCAGTGTGGCCCTAGGCTTTGCGGCCTGCGGCAAACCTTCTCCGGATGAACGGGCCCTTCCTCTCGTCCGTGTAAACAGCCACCTTATCACTGTCTTGGATTTCGAGCGGTCGTACGTGCTTGAACTCATGAGCTCGGGAGCCAACGACACCGAAGAGGCCCGGCACATGCATTTAGACCGGCTAATAGACGACTACCTTCTGTTCGAAGAAGCGGGTCGACGTGGTCTGGGAAAGGACAGTATTGCCAAGGCACACGAAAGCCTCGCCGTAAGGTCGGCACTGGGGGGGCGCTACTATGAGCGTGAGTTGCTCCAGAAACTGCCGCCGCTGACAGATGTGGAAATCCGCCGGGCCTATGCCCACTACAAGCAGCCCGTCATTGCACGCCACATCTATTACAGAAATGAATCGGACGCGCAAGCGGCCTACATGCGTCTGGAGGCCGGGCGACCGTTTTTAGACGAGGCCATGGATTGTTTTCAGACATCGGACACGCTCGCCGGCTACTTGGGCGTTGTGGGATACTTTCAGGTGGATGACGCCTTTGCCGAAGCGGCCTTCAAGCTTGACGTAGGTACCTACTCCGCGCCTGTACGAAGCCGGCAGGGCTATCACATCATACGCATTGAAGACCGGCAGCATGCACCTGTGCTCACCGAATCAGATTACCAGACGCGCAAAAGCGGCATTGCGAGTATGCTGCGGCTGAGGCGTCGTCGCCTCGAGGGTGACCGTTACGTACAGGAGTTCATGCAGGGGCTTGATGTCCAAGTCAGCCCCAACGGCATTCGTGCACTGCACGCTTCCCTTAGCCGATTTGAAAAACGTGCCGGGCGTGTTAGCGTCAACATTGAGACTGACACTGAAGCCAGACCGCTTACGCTGACGCCAGAAACACCGCTGGCCACGTACGCGCAGTATGGCAACGAACAGGTGTTCACTGCGCTGGACTATCTCTTCTGGCTGCCATCTTTGCCGTTTTCAGAAGCCACGCAACGTACTGCGGCTTCCGTGGGGCGTGCACTTCGTAACGAAGCGTTTGCGCGCGTGGGAGAGGCAACTGATTTGGCGAGTAGTGACGAGGTAAAAGCCGATGTGGAGGACGAGCGCCGCATGTTTATGGCTGCCCGCATGCGTGCACAAGGATTGGATTCGATACTAACAGCAACCCTTCGCCAGTCCGCTGCCATTCAAGTGGATAGCGCACTCTTCGAGCAGATCATGGCATTTTAGCCCATAAATCTCCACCAGCAGCCTGTTCCATAGCCCTCAGGAGTCCGCGTCACCGGAACGGAATTGCCATCCTGAGAAGGGAATTTGAGCCAAATTACGCCGGTTTAGACACACTTGGTGGGGCTTGGTCCCTATTGTACTTACAATTGGGCCGATTCTCGGCTTCAGGTGGAGAACATAAACTGCCGATATTTTATGCGGCTCACAAAAAATATCGGAGAGTCAAGTCCCAATTGTGCTGCAAATCCGTTTCGGATTGGTTGGTGTGGCCGACAGCAGGAGCTCAAAAGATGCCCGAGGCCGGATCCCAGTGCCTTCCAACTTGGGGGCAGATACGCCGCAAGGGCCCGCACCATGTCCTGAATACCGATTCTTGGGTGTGAAGAAAGCAAAATTATTCCTCACGACTCCCTCAATACCTGTACGGTTGCGTTTCGGAGTTCAATGTGCGTTCAGGCTCGCTACCACGTAGTGAGAAATGCACGTTAGTGGCTTCCCAGACTCGTGCTGCTTCGTCGGAGAGCCCAGCCTGTTGCAGTGCTTGGGCAAGATTGTACCGTATTTCTGAGCTGCCAGGTGCAGCTTCCAAGGCCTTTTGCAGCAGTGGAATAGCTTCCAGCGGTTTCTCCAACAGGCGATGCAGACGCCCGGCGACCAGAAATGAAGGCGTATATTCCGGACCGAAGTCAATGGCGCGATGCGCCAGGCGCAGGGCTTCGTGGAGCTCGCCTTCGTGCTCTGCAATCATGGACAGGCTCAGGTAGGCCGGTGCGTAAGTCGAATCCAGTGCCAAGGCCTGTTCGCAGGCCCTGCGCGCCTCCAAGGGCTGGCTCATTTCCCAGTAAGCGCCTGCTGCCCCGTGCCATGAGATGGCATCCGGGCTAAGGCGAAGTGCGCGCTCGTAGTACTTGAGTGAAGCTGCAAAATCTGCCTGCCGAAACGCAACGTCACCCAGGCTTTGCCACCAGGCAAAATAGGCTGGCTCCAGTGCGCTGGCCTTCTCCCATGCCCAGCGCGCAGCCGCAAAATCGGCCAACAAGTAATATGCCTGCCCTTTCACAAAATGCCCGTAAGGGTGCTCAGGTGCCAGAAGCAGTGCACTGTCGGCGTGTGCAAGCGCCTCCTGTATTGCATGTGAACGCAATGCCGTAATCGCATCCTGCAGGTGCTCAGCAGCCCCGGCCGGAAGTGAAGGCTCTTCCACATTGCATCCAGCTGTAAGCAGAATGAAAGCTATGAACCACCCCCTCCGCATGACTACTGAATCGCTTCGGTTATAACCAGAAGTGTATCAGCCGGAAGCGAATACAATCGCGAAATACGGCCACTTGGCCACTTAATATGAAGTGAGTCCACCATTGCATGTGTGCCGAGGCCAAACGTGATCTCCCGCTCAGATTGCGAAAGGTAGCTCCCGCCCGTGGCTACATAGCGCACCTGCCACATTTCACCGGAGTAGAGCTCAAGCCGGGCACCCACCCCATCCCGATTGCTGATGGTACCGTGAAGCAAAACACGCAAGAAGCGGCCCCCCATCTTATTGCGCCAAAGGTGCACCGCACCTCCATTTTGCGTCGTCAACAGGTCAAGATCTCCATCGCGATCTATGTCCCCATAGGCCACGCCCCGGCCCAGCAAGGGCGGGAATGCGGCTCCTTGATCGTCGAATACCGCCTCTCCCCGATTCAGAAACAAGTGTGGTGCCTGCCGGAATGTGATGCCGCTCGCATTTTGATCCACGTGTGCGTGAATATGCCCGTTGGCAGCGAAAATATCCAGGTCGCCGTCCAGATCCACATCAAACAAAAGCAGTCCGAAGGTAAGCGTTTGGCGACTTAAGCCGCCAATGCGGGAAGAGGCAGCGCGATCGGCAAAGCGGCCGCCACCGGCATGGCGGAATACCCCCATCATCTGATTGGAAAAGTTACCGATCACCAGCGAGACTTCCCCCGCTCCGTCCAAATCTCCGGATGCTATTCCCATGCCTGCCGGGGCAATGCCACGGGCATCATAGGCGATGCCACTCAGCAATCCACGCTCTGTGAACGTACCATCGCCGTTGTTCTCATAGAGTTGGTCGGCTTCCAGATCGTTCGCCACTGCCAGATCCGGCCACAGGTCATGATTGAAATCAAGCGTAACGGCTCCCAAGGTTTTGCCCGGTGACGGCAACAATCCCACGGAATCGGTCCAGTTGGCAAACGTACCATCGCCATTATTGTGGTAGAACCGGTGCGGTAGCCCGTTATAGACTTTGGGTGTACAGTAGATCTTCTTCCCTTCCGGGCCCAGGCAGTGTACATCGCGGGTGGAATCCCAAGGCACGTACCCGCCGACGTATAAGTCTAGCCATCCATCACGATCGGCATCAAGGAACACAGCCACCGTGTTCCATTCAGCTGGTCCTCGTACACCCGCCACTGCCCCCACCTCAGTGAACAAACCATGGTCGTTACGCAGGAGCAGATTGGCTTCGAGTGCCGTCAGATACACATCCGCGTCCCCGTCGTTGTCGTAGTCGGCTATGGCCAAACCAAAGCCGTAGGCCGTTACCGCATCCAGCCGTGCGGCGTGGGTCACTTCCGTAAACGTGCCATCCTGATTATTTCGAAAGAGTCGCAGCGCCGGCAACTGGTGAGCATCCCAAGTGCTGCCACTCACCAGCATTACATCCGGCCATCGGTCGTCATCCCAATCAAGAAAGGCCGCACCGGCACCAAGGATTTCCGGCATCCAGCGGCTTCCTATTGCGCCGGTGGCATGGGTAAATGAATCGAATCCCGCCTCGTGTGTGACATCGGTGAACGGACTCTCTGCCGTGCACCCGGCCAACAGGGCAAACCCGATGAGCCACTGTGCCGCCTTATTGCGTTCGCCGGATTGCCGTGAGAATGCGTTGGACCTGAGAATGCGGGTAGGATTTCCTCGCCAATCTTTATTCCGGTTGCGACACCGCATTCGAACAAGATAGTAGCCTAGGTGTTTGGCTGCGCTGAATCCTTGACAAAACATCAGCAGCGCACTGCATGCATCAGATCACACAATTTACTGGCCTGTGCGTGTTCACGTTACTCTTGGTACCAGCGGTCTCCGCGCAATCTTGGGAGCTCATTTGGGGCGACGAATTCGATTACTATGGCCTCCCCGACTCAACGCGCTGGAACTATGACGTGGGCGGACATGGCTGGGGGAATCAGGAGCTGCAATACTATACAGAGGCACGCGAGAAAAATGCCCGGGCCGACAGCAATGTCCTGATCATAGAAACACACAGGGAGTCGGGATTTGGCCGGCCATATACGTCGGCCAGGCTCGTAAGCAAAGGCAAGGGTGACTGGACCTTCGGTCGCATTGAGGTTAGGGCCAAACTCCCCGAGGGACGCGGCACATGGCCCGCCATCTGGATGCTGCCAACCAGCAGCAACTACGGTAACGGGGGCTGGCCTGATACGGGGGAGATTGATATCATGGAACATGTCGGCTTTAACCAAAACCGAGTGCATGCCACGGTTCACACGAACCGGTACAACCACCTGACAGGCTCGGGCCGTGGCGCTGCGATAACAGTACAAAATGCCTCGCAGGACTTCCACGTGTATGCTGCCGAGTGGTCACCGACGAAGATCGAGTTTTCAGTTAATGACCGTGTGTATTTCCGTTACTACAACGACAACGGTGGGTGGAGCACATGGCCTTTTGACCGTCCGTTTCATCTGCTTATGAACATTGCCATCGGGGGCACTTGGGGAGGTCAGCAAGGGGTGGATAACAGTATATTCCCGCAGCAACTGGCCATTGACTACGTGCGCGTTTACCGATACACGGGGCTGCCCTCCGTCTCGATTACAGCACCCGAAAGGCTTCAGGCAGGTGGTCAGCTTATTGTGAGGGCAGACGCAACAGATCCAGATGGCAACCTCGAGCACGTATCACTCATGCAGGCTGATGGTGTCTTGGCCACGCTGAGTGCCCCCCCATATGAATGGGCGATAACCAATGTTCAGCCGGGATGCTACATGCTCCGTTCTTCGGCAATAGATGATGGAGGCTGGATTTCGGAATCCGACACGGTGGCGCTAAAGGTGGGGGACGGCGTGTGCGGACAGGCCCCGTATTTGATCGCACCTCATGCAATTCCGGGCCAGATAGAAGCAGAATATTTTGATTTGGGCGGCCAAGGCATAGCGTATTCGGATTTGACGCCGACAAACGACAACGGGGACATTCGAGCGGATGAAGGGGTTGATGTGGGATACACCACCGACGGCCAGGGATATGACGTAGGCGGTATTACCCGGCGCGAATGGCTGGAGTACACAGTAGACGTGAAGCAGAGCGGCGAGTACACACTTGAGACCCGCGTGGCAACTGCGGGGGCCGGAACGTCAGCCGCTTTTGCAATCGAGTTCGATAGCGTTCAAGTCACCGACCCAATAGTCTATCAGAGTGTGTCGATTGGGGTCAAATGGGATACGGTGCGGCGCAGCGGCATTCACTTGGCGGAGGGCCTGCAGAAGATGCGGATACGCATGCAGAGTACCGGATTCAGAATGAATTGGCTTCGATTTGTCTTGGATTCGCCCACATCCAGCGAGGAGGTTTCAAAGCCAGGGCAGTCCGTGCTCTACGAGAACTATCCCAACCCGTTCAATGCATCCACACAACTCCCTTACGGCGTTGGAATGCCCGGTCATGTAACGCTGGATGTATTCAACGCGTTGGGCCAGCACATTGCTACACTCGTGGACCAGTATCATGCGCCCGGGCACTACAACATAGAATTGAGTTCATCGGGTCTAAGCAGTGGCATCTACCTGTCGCGCCTAGTAACTCCAAGCGGCACAAGCACACGCCCCCTTCTGCTTGTACGCCCATAGCCCCTGGTCTTCGATCTGAGTCAAATTGTATAGCCCTCCCGCAGTCCGGATATTATGAGCCATGTGCCAGCAGGCGTTGTATTGGATCGGACCAGACACATTGTACCGAGACTTGTGCTGACTTCCGTTCGGTTGCGTTTATTGCGAACAGTACTTGGAGCTTGAGGGGCCGGAGGTATACCCGTCCTCTAGTAGCGCTGGAGTCTTACACGCCGCCACTTATGATATCCATGCCATTCATTCCAGATGAGCTTCCAGCTGATTCATATGCAATTGAATAGAAGCTTGGGCATACAGCATCCGCGGTCCCAATCGGGATACACCGCCCAATTGGCCCGGGTTGTGCCATGAATCGCAGGCGAGGTATGGGCGGAGCGTATGCGGATCGTTGCTCGGCGGCATGCCCGGTACGCTCACCAAGACGCAAGACCTTCCCCTGTGGAACCCTCAGCGAATCCGCACGGCTGACTTCCATGACCGCAAGGTCAAAATCGTTCACGATAATCATCGATTCTTGCACGTAAAGCCAAACCCGGGGCTTGGACGCCAGAGTCACCCGTAAATCCAAGCAGGTGAATGGTAAAGCGCCGATACCCACCATTATCGATTCCACTCACCTGTCCACCAAAATCCTCTGCGGCCTCCAGGACAACACCATCCAGGCAGTATCCTGGAGACCTTCAAGGAATACTTCACCGTTACGGCCCACCTCGCAGACCCAATCTGCACCCATCAATTATGACGAGGATCGTCCACACGTACCATTTCAACCTGTTCGGCCTCCACATCCGGGGACGTGACGCTGTCTGTAATCATTGACCTGTCTATCTCCTGGCCATCGGTTGGAAGGCCAAGCCGAATGAACCACACTGAGTGGTATCATGACCAATCCACTGTACTTGTGGGCTTTCTGCGAGGGTTCGCTTTGATCACGAATGAAATCGGAATCGGGACTTGACTGCAGAATTCGCGTGTAACTCAATTGATCATGGTATTTTGGAGAGAGTATGCAGCCCAGATACACCCTCGATTGTAGTGTGAGGATTTCGATCCTGAACGACCATCCCAAGCGAGTTAAACCGTGATTCCCCAAGTAAGTGGTTCCATTATGAGCACACTTGCAACCGCATTGCATGCACAACAGATTACATATAGTCGGTCGATTCCCACCGCCGCGTGATGGCCAATCCGTGGCCACACAGTGGCTGGCCAATCTCTTGGGGGCTACATACGATGTACACCGCTTCTCTACTATGCAGGAACACCGCGCGCTTCTGCCCAAAGGACTTGCTGGGACATTCTATACCTCATGCCATTACCTGCGGCTAAAGTCCAACTTACGCACGGCATTGTCTGATGGGGGGCCAGTCATTTGGTGCTCCATTTCCGGTCAGAAAATGGGACACTGGCGCGATCTAATAACGGTGCTCCCCGCATTCCAACCCGGTCAGCACATTGTGGCAAGTGTTCACTGGGGCAACTTCAGCCGTCTCTTCGAGCGGCAGCTCACGCGGTATTCTGCAAGGCGGATAGTTGAACGCGTAGACTGCTTTGTGCTGCTGAGCAAGCTCTTGGAAGCGCATGTTGCCGACTGGATTCCAGCACACAAGCGGCATGTGATTCCCAACTTCGTACCCCCGTGTGGATCAACCCAGGAAGTAAACCAAAAGCACAAACGCCGCCACCGAAGCCGGCCACTTCGTGTGTTGTATCTCAGTAATATGATCGAAAGCAAGGGGTATCTCGATGTGTTGGAGGCATTGGCAATCGCGCGTAGGGAGGGGATGGCGCTGGAAGCAGATTATGCCGGACGGTGGAATTCCGATGCGGACCGGCAAGCTTTCGAAGCACGGGTTGAAGCACTCGAGCTGCGGGACATAGTCACTCATCACGGTCCGATAACAGCGTATAGCCGGGTCCAGGCCATGCACCTTGCGGCCGATGTATTTCTCCTGCCTACCTACTACAATATCGAAGCGCAACCAATGACCATCATTGAAT
>JAAXGT010000213.1:0-17486 GCA_012271205.1 Rhodothermales bacterium
GACCGACCGGCGGGACGCGAAACGGTAGGCTGAATAGTTGGTGGGCTCGCGGCGGACGCCGTGTTGGGTGCCGAATTCCTCCTGGGAGTCGGCCCGCCATCTGGTCCGCAACCGGGTGGGCCGGGTGGAGGCATGGCCTCGTCCCCAAGTACGGGCACTCACTTGGCTCCGGTCTCGGGGACACATACTACCATAACGGCCCGCCTTGGACGCAGCGGTTCAAGACTTGGCTCAACGGCGTCACGCTGACGCAGGCCAATGATGAGCCCGTGCGGCAAGGCCATTGGGCCCCGATAGACTTTCTGCAGGCGCCGCTTCGGGACGTGGAGCCGCCGATGGAGCAAACCGCGGCGCTACCCCGATTCCGGGACGGGGTCCAGATCTTACCGGGCTTCCGAGGGATGGGGTGGTTTACCGCCTTGCCGCGGTTAGGTGAGCGCGGAGACTTTCGCCACTTGGCCCGTCCGACGGCCCGGATGGCGTATCGGGGCCGGGGGCCGTCTCAGCGGTCATTGGGGACCACCCGGTGATACGGTTCCGTCACCAAGACCGGCCATGTGCACGCCCGCAAAGCGCTCATCAGTGCGGCTTGGAAATACACTTGGTATCCTTGGGTTAGTGTAGCGTTGCAACAGCGGCCGCAGCACTGTTCGGCCCGGACCATAGCCATCCGTCAGCGGGCGCAAAGCGGTTGTACTAACGCTATCAGGCGCTGAAACGGCGTAAGGCCCGTAAGGTCGCGGTCCCGGCCCTGGCCCGGGAGCGGGCCGGCTTTTTGGGGGAGGCGAGGCCACCGGAAACCGCCACATAGCCCCAGAGACCAGATCATGGTAGCGGATGTCGTAATTCAAATGCTTCATCGCTTCCGCCATCCCCGGCCGTCCTAGCGGATTCCTTTTAGCTTGGGCTTGTCAACCTTCGGCGCTAGCAGGACGCGGCGCCATCGCCCCCTAAACGCATATACAGGCCCATACGCGTCGCTTCCCAACTCAATCCCTTTACACCGCCTCCTGACTGGGGTGCTTCCATGCTCGCCAGTCTCTGTGCAGTCCGTACACACAGATGCCTGCCAGAACAATGGCGGCCCAGCGTGCTTCCCAAGGGAGCTCAGTAATGAGCAGGATGGCCATCGCCAGCGTAGCCCCTACGGTGATAAAAAAGCGCGTGCGAGGCGGAATTTTGGTGTGGTATTTCCGCGTTTTGAAAAGCGCGGCAACCAAGCAAATTACAAGCCCCCCAAAAACAATGGTACTAAACATTCCCTTAGCACATTAAGTCATTGTATGGATTTTCCTCAGCGTCACAAAGCATGCACCAACAAGCCCATCCACATGCAAGGGCAGCCGGTGGTGTTACGCCACCGGACAAACTACAAACCGTCAAGCATGCGGTAACCCTTAAGTTTTCTCCCACCAGTCCCATAATTCAACAGAGTTATTTGAGTTTTGATCCCTAATCCCCATCTGATTCAGCAATATGTGTACCAGCTCGTGCAATAATGAAATGACCGTGCCGCATCAACATCATGACGATTAATAACCACGAAAGGAGCAAGGTTATCGGCAATGGTAAAGGCACGAAACAGGTCCAGTGGTATTTTGCTGTGCCAGCTACCCAAATTCCCCCTCAAGTATTACGTAGACTCCGGATTTCTCTACTGAGGATCGCAGTAGGTTAAAGGTTTCCCGTGTCTTCCGCTCTGCCTAATACTTTTCATGGGTGACACCACGCCCCACAATCAGTTTCAAACCGTCCAAAGCATCCGAACAAGATGCCTGAACACAATGGACGGCATGCCCCTAAACATACGGTCCAACTTAGAAGCATCTTCTGGCAGGCCATTTTTTGCGTTAGCCAACCAACAAACGGAAGCGGCATCTGCTCGTCATCTAATTCCAACGCGAGCCGGACCACTTGCTGGCGAACTCTCACATCGCGAAGGAAAGTCTTAACTAAAGCGTCATCTTTGGGCTTCGCACCCTCCGCCAGCCAACAAAAATCAGCCCGCAACCCACAGGCACGGGTACTCTTTGAGGTAAAAAGTCGGAAGTGGCTGCCTGTACTGCTTGGCCATCTTTGCCAGTATCGCACGGGTGGATAAAATCTTTCTGCGCTCCAATTCGGCGAGTCGGTCAATGGCCTTGACGCCCCGTGCATCTTGGATTCCGACCTTGACAACTGCCTCTTCGAATGAAAGCCCGGCCGTTTCCCGCGTCCAGATTCAGGATTCAGGATTAATGCTTGGCATATGCCGAATCACCTCGTGCGGTGGTGCTTTGCATAATTTCCTGAATAACCCTTAAAAATCGATTTACCGGGTCCAACGATGGCAGCCTTTGAGCTTCGCATACCCCCCAGCCCCTTACTCGTGCCGGATAAACGAAAACCGTGCCACGCAGCCTGCCGGGGCGGACTCTGAAAATATCTGGGCTACTGGCACTGATTTCCCCTTTTATTTGCGCTTACTGGACTGAGCGGCCAGAGTGGCCGCGTTAGCTGATACGCTGTCCTTGTCGTAGACCTTGCGACACACAAACAGTTTCGGGCAAGCACCCAATCAGTCTGCGATTTCAATTAACCGATCACGGCTTCAATGCCTTATCGCTATCCATGGCGTCCACGCGGCGGATCTGTGTCACATTCCACTCGTCTTCGCTGTAGGGCGTTGTAAACCAAGCTTCGAGGATTTCTTTCAACACCGGTTCACTCGTAGCCCGAAGGCTGAGCGCCAGTACATTGGCGTGGTTCCAGATCCTTGCCCCCTTGGCCGTTTCCGCGTCTTGGCACAACGCCGCTCGGATACCGGGCGTCTTGTTGGCCGCAATGGCACATCCCGTCCCTGTCCAACACATTACGATGGCTTCTTCGGCCGTTCCCTCGCGGAGACACGCCACAGCTTGCTGTGTAACGACCGGCCAATCATGTGCTTCCTCTCCCTCTCCCGGCCCGAAATACACAGGATCGAATCCGTGAACGCGCAACGCTTCAAGCAGGACATCCACCAAATGTCCATATTCATCACAGCTAACCGCGATCTTTTTCAACATTTACCTGTCTACTGACTTTGACTTACAGTATACCGATCCATGCCCAATCCCAGTGCCGGTGATATCGCCGCCGCCCTTGAAGCCTGGGCGGATCCTGCGTTTGCTGAATCCTACGACAACGTAGGCCTGCATGTTGGCAGTACCACGCATGAAGTACACAGCACCTTGGTTGCTCTGGATCTGACGCCGGCCGTTGTGGATGAGGCGGAGTGGCTCGGCGTGTCCATGATCCTAACGCATCATCCACTGCTTTTTCAGCCGCTAAGGCGCGTTACCGATGACGATATGATCGGCAACCTGGTGCTCCGCCTTGTTCGTCTGGGTATTGCGCTATACAGCATACATACCAATCTGGACGCAGCACCGGGTGGCGTTTCCATTGAGCTGGCTCGCATACTTGGCCTGAACCACACGTGCTTCCTTTGTCCCCGTGACGAGTCGACCTGCGGCCTTGGGGCAATAGGTGTACTAGAGCCTCCCATGCCATTGCCAGACTTTGTGCAACACGTATCCACTTGCCTTGAGGCACCTGGCCTGCGCTATGTTGGCGACCCGGACGCAACAGTGTGCCGTGTAGCCGTATGCGGCGGATCTGGAAGTAGCCTGATACAAGAGGCCTTGGCGGCCGGAGTCGACACGTATGTTACTGCTGACATCAAGTATCACCAGTTCTTTGAGGTACTGGACGTGAGGGGCACTCCGCGAATGGCCCTCATTGATGCTGGTCATTATGAAACGGAACACCACACAGAAGCATTGCTCTGCACCTGGCTTCAAGACCGATTCCCCCAGGTTCGATTCGTGCGTACTTCCGTTAAAACCAGTCCCGTTCGCACGCTGATGGATTGAACCTACCCATGGCTGACAACGTTTATGTTCGCTGCCTGAAATTAAAGTGTCATGCCTCCAACAGAGACCACAATTGGCGATCAATTGCGTGCACTCATTCGCCTGCAGCACATTGATACCCTGATCGATCAGGTGATCAAGGAGCGGGGCGATTTGCCGGAAGAGATCCGGGATCTGGAAGACGAAACTGCGGGCTTGCAGACGCGGATCGACAATATTACGCAGGAGCAAGAAGCCACCGAACTCAAGAGACGTCGCAGCGAATTCGATATCCAGGATGCCGAGCAGCTCATCAAGAAATACGATGACCAGCAAATGCAGGTGCGTAATAATCGTGAGTACGATGCGCTAACCAAGGAAATCGATGCGCAGCGAGAACGCATTAAGGAAGCCCAGACTTACATAGAGTCCACAAATGCAACGCTTGAGGAATCCGCTGCCTCGATTCAAGATGCAAACGAGCGACTGAATGACGTTCAGGAGCTGCTTTCTTCGAAACAGCAGCAACTTGAGGAAGTGCTCGCCACGACTGAGCAGAAGCAAGCGGCGCTGCTGGAACGCCGCAGCGAGGCGGAAGGGCAAGTCGACAGCCGCTATTTACGGGCTTATTCGCGCTTGCGTAAACGCGTGCGCGACGGACGGGCGGTTGTTATGCTGCAACGTGGTGCGGCCAGTGGCTTTGCAGTTCCTCCCCAGCGCCAAGTGGAAATCCGCCAGCGCAACCGAATCGTTGCGTGCGAACACACCGGGCGTATCATTGTGGACAACGAATTGTACGCGGAAACAACAAAGGACATCAGCATCTGAACCAGAGTAGTGTCGGCCGGATCATCGCCCTGCCTTTTGGGCAGGGAGGAAAGTCCGAACTCCGAAGGGCATCGCACTTCCTAACGGGAAGGCATCGCATTAGCGATGACGGCAAGTGCAACAGAGAGCAGCCCTGCCGATGGGCTTATCAGGGCCACAGGCGATGGGTGAAAGGGTGGGGTAAGAGCCCACCAGCGTGTCGGGTGACCGGGGCGGCTGGGTAAACCCTGCGCGGAGCAAGGCCAAACAGTGTCGCACGCCCCCAAGGCGATAAGGTGGCCCGCCGAATTGCGTCACGGGTAGGCCGCTAGAGGCCGTCGGTGACGGCGGTCCCAGATAGATGATGATCTCCCCGGCAGACCGCGTGGTGGCGGTTCCGGGTAGACAGAATTCGGCTTACAGGTCGGTGCACACCACGGAGGGTGGCCCCGCTTCGCGGGCGCCACCCTTTTTATTGGCCGTCTTCGGCTGGCACGGATTCACCGGATACATCTTCCGCCGGGGCCGGTACCTCATCGGCTGGCAGCGGCACGGCTGGCTGTTGCGGAAGCGGGGACTGCTGGATAACGCTTCGCTGGGGAGTGCCCGGATCAATGGCAAAGTTGGTCAAAATGCAAAGCGCCAAGAAAGCCGCTGCCAGTATCCACGTTCCCTTCTCGAGGATGTCTGGTGCCTGACGGGCCCCAAGAATTTGCGTGGTTGCGCCTCCCGACGCGATACCGGCCAACCCTCCGCCTTTGCCTGCCTGCAAGAGGATTACAAACGACATAATAATCCCAATCAGCGCAATGACTACAATCAAAAAGACAAACATTGGGCGAAAGCTGCATTCGACAGCAAGCTGTAACCGGGGCCCAGCACAGGGGTTTCCGCTAATGATGCATGAGCATGACTGCTGCGCAAGCGGCGATGGCTGCGGTTTCCGCACGCAGCCGGCGGGGCCCCAGTCGCACCAGTGCGGACTGCATTTTAAGGGCTAGCGCAATTTCAGCATCAGAGAAGCCGCCCTCAGGCCCAATCAAAATTTGAAGCGCCGGGGGAAGCGGCCAGAGCAGATCCATAATAAATACGTCAGCCTGAGCGTGGGCCACCAGTGAATGGGGCGTGAGCACGTCTTCAAACTTCTTCGGCTCGTGGAGCTGTGGCAAACGGCTGCGTTGGCACTGCTTCATAGCACCAACCATGATATTGTGGGCTCGCGCATGTCGCCAGGCGGCGACCTCAGTGCGCTCGGTGACCAGTGGTTGCACCGCGTAAGCACCAAGCTCCACAGCTTTTTCCAAAAACGTTTCAAAGCGTGCCCGCTGCTTGAGCAGCGACAGGCCGATGGTAAGCTGCACATTCGATTCGCCCAAGTCTTTCTCGAGACTCAATACGTCACCACGCACGTCCCCCTTGTCCGCATGCGTCAGTCTGACCCGCGCGGCGAGGCCTTTCCCATTCACCACAATGATCTCGTCGCCGGCGCGAAGACGCAGAACTCTAACGGCGTGCACAGCTTCTGAAGAGGGGAGTATGAGTTCACTCCCCGACAGGAATGCCGTTGGCGGCACATAGAAGAATGGCAACATGGTTCTACAGGCCTAATGACATCCCGATGTGCGCACGCAGGGCCGTAGGGGTTTCAGAATTTGCAGCCAGCGTCAGGCTGATCACGCCAACGTCTGTGTCCAGCTGGAATCCCAAGCCGAATCCTGGATACCAGCCCGCTACGCCTGCCGGTGCACGCCGGCCATCTACGTATCCTGCATCCACGAATGCAAAGCCGTACGTGACTTGATCCAGAAAGTATCGGTACTCCAGCAGTACACGCGTGACAAACGGGGCGCGAAATCGCTCCTCGTCATACCCGCGCAGACTGGTTGCACCACCAAATCGAAATAGATCGCTCTCATCGAATTCTCGGCTCCTCAAGAGCCTGGTTTCCCCGCCGACTACGAGTGTTTGGCGTCGTTTTATCAGCATGTACACGCGCCCTTGCACCTTCAGTCGCCCTTGGCGGAGCCGCCGCTGCTCGCGTGTGGTATCCTCACGAACGATCATGCCATCAGTGTTCTTGGAGCCGCTCTCGGCTGACATTTCTACAAGGTATCCGCGCCGCGGGCTGATACCGTGATCGATCTGTCGGATTCGTGCGCCGGCCCCGGCAAGCGTTGCTGTGGCTACCGGAATGCGCTGCCGCCCATCAATCATGGTCAACCCGATCAATCCGGGTCTGGTGACTTGGCGTGTGAGGGTGGCAAAAAACTGCATGGACTGTTCCAGCCAATAGCCCAACTCCAGCGCGTAGTCCCGCCTGCCGTAGGTCGAATCCTGCTGCAGACCTCGAAAGTGAGCGGTCAAGCTAAAGGGAAGTCCCAAGACAAAGGGGTCTGTGGCTTCTACATCGAGCTTACTGACCTGTCCAGGTGCCCTGTGCAGCGCGAGCGCAAAAATGCGACCCTGACCAAACAGGTTACGCAACCCCAAATTGCCAGTACCCACCAGTGCCCCACGCCCGCTCTCGGCACGCTCGTAGCCAAGAACCAAATCAAAGGCGCCTGGTGGTGCCTCATCTACCGGTATGTGGACTATGATGCTGCTGTCGCCCTCCGCATACAGCCGCGGTACACCCACACGCTCAAAGGCACCCGTTGCTTCCAGGCGCGCGCGTATTTGCACTGGATTAAATGCTACGAGGGGCTTCATCGCTACGAGTCCGGTCGTCCGACGTGTATACCCGGCTCGTGTACGGGTGGCACCAGTGAGTTCCACTCGGCGTAAGGGCGGCTGCATGCCTTCTTCCACACTAAGCGTCACGTCAACATAAGGAGGTGTTACAGGCGCCAGGGCAGCGACTGCCACCGAGGCGAAGTGGTACCCGGCCGTAGCATAGGCTCCCAGTACTCGTTGGACGCTGGCATCAAGAAAAGCCGACGTCAAGGGCTGCCCGGTTGCTAAAAGCAGTGATTGCTTAAGCGCTTCCGAATCCAATCCGGACATGCCAACCAAATGAATCCGGCCCACGCGGGCACGTGATCCACGCGTGACATAAATGCGTTGCTCTGCCACGTTCTGTGAATCAATGCGCGCGAAGAGATAGCCGTCTTGCTGAAGCATATGCAGTGCATCCAGCGCAATCGCGTGCATGCTGTCTGCTGGCCAGTTGCTAGCGTTTATCCAAGGCACGCGTGTGCCATCGGCAATAAGCTGCCACTGAGCCGGGGCCGGCAAAGCGAAAAGAAACGTCGACGTGACCAAAAATCCCCGTTGAAGAGGACTGCGCAGGGAAACGAGTATATATAGGAGCCGTTGCAATTGACTCATCTTCCGCACACATCTGGTGTCCGTTAAAGTAAGTCCGGAGCGTGCCGAAAAAATCAGGCGTGGTCTACTCACCTGGTATGATGAGCACCGGCGCAGCCTGCCTTGGCGCGACGATCCTGATCTGTACCATGTGTGGCTTTCAGAGATCATGCTGCAACAGACACGTGTTGATCAGGCGCTCCCCTACTACGAACGCTTCACAGAAGCATTTCCGACGCTGGAGTCGTTAGCCTCTGCCAATCTGGATGCCGTCCTGCGCCAGTGGGAAGGCCTAGGATATTATGCACGTGCACGGAATCTGCACAAGGCCGCGCGTCAGATTGTTCGCAGTGGATCCTGGCCGCGATCTTATGAAGAGCTGCACGCCTTGCCCGGCATTGGACCGTATACCGGAAGAGCCATAGCTTCTATAGCCTATGGTGCGCGGGAGGCTGCCGTTGATGGCAACGTTCGCCGCGTGCTGGCGCGCCTGTTTGCCATCGCGTATCCTGCGAAGCGGCAATTGCAATCTCTGGCCGAAAGTCTCCTGGATCGAGAGCGGCCCGGCGATTACAATCAGGCCGTGATGGATCTGGGGGCGCTGGTTTGCACACCCAGATCCCCGCTGTGCGACGCGTGTCCGGTCAGTACACACTGCCTGGCAAAAGCCAGCGGTGAACCGGACAGCTTTCCGGTTGCCAGGAAAAAGTCGTCCCCCCTGCAACACTATGACATCGCGTCGGGCATACTGACCGACGACGGGGGTCGCATCTTTATCCAACGGCGAGAAGAGAAGGCGCTGTTGGGTGGCTTGTGGGAACTGCCGGGGGGCAAACGCAACCCGGACGAAACGGTAAAGGCAGCGTGTAAACGCGAACTGCTGGAAGAACTCGGAATAGAAGTTGCCGTAGGAAGGCTGGCGTGTAAGGTTAAGCATGCGTACACACACTATAAGATCACGCTCTGGGTGCACTACTGCCGTATATTGGGGGGTGTCCCCGTTTCAACAGCGGGCCTGCAAACAGCTTGGGTTCACCCTTGTGATTTGGAACATTATGCCTTCCCGCGTGCCAACCGACGCGTACTGGACGCCCTGACAGCTGACAGCGCATGAACGATCTCATCATTTATATCATTGTTGGCATTCTGTGGCTGATCTTCAGTGTGCTTGGAAAAAAACAGAAGCAACAGCAAAGGCAGCGGACAAAACCTGACGGATTGTCATTGGAAGATGCTCTCCGCGAATACGAGCTGGCCCGCCGGGGAGGCGAACCAATGGCCACTCCTCCCCCGGTCCCGCCGTTGCAGCCACCCGCAGTACCTGAGCCGGTCCCCTCGCGATGGCCGGACGAATTTCAGGGATATCAGACCACATTCGCTGACGATACGTTTCGGCAACCGGCCCAGCCAGTTATGCGCAAGCCTGCACCGGCCGCGCCATCCGTAAAGCCTGCAACTAAGAAGTCACGTGTGCCAACAAGCAAGATCACTGCACGCTTGCGCAATCCGCAGTCCGCACAGGTTGCTGTGGTGCTCAGCGAGGTACTTGGCAAGCCTCGTGCTCACCGGCCACCCGTGGGTTTTCCCGGTATGCATAACCCGTGATTTGGAGGCCGTGTCCCTGGCCGGCATTCCATCAAGGGACGAAAGGAGTGGAGTCCTCTGTCGTCAGCCCGCAGAATCGTGCTGAATTCCCGAAGGTGCCTGATTTGGGCCCCTGTGCGTACTTCAAGGGACCACGTATTCTGTTAACAGGCCAATTGTTTATACGCCATGTGGAAATTGGCAAGCGCAAAGAGTGTGTAGAGCTGCGCAACGTTCTTGCCAAGACGTGATCGCCCAGCAGTGTCACTTTGGAGCGCCTATAGTCCTCTTTTCAGCTTTTGCAATTGCACACGCACCGTATAGGGATCAACCGCGTTCTTGGGAAACACTTAGATGCCCACGGGCCAGGTTGTGCCCCTATATTGCTGTAAAAACGTAACAGCGAACACGATGAACGTTTCACCGCCTACAGACCGGTTATGCCGGAACTCGACTCCACAAACCCAAGGCGATGACCCGATGGATCAGATCACGCTGGACCTGAACAAATGGAAGGACCGGATCATCCGTGCGGATGGCTGGAAACCGCTTCAGCCGCACCGGTTGAATGCGGTGCTGGAGGCGGAGAGGGCGGAGCCTATCGGTGCGGGGCGCTAGGAACGCACCGCCCAGCGGCCGGTCGATCGCCACGGCTCCCGCCCCCGTTCCCTGAAGACGCGGGGGCACTTGGCGCTGCGGGGGCCGCCAAGCCGCGACGGCTCGTTTTCCACGGAGGTGTTTTGCCGCTACCCGCGCTCGGAGCCGGCGCGGATATTGGCGCTGATGGAGAGGGTATGGCAGGGGGTATCGACCCGCCAGGGGAGGAAGGTCACGGAGGTGCTGTGCGGGACCCCGTTTTCAAAGCGTACAGTAAGCCGTTGGTGCGCGCCGCTGGACGCGCGTGTAACGGCGTTCAAGGTGCGCTCCTTGGCGTCGGCGTCGTATCCGTTCGTGCTGGTGATCAAGGTGCGCCAAAGCGATGCGGTGTGTCCGATGAGTCTTTTGATAGCGGGGGTGTCCATGCGGACGGGGTGCGAGAGATCTTGGGCTTCGAGGGGGCCGCCCCGGAGTCGGGCCGCCGCTGGAGCGACTGGTTTACGCCCCGGCTGGACCGCGGGCGGCCCGGGGTATCGGACGGTCACCCGGGTCGGGTGCGCGCCCTTGAGCCGCGCTTTCCGTCGGCCCCGTGGCCGCGATGCCCAGTGTATTTGGCCCGGAATGTACGGGACCGGTGTCCGTCCCGGTGGCCGGCTTCACGGCGGCCACGGCTTCACCAGCTGCAGCCAGGCAGCCGCCCGCACGATGTTCGCGGAGATGGCCGAGGAGTATGGCCCGAAGGCGACCACGGCGGCGGGTCGGCTGGAGGAGGGACTGGACGCGGCCATGGCGGGGTTAACGCGGCCCTGGAAGTATCAGCGCCGGTGGCGTACCCCCCACAGGGCGGAGCGCTGGATTGAGGAACGGCGGCGTCGGGAGCGCGGGTCCCGCCTTTTTCCGAACGAAGCGTCCGCCCAGCGCCTGATGGGGGCGGGGCGGGTGGAGTGGCCTGAGAAGTGGACGACCAGCCAGCGCTACTTCGCGATGGAGGGCTACCATGGAGCCAGCCGCGCTGCTCCAGTCAACCTCCGGTCTCCTTCCACCGCGCGCTGGGCTCCGGCTGCTTCTCTTGTCAACAAAAAACCAATTTACAGCACAATTGGGACTTGACTCACGGGCCATCCATCCCGATCGCAGAGCATGACCGATCCATCCTTCAGATTGCGGCTGCAAGCCCCTGTTGAATGCGGCCTTTGCGTTCGCTCCACCAGTGCATGACCTGATGGATCTCACTGTCGTGTTCGTACCGGTGACCGAGTTCCATACCCAGGCTCGAGGATGAGCTGCCGGTACGGAGTGCGTGGGCGGTGGACAGTCTACTTCTGGGCGCAATTGTACGGCTGACAATGAGGTCGATGGCGATGTTGCGGACTCATGCGGGCCGGTTGTCGGCGAGGGCATCCAATTCGGGGTGGGGAATGTGCCTTGGGCAGCGGCGACCGGGCGGTGCTGGAAGTTGTCGCACATCTTTTTGGGAGTTGTTCCAAGTTGTGTATGGCGGTGTCGCCTTGAGGAATTCTTTGATTTGGAGCTTGCGTTCGGGGCGGGGGAAGTTTGATGAACAGGGTGAAACATGACGCGATTCTGCCTGAAAACGGGCCTGCACGTGATCTATTCCAAACTGCCACAAGCCTTCCGCCAGAAAATTCTCGCAACTGCATTGTGAAATACGAAAAAGTTCATTTAACATGGAACCGAGGGGGGGGGGGGGGGGGTAAACGAACACACTCGTAGGCAAGCCGAACCGGATGGGCCGGTGAAGAGCAACCGCAAGAACTAAGATATTTGGGTATCTCACCATGACAAACAAAACTTTGGACTTCTTTACACGCACAATGGTGGTCGTGACACTGCTCGCAGGAGCCTACCTGGCGGGAGCAGTCTTGGCACCCGTCATCAATCACAATGAGGCAGAAGCAGTCCCAACGGAATGCGAGCGCAATTTGTGCATTGAAGCGGAATCCTTTGAAAACTGCTACCCAGTGGGTACCGGATACATTTGTGGAACGTGCAACACGTACGAAATCATCGACGAAAAGCCCCAGCGAACGAACTGTAAGGCTATTTATAAGGATGGGATCCAGAGGTGTGAAACAACCAAATGTAAGGAAGTGGCTGTCCCCTCGGGTCCATAGCAGTAGCAGGTACAAGATGAGGCCAACGCCACATCCTCGCACGATCCTGTTGGTCGCCTTACTGTGGGTGCTTGCATCCTGCCAAGGTGGGGGAGGGACCGTTGTGCATCACCCGACACCGGATAATATTCCCCAGGTTACGGATCCTCGGTTCATCCTCCGAGACGCACCCCAAGATACGCTATTCTGGCTTGAGAATGCCTTACACGACGGATATACGATTGGCATGAAAGAAGGACCGGCGCAAGACATGATTGGCCAAGTGCGCGATGTAGTCGTCAGTGACAGCCTCATCTACTATCTGGATGGCAGCTTCAGCCAAATACGCGCCTACGATTTTGAAGGCCGACTTGTTGACGTCTTCGGTGGTCCAGGTGATGGACCGGGTGAATTTGATTGGCCAATTCGTATTGCCGCAGTGGGTAGAGAAGAAAACAAGTATGTCGTAGTCGCGTCCTACCGGAGATCGACGTTGTCGGTGTTCAGGAAAGCTTCCAACAGCGACCATCAACTGCGGTCATCGTTTCGCGCGGTTACTTCATTCGTAAACGGCGATATGTGTGCGATGAACGGTCACATTTACACTACAGGATACGCCGAAGATATCGACGGGGTGATCCACAAACACACACTGGATGGCAAATACGTATTGTCATTTGGTGCTCGCTATAATCATTCCGACCCGTTTATTCGCAATCAGATGGCCCATCAGATTACGATAGAGTGCAACACGACGCACGACGTACTTTTGTATCTACATCCACGAGCGCCGATTGCGAGTGGCTTCTCCCCGTCCGGTAAGCGGATGTGGCGAATCCGTTTTGAGGATGCTCGAATGGTGCCAATAGAAGAGACCATCGGCTCAGACGGACTGTCATCAGTGACGTCTCTTTGGCCACGCGTGGTGGGCGAATCTACTCCATTTTCGGTCAAGGGAGGTGCGCACGGAGACTCGTTCTGGCTGGCCCGCCATGAACGTCTTTCAGAGGAAGACCATCGCTATGTGGAACACTACTATCGGTTGGATGCGTCATCCGGTACGGGCGAGTATCTGGGGATACGGCCCCGCCCCGCCCGAATGGCAGACCAAGAGTGGAAGGTTATTCGGACTCTAAGTCGTAACCAAATCGTCGCCTCTTGGAATGCGCCATTTCCGCAGCTTGGTATTTACTCACTGCCCAACGCTCCACAATGACCGGCAAAGTGTCCCCCAGGCATCTCCTCAAATGGCAATCGGCAGCGCTTGTTGTCGTATTGTGCTCTACATTTCTATTTGCAGCCATGGGCCTATTGCCCGTCCCGATCGTCACTCTAAGTTGGTCCAGGGCATCTCTTGAAGATTCAACGCAATACAAGCCTTCATTCACGGAACCTCGGGAACGCGAGCTTGCGCTGATATATTTCGGGTCCGCATCCTGTGGATGGGCGAATCACCCAGATCTTCCACATTTGATCAGCAACGCAAAAACTGCGCTGCTAAGACGCGCCAGTATGCTCAATGCTTCGTTTTCAGCAATGGGAATTGCTCTTGATTGGGACGCAAGAGTTGGTGTTCGGCACCTTGACAAAATCGGGGATTTTGATGAAATAGCTGCAGGACGCTACGTGTACGGTAGGGGCGTCCTCGCACACCAGCATCTGCTGAACGGAACTCCTCAAGTATCTGTACTGGTGCGTACGATGCAGGAATCAACAGGAGGTTACCCCAGACGCTTTGATGAGAGGGAGCTGATTCGCATGACCAGTATGGACCAGATAGCCAGCTGGGTCAGGCGGGGCGCCCCGCTGCCGACTGACTAATGAAGAAGTCATGGCCAATTGGATGCCGCATAGTTGTCTGCGGCACAGGCTGACCCCTTAAACCCGATTGGTCTCACCAATCTGAGACAGCGTGGTTCAGCAACACGTTGACGACCAACGCTGAATACCAGCTGGATTGATTACAGCGCGAGAGTGACCCCAAGTTGCGGTACAAGAAGCTCAGTACAGATTAATAGTATGAACTGGCAATAGCCAAGTGACCGGGGCAGCTTGCCTGCATTGCCATTGAGATTGCGGTCACTGCGCCGTAGTGGTTATTGTATGCCTGCCAAACCAAGTTCCAACCGTAACGAGTAACAACAGTACGATGCCTCCCGCCTGTTTCCATGAGAATCTCTCCGTTCGCTGCCGTTACCGAGTTCCACAGACACGAGCTTGCCAGCGGGATAGCCGTGCGCGCACGGCTAAGACCAAGCCAAAAGATCTTTGTCCCAATGAATGTTGACCGTGCCCAAGCAGGTCTCCGATCACCAGATTGTAGCACACTTGCGTGCCGCAAGGCCGTATTTCATGATGAAGCGATACGCAACTGCACGCCTCCCGCGGCACAACATGCATGCCATTTGAGCGATTGATTAAGGCGGATTGGAAAGCCCAGTCGGTGCACCTCCAAACGGATGTCACCGGTTGTTTGCGTTTAATCTGGCGCGCAACAAGTTTGACCATCCGCAGTGTGGACCCCGACTCGAGCATGATTCTGGCGGTGCGCCCGTCCTTGACGTGCAAGCTTTCAGGCGTGAGCCATTCTGTGGGTCACTACCCTCGATGAGGAAATAGCCCTCTTTGCCGGACTCATTGCTAAGCACTTACGGAAGTCTCCTGCCAAGTGAATCCGAGCTTCGCAGACGAGCTCTTGAACCGGTCATGATATACAGCTGGGCAAGGGAAGCGGACGGAACCAGTCATTGAGCTTGACCATCCGCACCGGCCGGGCCACGCCCTTAGAGCGATCAAAGAGAAGTCTCTATCAGCAAGAAGAGCCCTTAGCAGACACCTTGCGTTTGCGGCCGGATGACGGAATTTATCACTTTGCCCCCCTGCACAGTACCAACGCTTCTGCACCATTGGAGACAATGCATCGGCGCGCGAATTCAACAACCGGTTTATCCCTTACTGGAGTCTCGCCACATGGCCAAAGCCAGTGCATACATAACTTGTGTGCATGTTGGCTGCACGATGGGGGTTCCATCGGTGTGACGGGGCTTGTACCCTACGGGCTGATGTTCCAAGCCACAACGATTGGCGCCCCCGTTTCGTCGTCAGTCATTATCCCGTACGCACGGCTGTTCCGCACGACTCGCAGCTGCACATTCTGCGGCACATCAGCCCTAGCGATCTCGAGGCCAGTATCGTCCACAATCAGCCACGTTCTGGTCTGCTCGTGCTCCGGCTGAGTCAATTCGATCCACAGGCGGTTGGCGTCATCCGGCATCATCCGGTTGAATGCCGGCTTTACTGCCGGGAGTTGTTCCCGAAGCATCCCGCGAAATCGATCGGAAATATCCGCAATTAACTCGTCCCGCTCGGCATCCGAAACGGGAACCGGACTATGGGGCACGGTGAATTTGCGCTGATTCATACCCGCCAACGGCACCCTTGTTATATGGATGGCGCCATCTAAGCCATAATACAATACTTCATCGGCACTAACGGCAAAGTGTGGGCCGACAGCAAAGGGCAACGTGTGGGCTCTAATCGAATTCTCTGTTGCTATTATAAGACCCGGGCGCATAGGCAATTGCGCAACGGAATCTATTACTACAGTACCATTCCAGTCCACAAGTTTCACCTGTTCAACATTGCTGCTAGGATCCTCCGAACCGGGGCGGTAGAAACCCCCATAGCTGAATAAGAACCCCCGACTTGTCGCTCCCAAGAAATCATCGGGGTATAGTCCGCTAGCCTCGGAACCTACCATGGTAAAACTCGTAACATACGACTGGTCTTGCGGGGAGAATGTCGTAAACCGGTCGGCATAGAAATCCCATGCGTATAAGGAATCTTCCGGACCTATCCGCACTTCAGGCATTCGCGTGAACTCGCCGGGCCCCTTGCCCTCTTGACCGATCTCACCAATGAGTGCCCCATCAAAGGAAAACATGCGAATGCCCGGGTATCCTTTGTCTGTGATGTACAGCTGGCCCTTGGAATCGACCGCCATACTGTAGACAGTACCGAAGAGTACGGAATCACCAGCTGCCTCGTCGCCGATCCTGAAGGCCTCTGTAAGCGCAATTACACTCACTTGTATACGTTGGTCATCGGCACGCTGACATCCCCCTACGGCTGACACTGCCACTAAGAGGACGATTGCGGCACACGCGCCACCTGATTTGGCTGAAACTTTCATACTGGGTCACCTCCAAACTTTATGCACGCTTGGAAACGTTCCAAGCTTGCTGTACTAATGCGTCAACTGTATGGCGAGAATCCGACGAAACACTGAGGTGCTCCCCAAAGTTTGGACAGAAACCGGTTGAATTTAAGGTAGGTGCGCTAACTGGCGCAAGATATCGGGTGAAAGTCCCGTTGGGAGAAGGATTAGCTCCCCACTCCCGCCGCGAGCCGTGCGGGTGTCACCGCGAGGTGCCACGCGAAGCGTCGGTAGCGGATTAGGCCGGCTGGCTATGGAGCACCGAAAAAGATATAATCTGGAAGGACGAGGTTATCTATCTGGCCGAAGTCCACACCTCCGAGCCGCTAGGGCGAGGCCAAGGGGGATTCCACGGTGTCTGAGAACCGAAGTCGGTCTATACGTCTGGCGTCGGGACCGGGGCGGTCTCAAAGCCGCCCGGTAGTCGTACAGGGCCGCATCGGGAAGGGTTTACCCCGTAGCTGACGACGGACGGTTTTGAGCAGTCCGATTCGGCCAGAGTAGCCATGAAGTCGACGAACAAGGGGTCTTCGGGCCCGGCGGAGTGGATGGAGCGAAGGGCCGGAGCCGAAGGGAATCCGTCCGGCCCAAGCCCGCGCCGCACGCAGAAGCGGGGAAGGGTGTCTCCGGCGGTCGAGCGGATACGGCCGGCGGCGAAGAGGAATCCAAAACAGAAGCTGGTTTCCCGGTGGCCCCCTATCACGGTGGACGCGCGGCAGGCGGCCTACCTCAGTTTGAAGCGGCAGGCGGCCTCCGGCGTGGATGGTGTGACGGGGGGCCGGTATGCGAACGGGCGGAAGGATCGGTTAGCCGATCGGCCCGACCGTGTACTTTCAGGGGCGTACCGGGCGCTTCCGAGCCGGAGGGTCTCTATACCCAAGGCGGATGGGAGTACGCGACCGCTCGGTATCGCGGCGCGGGAGGACCAGCTCGTCCAGCAAGCGCGGACGGATGTCATTTTGGCACCGATTTACGAGTCGGTGTTTC
>JAAXGT010000213.1:17658-50333 GCA_012271205.1 Rhodothermales bacterium
GGGACGCCGCCGGGAGCGATGGGGTCTCCGGTGCGGGCGAATATTTATCTCCATTATGTATTCGACCGGTGGACGAAGGGGGGGCGCCGGACGCGAGCTGGAGGCGACGTGATCGGGGTCCGTTAGGCGGATGACTTGGTGGGGGGCTTTCCGCCTCACCGAGAGGCGGAGCCGTACGGGGCGGACCTGGAGCAGCGGCGGGCCCGATTGGGGTTGGAACGGCATCTGACCCAGACTCGGCTCATCGAGTGGGGCCGCTAGGCGGCGGTCAACCGGAGGAATCGGGGCTGGGGCCAACCGGAGACGTTCAACTTTCGGGGCCGGACGCATTTTGGCACCGTGACCCGGAGGAGCGGGTTCCGGTTGGGGCGCCAGCCGGCCCGGAAGCGGGGGCGCGTACGTTCCGGCGGATACGGGAGGCCCTGCGCACACGGTGGCCTGGGGACCCGCATGAGAACGCCCGGTGGCGGGGCGGGTCCTTCGGGGCGGGCTCCACTACTACGCGGTCCCGGGGAGTTTCCGGTATCGGCGTGCTTTGGTCCACCCCGTCAGGCGCCTGTTCCTGCGGGCCCGGCGCCGGCGGTCCCTAAAGGACCGCACGTCCTGGGAGGCGGTCGATCAGCTGATCCAGCGGTATGGGCCGAAAGTCCGCATTCTCCACCCGTGGCCCCACCAACTGCTGGCCGTTTGACCGGAGGCCGGAGCCGGATGCCTGAAAGGGCCCGTCCAGATCTGTGCGCCCCCCCGGGAAACCGGGGTCCCTACCGCGATGTGCGCCAAGCTAACTGGCGCTGGATATCGGGTGGAAGCGGTCGCCCATGGGGATACCGACCGGGGCGGACCGGGGGGCAGATGGGGGTGAAGAGGGGGTTGGAACCGGCCTTGGAGCGGATATTTCATCCGGATTCCTACGGGTACCGACAGAACCAGTCGACCCATGAAGTGCTACGGCCGACGCGGGAAGTGGGCGGGCCGCGGGAGGGGGTATTGGACCTGGACCTCCCGTCCTACTTGGACTCGATAGATCCGGCGCGGTGGAGGCGGGCGGTACGGCGTCCGCCGGACCAGAAGGGGGGACTCCCTACCATTTAAGCAAGCAAGAATTGAATAAAAATCTGGGGGCCAGTTGGGGCTACATCTCTATCTGGAAGCGATCCGGATCGAAGAGGGTGCCGGTCCGGAGCATGGCACAGGCTACAGCCAGCAGCCGGTCGGTCACAGAGCGCAGGGCGCGGCCATGGGAATGGCCACGGGTGCGCCAGGCCTTGTATTCGGCGCGACTGACCGGATCGGGCTGAATGGCGACCCGACTCCAGGGGTAGACGGTATGGACCCGGCGACGCGGGCCGGCTCGTCGTCGGACGAGGTGCTGGGCGCGTCCAGATGGCCGGGTGACCGGGGCTAGGCCGCATAAACAGCGCCTGGCCCGGTAGTCCCGGGCCAGCAGCAGGCCAGAGGCTTCTGACAGCAAGGTCGCCACGACCGGCGGTCCTACGCCGGGGAGGGACCGGAGAATCACCGCATCCGGCGGGGTGGACGGCGGCGGCTCATCGCGGGCCGACCGCTCGTCCATGAGGTCGGCCATGGCCCGCTTGGCCGCACGGAGCTGTTCATTGATCCTCGCAAGCTGTCGGGCCCGTAACCGGATCCGGGCGGGGGCCGCTTCTACCACGCCGGGGGCCACCGGGACCGGTACGCCCGCCATATCTGGAGAACCTCCTGGGCCGTTAAGCGCCGTATGCGGGGTTTCTTCAACACCTTGGCCATGGTGGTTTCTCGAACGCGACGGGCCTTGGCCGGGGTCGGCACCCGGGTCCAGAGGGCCTAGGCCTAGGGGGCGTACCGATTCGCCTGGAGGGCGAGAAACGGGGGATCGTAGCGCCCGAGCTGGTCGCGGAGCCTCGGGCGCGAGGCGGTCCGCTCGTCCGCCAGGCGCGACCCCTCCCGGAGCGGTATAATTTCGCGGTCCACCGGATGGAGCCCCCGCCGGCCGTAGGGGTCGGTCCGGACCGCGTCGGCGAGCCCCCGCGCGTCCCGGCGGTCCTCTTGGGCATCCGCGGGCGAGAACCGATCCCGAAAGCGATCCAACTGCTTGGGGTGGATGGAAAAGACCTGAATGCCGCGATCGAGCAGGCTGTCCACAACCGGTCCGTGGGGGATTTCAATGGCGACGGCCAGACGCCCGGCGTTCCCGCCCGCACTCGTAACCATCCAGTCCAGAAGCGGGCCGAGCCCCGGACCGGAAGGCGGAATGGATGACTCGCCCCGAACGGCTCCGTCTTGAGCCAGCCCACCGGCCGGATGGGACCGGGAGCCCCCGTCAATACCGGCCAAGAACGTGGGTACAGATGGCGTGGACAGGATGGATCCCTTTTTAGTGAACGGTGACACCGGACCGCGAGTCCCCGTGACGTTCCGTCCGTCCCGGTATCGGTGCTCCAAGGCCCACACGCCCTACGGGGGGTATATCACCGTCCTCACCCGAGGCCCATGCCCCCCCGGCGTTCGCAACAGCAGGGGACAATGGGTAGCGCTCGAAGAGTGGACTCGGGGTGACCCGGCACCAAACAGAACAGATCGTAGCGAACACCGCAGAACAGGCCGGACTGGCCCAGTCCACAATCCTACGACCAAACTGGCTGATTTCTCAACCCTGTTACGCTCACTGTCAACTTACTCCATTATGTACCTCATTCAAGATACAGAGGGGCAACCCGGGTCCCTACCGCGATGTTACGCAGCCGCTGTTTGCGCTCCGCACCGCGCATCGGACTCAGAAGGGTCTGATCCTGAAGCAGGGCTCTATCGTGGATGCCCCCATTATCCACGCGCCTTCCTCCACCCAGAACCAAGAGCGGCAGCGGGATCCGGAGAGGATCTCAACAAAGAAGGGCCACACGGGGCCTTTTGGCCTGAAGGCCCACGGGGGTACGGATACGCAGGGGTAGGGACACTCCGTGGCGGTCACCACGGCCGCTACCCATGATTCGACTATGATGGAGGCCGGTCTCCATGGGGAGGAGGAGCGTATCTACGGGGATAAGGCCTATGGGTCCGCGGAGCGCCAAGCGGAGGCGGAGGCCCGCGGGGTGGAGTGGTGTGTGAGTCGGAAGGCGGTCCGGGGTCAGGAGCTGGATGAGACGAACCAAGGGTTCAACCAGGAGAGCCACCGCATCCGCGCTCGCGTGGAGCCTCCGAAGGCCAAGGCACACAGACCATTTGAATCCCGACCGCATCCGCGCTCGCGTGGAGCCTCCTTTTAGGGGGCAAGCCCCTGTGGGGGTACCGCCAGACCCGGTATCGCGGGTTGGCCCGAAACGCGGCCCCGGTCTATACGCTCTTCGCGCTGGCCCATTTCTACCGGGCTAGCAAGGAGCGGACCCGCCTCTAGGGACGATCTATGGGATACGTGGCTTCAGTCGGTACGCCTAGGGCGGCCAAGTGCCTGGAATCGGCCTTTGGGCGGGCCATTCGTCGTCAAAACGGTCCAAATCGGCCGGCTGTGACCAAAAAAGTGGGCATGTTCCACTCCAGCGCAGAAATAGGCACTCGTTCAGACCTTCCTAAATTTCACTTAAATACATAAGCCCCTATGCTTACCCGGACAGGCGAAACGACTACTGCATCGTGGACGGTTGTGATTCAGAGAGTGAAGCTGTATATGACGTTGTCTTGTCTTTGGAAGTGAATTTGAGAGTTGTCAAGAGAAACCGAGCTTATGGAAGTGCCAGAGATGAGGATGATGCTCCCTATGTTGTTGTGTACAAGCTTGGTGAGTAGTCTGATCGTAACAGTCATAGTATTGGGACGTGACTCCACGTCGCCGAGGTGTGTGTCTGTCAGCTGTCAGAGGCAAGAAGGGGGCTCCTGGGATAGCTGGGGAATCACGAGTTACCCTGAAACCTCCAATGCGCGGCCTGTGTCCAAAGACGTGACTTGCCTGTGCCCCGCGCATGTATTGGCCTTTCTGGCATCGCCGTAAACGTTCGCGCGACAGTCCTCCACTGCTCCCAGAAGGAATGGATGATCATGAGATGGTATCGCCTGCAGACGACGCACGTGACCGCGGGCCGGCCAAGTATTTTCATGGGAGGAGCGGGATTCTGGCAGCATTAGCACGGGAGCGTCGGCATGCAGAGAAACATCAGGCGGGCAACATCTTCCTGGTGCAGGGTGCGCCTGGTGCAGGAAAGACAGCGCTGCTGGCCGAATGTGCCAAGCGGGCCGAAAGCAAGGAATGGCAGGTTGTGGAGATTGATCCGGATGCCCTGTGGGATCCTACAACGCTGCGAAAGGCACTGAAAGCACGGCAATCAAAACTCCAAATTGAAGCGGCGTCGGCTCAGGCCGGGGCGCTTGGAGTCGGCGGGGTGGGCATTACAGCGCGTGTGCCTGAGCTTACCACACTGGATTTGCTTCAGCACTCCGGAAAGGAAAAGCTCCTTCTCATCTTGGATGAGGCGCAGCGGCTGGGAGATGGGCGCGCGAACGATGTGAGACGGGCCGAGATTGCAAGTAATGTGCTAACTCGAATCCACAACGGCGAGCTGGGCCGCCCGGTCATACTATTGGCAGGAGGGTTGGGGACGTCAAGGCGGGCTTTTGAAGAACTTGGCATCTCTCGGTTCGAGAGGAAGTGCCTTAGGGAGCTCGGGCGACTCACCCATGAATCAGAGCGGGCCATCCTCCGCGACTGGCTGACGAAAGACGGTGGGGCGGCGGGTGATGTGACACCGTGGATCGACGCCATTGCACACGAAACTCACGGCTGGCCCCAGCACATCATGGCCTATGTGGATCCGGCCGTGACACAGCTGTACCAGGATGCAGGCAAGTTGACATTACAGGGGCTGGATGCTGTGCTGTGCGCGGGACGGAAAAATCGGGTCGCCTACTACCTGGGGCGCTTGGCTGACCTCAGGATAGAACAACGCCGGGCACTGGCGCAGATTATAGCCACCACCCCGCCGGGCAAGGGCATCTCTTATACGGACATTCTGAAATCCCTGACCAGGTCTCACGAAAAAGCTGAAGCAGAACACCTGTTTGAACACGCGTTGCACAAGGGGGTACTGGCGGCGGACGAAGACGGGAGATATGCCGTTCCCATTCCGTCGATGCACGACTGGTTGCTGTTCAGCTATCTCGAGCATCCACCGCAAGTGCTGCCTTCACCGGCGCCGCACTTGGAAGCTAGGGACGTGCGCTCGCATGAAGGAAACTTGCCTCATGACAGGGAGCGGGGCTTGGGCGGTGATATTGCGTTCCCGAACGCAGTACCATAAGAGCTATGTTGCATTCAGATCCGAAACCAGCCGTATGAACACGTGTGCCAGCGTATATGCATGGCCTATGTGTCTTCATCGCCGCACCATTCCAGCTGCTCCAGTGCGCACCACGGGACAAGGCTTATGGCAAGGCTGATAAAAGTCCCCAGCCAATGCCACGGATTCCAGTTACAGAGCCAGAGCGGGCGGAAGGTGGGCTCTAACACCCACAAAATCACATACGCGATAACCTCCCCCCACATAAACGCCCCACACGCCGTAGTACAGCACCCTTCGTGTCTTGGCAGTCATGTGTCGCTATGTCACCTGCACCAGGACGATTTCAATCGGTGTATTTCCGCCGCTTGTGCCGAACATTCATATTAATCCGATAGCATTCGCCGGACGTGCCGCCGCTGACCCGGGCTGCCAGCTTGCACCCCGAATAGCTACCCGTCACAGTCAGGTCCACGGAGTCGGTTACGTGCTCCATATTGCTGGCCGCCGTGGCAAAGCTCACTTCTTATTCTCCGGTTCGCCTTCAGCGGCCGGTATGGCACCCGGTTGGCTGTGTTCGCACAGGACAGACACGTTGCCGGTTTCGCCGGTGCGCAGTGTCCAAAGCTTCTCTTTCAGTGCGCTCATCCGGCCAGCTCCGTTAGTCCGTAAACAGTGGCCGCCGCATCGCTGGGGCTAAACTCCGTGACTTTCAGGTTTTTGCATGTCGTGACGCGCCCCGTCAGGTCGAAGCGCACCTCCGGTTCCGGCACATAAGCCGCAGCCGTGGCACCGCAGATGTCACTGACCGGTGCCGGTAGCCCTCGCGCAGTGCCGTACCGTCTGTTTCCGCGCTTGCCAGGGCAGGCGCGATACCGCAGGCACTCGCCACGTCCATGCAAAGCTGTGTGCGCAGCTTCAACAAAATTTTTGGCGGATCGAACCGGGCCGCCGGGTAGCATAATTCGCTGCCATCGACACCATTTGTGACCGCTCCCGCCGCACCGCCACACTCCGTGATCGTCCCCACCGCGCCCGGTCCGTATCCGACCACTCGATTTTGACTGTTACCCGCATGGCATCTCCTTTTCTTTGATGTAGGATGAAGAGTAGACACCTCAAAATGTGATTAATAATATATATATTTAGTTTAATACAATACACTGGCTTCCACCCGATTCGTGAAAAACGAGTTTTTAGTCACTCACTATTCAGTGCTTGTGCGACGCCAAGTGACTGTTCAATTGGTGAGTATGCCTTGGTGTAATCCGTTACGTCCGGAAAAGCGGTTACTGGCCCCTCAAGAGCTCAGAGAGTACACACTGCTGTTGCCTAAATACGTACCATACAGACCGAGACTCCTGAAGAACGGCAGATATTAGTCAAAGATGTGACGTGAAGAGTAAGGATAGACTTGGCTTCCGGCAGCCTTGGAGCGCTTCACACAATAGCTTTTTCTGGCCATACGTTTTCGTTGTCTGCTGCAATATTTGGGCCGCACCAAGGTACTTATCCAGACTGTTTCAAATGAGTCGTATCTGGAATTGGTTGGGGAAGGCGGTAGGTCCGCCTGGGCATTTGAAGCACTGCCCGGAATTGCATCAGCTGAGAGAGCAGACCCCCCCAATTCGGCGGCCGGTTGTTAATTGCCAGGTACTCACGTTGGGGAATACAGGTAGCCGTGTGCTGCTGTTTTCCGCGGGCCTCATGCTAGGGGTTATGCACGCGGCAGCGCAGGTGGTGGTACGTGGCCAAGTGCAGGAAGCTGAGACGCTTCAGCCTTTGGCTTCGGCACATGTGATTGTTGAAGGTGCCAGCCGGGGTACGATAACCAATCACCAAGGCGAATTCGAAATCACGTTACGGGCTCTTCCAGCAGTTCTCCTCGTGCGCCATCTGGGCTATGCCATAGCCCGCATTGAGGTAGAGCAGAATGATCCAAGAATGCTCTCTGTCCTCCTTGAGCCCTCCATATTTGAAATGCCCGAATTATTAGTTACAGGGGATGTGTTCGCAGACAACGTCATGCGCGAAGTCATCCGGAGAAAGGCTACACGTCGGACTTATCTGCACGCTTACAGCGCACGGGGCTACTCCCGGATAACCCTCGAAAGCACAGGCGAGATTGTACTGGTCAGCGAGCACGTCTACGATCGTTACCATGACACAGCCCGGGGAGTGCGCCACGTCATCCGCTCCAGTCGGTCCACAGCGAGTTTCTGGCAAGCCTTGGGATTCACGCCTGCGTCGCTCGATCTATCTCGGGATCACGTGCAAATCCGCGAACTCTCGTTTATAGGTCCAACGAATCCGAATGCGCTCGATCATTACCACTTTACACTCGCCGGGCGGCGGCAGTTTGGCTTACGGTACATATATGACATCTACGTAGCCCCGAAGACCGGTCTTGAAGCCACGTTTACAGGGCGAATCTCCGTGATGGACAGCGTCTATGCACTCCTTGAAGCGGACTTGCGCCCGGCTCCGCATGTCGTGTTTGGACCTGATGTGATCGACTGGGATCTCTTCTATCGGCAGCAGTTTGCGCCCGTAGACTCATTCTGGTTACCGGTGGATCTGCGCATTGACGGCCGGATTCATGTCGAGCCGGAGGGTATGACCACGGGGCCTGCCGCCGTTCAGCAGATTATTCGCCTTTTCGATTATGCTACTAACCCTCCGGTGCCGGAAGAGGTCTTCGCGCAGAATGTTGCCCTGCAGGTGGACACTGTTTCAGTGCAGCGTGACGATCTGTTTTTGATGGGCTTGGACATGGTGGCGCTAACACCGCGAGAACTGGAGGCACTGGGTGACCTGCGCCGTGCACCTCCGTTAACGCTCGCACAGGCCTTGCCGACACAACGGAAACAACGCATTGCCGAATTCGAGACGCGCAGTTTTTCAGAAGGGGATCTCCCACAGTTTACTTGGCCCTCTTTTGGCGGATATGTCCCGCGGCTGCGCTATAACCGGGTGGATGGCATGTTTGTCGGTGTCGGCACCATTCTGCATTCGGGGAAGCGGATCCAAATGGCGGCCCGCATTGCTAAGGCACTTTCGTATGGAAATACACGGATAGCCGGGGCACTCACGTGGCACCATTCCGATCGCTTTAGCTCCACCCTGGTCTTTGAACGCGACATGCAGCTGCAGCAAGGTGCCATTATCCACAGCGTAGCAATGAACTCGCTCTCATCCCGACTGCTGCAACAAGACTTCTTTGACTGGTACTGGGCAGACGGAGGACACGTCATGACGCGCTACCACACGGGTTCTGTTCGGGCGCGATTGACCTATAGAATAGCCCGCCACATTCCTGTCGAACGTACTATTGAAACCCCTTGGCCGTTCAGGCAATCCTTTCCGCCCAATCTTGGCATCGACCGTGGCCCTTACAGTTCCATGGAAGTCGCTATCGCTACGGGCAGTGACTGGCAGCCTTACCATATAAACCCACAGCGGCGCGCGGAGTTGAGTCTGGAAAGGGGCAGCACTGGGTTCGAAGATGCATTTTGGCGCCTTCGGCTGCGTGCCGATACCTATATCAAGACAATTTTCATTCGCCGACCTAAGCCGGCCCATCTGGCTCTGCGCGTGCTAGCCGGATCTTCTCGAGGTGCTTTGCCAAGGGTAAGCTGGAATACGTTGGAGGGGAGCATGGGGCCTGTGGCTGCCTTGGGGGTGATACGCTCGCTGCGAAGTCGCCGTCTGGCTGGGGATCACACCATGGGCTTCTTTTGGGAGCATGACTTCCGTACCTTGCCCTTTGAGGCTCTCCATTTGAATTCAGTTGTGGGCCGGGATGTGAGCCTGCGTGTGGGCGGAGCCCATGCTCGTGTCTGGCCTAGAGAAGACTGGTATCACGAGTTGACGCTTTCCGCAGCCATGGCTCCGGTTCGTCTGGATTTAACGCGTAGCCTTGACAGGCCAGGGTGGTACGTTACGGTTGGTCTGGCAGGTCGGCGCTAACCTGTCTGGAGGCAAACGTGCAGCATAAACGCCGCGATGAGCGGAACGCGAAGATTATCATTAAGCGGGTCGTCCACAACTTCAGCCACTGTAGCGGCAAGCGCACCGGCGGCCCCGACCCAAAGCGGCATGTGAGGCCACAGCACTATGATCACAAAGCCGGTAGAAAAGAAGGCTGCGGATCCTTCCAGCGTACGCTTGGACTTAGGCCATCGCACGCGTCCGAACCGGCCGCCAACAAGTGCCGCCATCGCATCACCGATCATAGACATGGTCAATGCAGCCGCTGCGATGTGCTCCGTAAAGAGTGTTGCCAACAATGTGCTCGCCAGAAGAACCCAAGTGGCACCATTGAGCACCACATGGCTGCCAGCGGGGGGCAGCTCTTTTGCTCGCATAAGAAAACCGACCAGTTTTTGTACAAGCTGGGCCATTGGCGTCCAACGGGCGCGCAGTATGTCGCCCGCTAGCGCGAGCACAGTAAGCGGTACGAGTACGAAGAGTGCGGCCTCCCGTCCCCATACCAATATGCCCGCCGGGATCAGCAGTGCCAGCAAATGAATCGCTTTACGGCCCAGTTCAGCATTGAAGGGGAGGAGGTCGTCATGCATGGTGTGCGACTAGTGTGGCTGTATTCAGACAATCACGTGCTCGCCCTGAACAAGCCTGCCGGCCTGCTTTCGCAGCCTGACCATACCGGTGAGCCGGATCTCATCACGCTAACGAGAGCTTGGCTTAAAGACAAGTATAGCAAGCCCGGCAATGTGTACGTGGGCCTTGTTCATCGTCTGGACAAGCCGGCTTCCGGGGCCATGGTGCTTGCTCGAACTTCCAAGGCAGCTCGCCGGATGTCGGCCGCGTTCAAGGCTCGAGATGTAGAAAAGAAATACTTGGCTGTCATCGAAGGGCGTCTGACCGGAAGCGGTATGATGGAAGACTTCCTTCGCAGAATGACTCGCCCAGTGCGTACAGTTGTGGACCCGGAAAGCGGAAAGTATGCGCAACTATACTGGCAAGCAATTGCACATGTCGATGGAAACACTGTCGTTGGTGTTGATCTCATTACCGGGCGCCCACACCAGATTCGGTGCCAGTTTGCTCACCGTGGTCATCCCTTGCTGGGCGATAGGCGCTATGGAGCATGCAGCACACTGCCCGGGGTTCACTTGGCGCTCCATTGTAGGGCGATTGCCCTGCCACACCCAGTGCGTCCGGACCCGCTGGAAATTGTCGCTCCGATACCGGCTTCATGGGGCAGCTATGCAAGTGCTATTCGGACTTGGTAGCGTATTGCAGAGGGTTCAATTCGGCATTTGAAGAAAGAAATTGAGCCACGCGGTTGCAGGTTAAGCAGCAGAGGACTCTTGGCCCATCTTTAAGTGCGTGGCGGGAAGGTGTTCTTCTTTGTGAAAGCGGAATTCACCGAATAACAGTTGTTCCGATTGGTAGCGGCCAAGCGGTTCATGAGACTACGAAGTGAATTGAAGCACGTTGGGATTGCAAAGGCGATGGGCAGGCCGGCAGGGAACACTGCGCTGGCTTGGAAACAGGCGAAACGGAAGTTGTTTTCCACGGAAAAGCTGTCGGTAGTCCGGGAGAAGCGCGATACGATCCCCGGGGTAGTAGGGCCGGCTGGTAAGAGGGAAGGAGAGGCCTCACGGGATGCCCTTTGGCCGAACACTGGCCAAGCGGAAGGAGCAGGGGGGCGGATGGGTCTACTGGAGAAGCGGGGTACTGCGGATCGAGGGAAGAGCCTCATTCAAGCGTAATAGGACAAGGCTACTGACGGCAGTGTAAGCGGAGCCGCTCCGATCCGGGGGCTGCCTCGTGAATTAGAGGTCAAAGCAAGGGAGGCTTTCAGCCGATGCTTTGTGGGACAAAGTGTGGTGGAACATTTTCTGTGCCGGGCTTGGCAGCGCCGTCGTGGACGGGGAGGCGTTCCAAGAATCGGGTCTTGCGGGGGTGGGAGCTCGGGTCCCCGCTGCGGCAGGTCTCCAAGAAGCAGCCTCGAATCGCCCGCCGGGTCTCACCGCCCGGCGGACCAGCTTGCCGGCAGAGGCTCCCTATCTGTTCTTGCGGATTGGGTTCGCCCTGAGATCCAAGAGAGCAACGCGAGGCCGACGCCCGTCATTTGAGCGATAGGTAGCCAAGGTCGTTAGCCTCTTGGGGGCACGCTCACATAACCGAAACGAGTGGCCACCGAACAGGGTATGTTCTCCCGTAGCCACTCACGACTCTGCCACATCCGTAAGGCATGCACATAATACAAACCTCCGACCTGACTAAACGCTACGGGACACACGTGGGGAAGTCCGTACTGGCCGTGGACCGAATCTCCTTCACCGTCGAAGAGGGCCAAGTCTTTGGTTTCCTTGGCCCCAACGGTAGCGGCAAGACGACTACCATCGGGATGCTCCTTGGCATCATCAACCCGACGGGCGGCGCCTTCAGTCTGTTCGGCGCCTCCGACCCCAAGGGCCTCTTGGCTGCCCGGTCCCGTGTGGGCGCCACACTCGAGACACCCAATTTCTACCCGTACATGAACGGCCGCGACAACCTACGCATCGCCGCAGCGATAAAGGGCGTGGGGCGTTGTCGCATCGAAGAGTGTTTGGAACTCGTCGGTTTGGCCGGCCGTGCGAAGGATTGCTTCAAGACCTATTCGCTTGGCATGAAGCAGCGGCTGGCACTTGCGGCCACCATGCTGAACGACCCCGAACTGATCATCTTGGACGAGCCGGCCAACGGCCTCGATCCCCAAGGTATGCGGGAGATTCGCGAGATCATCGGCATCCTGGCCAGCCGCGGCAAGACGATCTTCCTGTCGAGCCATCTGCTCTGGGAGGTGGAGCGCACCTGCTCCCACGTCGCGATCGTTCGCAAAGGGCGGATCGTCACGATGGGCAAGGTGAAGGAGGTGGTGAGCGAGGGGACTTCGGTGCTACTGCGAGCAGCGGACAGAACCACGCTTGCGGGCGCGATGGAACGCTATCCGGAGGTCACTTCGGTGCGTTGCACGGACGATGGCATTGTTGTCGGCCTGAGCAGCGGCGATCTAGCCAGCGTGACACGCTACTTGGCGGGGCAGGGGATCTACCTGTCTTACCTGGCGCCACATCGGCAGAGCTTGGAAGAGGTATTCATCGACCTCACTCAGGACAACGCCGATTCGATGACTAAGATCGCATCATGAAGATCCTGAGTGTGCTTCTCCGAATTGAAGTGCTCAAGGCGGTCAAGCGGAAGGTCTTCTGGGTGGCCGTTGGCGCATTCGTCGTGTTTGCTACGATTCCCACAGTCGAGGGCGTCCGGAACACCCGCAGGAATCCGAACTTGGCCTATGCCCTTCCGGAGAGTTGGCCGGATATCCTGGGCACTGCTGCGATGGGGCCTGGACCATTCTTCGTTGCCGTGCTGATGATTCTGCTATGCGCTCCCGAGTTCTCTTGGCGCACCGGCCGGCAGAATGTGATCGACGGGCTCAGCAAGGAGAGGCTCTACGCAGGGAAGGCCATCGTGCTCGCCGGACTCATCCTGTTCTTCATAGCAACACCGGTTCTCATCGGCGTTGGAGGTACGCTGTTCAGTCCGAGCGAAGGCGGCCCTGCAGTCATCCGATCAACCGACCTCAGCTACATGGGCGGTCTGGCCCTGATCCTGCTGTTCTTTGGGAGTGCGAGCCTGCTGCTCTCGGCGCTACTTCGCTCCTCAGGCCCAGCGTTGGGAGTCTTCTTCCTGTGCCTCATCGCCGAAGAAGCGGTCACTGGTCTGATGTGGAGAACAGGTGAGCGTCTGCGGGCCGCCACCCAGTACCTTCCGTTCAACGTACTTGAGGCTCTCGGAGACGATCTGGTGCACTACCCGGAGGAACTGGCCAAGGTTAACACTGAACTCGCCGAAAGGGGGAGCGGACCTTGGGAATTCCTCGATCTCGAGGTGCTGGCTATAGCGGCACTGACCTACAGCTCCATCTTCCTCGCGATCTCGTTTCTGAGCATGCGCAAGCGCGACCTGTAGCGTTTCGGAGGGTTGGAGTCGCCGCCGCGCACAGCTCCCATGACTGGAATGTCTCCCTGCTATCAAAAGTGCTGGGAGTACCGGTTAACCGGGTAACGATGATTCTCAACGGCCAGCAGGGCGTGAGCGTGGACATGGCACTGCGGCAGCCCGGTATTTCGGGACGCTGCCGAAACTCTGGTTGAACTTGCAGAAGACCTGGGACCTTTACCGAACAAAGCTCGAGGCGGGGCACGGTATCTCCGAGCAAGTCATGCCCCGGCACGCCGTAGTGTAGAGGAGGCAACCCCGAGTTGCCGGTGCCTGTGGGACCAGACACGCGGGTTCTGCGATGCCGGATTGCCGTGGACGCTGATGGCAGTCGCTGGATGCGGGTGCCATTAGCGTCCACTCTGGGGACACCCTACAGATTCTGCGAGCAGATCAGCTAATAGCTGCAACGACTTACGACTTCTTTAGCGAGGCGGCACAGCCCCCCTCTTGCAGAGCGCAATTGTTCAACCTTGTGTGGGCTGGCTCCTAAACCTTAGCTTGCGCCTAAGAGGATAGCGTATTGGACTCCCCATGAGGCGCGTGAGGTGATGGCCGAGTCAATCAGTCTTCCCGCATCAGAAGGGGGCGACTGCTCAACCATGCCAACCAAGCCTCCCGATCCGCTCCGAAATCCTCGCCACTGAGGGTTTGCAGGAGCTGGATCGCGGATTCCCGTGTCTCCGCGTGCTCGGCGCCGACGTGAGCGAGCAGGAGGTTCGGCGTTCCCCGAATCAGCTCTGTCCCGAACGTCGGCTCGATCTCGGTGACGGTCAGTACTTTCAGCGCGGTCTGGAACTCGAACAAGTTGGTCCCGTCGAGCAGCGCCCTCAGGGGTTCTCGGATCGGGTCCCACCCGGACGGAGCGGGCTCTCCCGGCGTCGATCAGCCCCCGCATCACGCCCCCGGCCAACCCCGAAACCCGCCCGTCCGGATCCGTCAAAGAAGACATCAGCGCCTGCCAGGCACGATCGTGCTGGTCGAAGTGGTTGAGCACGCTCACCGCCGTCGCCCGCACCGACCAGGAAGCGTCGTGGGCGAGCAGTTCATGGGCGAGGAGGTGGTCCGGCTCGTGTCTCAGCGCCTCGATCAGTTCCCAGACCCGATCAAAGGCGGTCGGGTCTACCCCCAGGAGTTCGGCACGTTCACGTACTCTCTCGGAGTCGTGTCGCCCAGAGAACATCTCCGCCGCACTGACCAGAATCCCCCAGTCTTCCTCGGCGACGGACTTCAGCGCCTGCCAAGGCTCCGGCAAGTCGAGGGTCTTGCTTCCGGGGGCCCGGTACCGGACCCGCGCCCGGTCTTCCACGCCGACGATAACCGTGTAGAGTCGGGAGTCATCGGACCGGTACCAATCGTCGGATTCGGGGTAGAGGAACACGGCGGCTTCGGGGAAGCCGAGCTGACTCTTCATGGTGGCCGCGCAGGCGTGGAGGGGCTGGTTGGGAGCCAATTCCTGGATGGCCTCGAGGAGCTCGGTCGCGTTCCACTGTTGCAGTCCGATGAATTCGACGGGTCCCCGGGGCCCCTCAACCACCTGACCCACGCTGGGCGACGCTGTGGTCGCGAGAAGAAGGGCCACACAAGGTAGGAATCGCAGGATCATGGGTTCGTGGCCTGATTAGGGTATCGCCATGTAAACTATTGGAGACGGCGGGCGCGGGCTCCGTCAATTCTCAACCCATCCTGTGGGAGGAGGGGTGGTCCGGGGTGAGTTTCGCGCGCTCCAAGCGGTCCCCCCTTGATACGTCACCAGCCCCATGTGATCCCACCAGGAAAATACGGCCCAAACGAGTCGGCCCAGATCGGCGACATCGGGGACACGCTATGAGCCATGCCGTTACGACGGTGTAGGATCATCGCGGACAGCCGATGTTTCGTTGCCTCAACCATCGGGGGCAGATAAGTCCGATGTGCACGTTCGTGGCTTCGCCAGAGGCTTTGCCACAAGCACAGGATCAAGTCCAGATAGAGGGAGTCAAGTCCAATTGTTGCTGTAATTGGATATGGTCGGTGTGGCTGCTTTTCTCTGTAGTATTCATCAATTCAGCTGTTTACGCTTTCACTGCAAATCAAGGTCACAATCTCGTTACGAGCCTTCCCTGCGTCGCCGGCCATTCCGCTCCTTGTTAACTGGGGGCTGCCGTACACACAGCATACTCGCCGGATCGAGCTGGTTCTCCGTGAGTAAGCGCTGTCACATTGGGTGCGCTCACCCTCACGAAAATTGTCGCAGGACAGCCTGCCTTTGCAGGAAGACTGCCACAGCCATGACTCTCGAAGAAATATGTTGCGTAATGCTTTTGCAAGGCTTCATGCAGAGATCCAAGGTCGCTCTCTTAAACGCGTTGGCCAGATTGGATACGTCGCAGGTGACGTATCAACGAATAGTATTGTGCGCTTTCACTTTAGCGTCGTCCTTGAGGCCCTACTGGCTCAGAGGTCATTCGCCCGCCACAAATACCAGCTGGCCACGGTGCGCCAAGGTTGCCAGCGCTGGCCATAGATCGCCAGCGCCTTTGCTTCAGGCAATTCGTCGAGAGCATAAGCAATGCGGAAACCGCGACGCACACCCAAATCCGTAACTGGCAGTACATCCGGTCGGCCAAGATGAAAAATCAGCAGCATCTGCGCAGTCCACACGCCGATGCCGCGGTGTGCAGTTAGCGAATCCATGATGGCAGCGTCATCCATTTTTATTAGCTGTGCCGAATCTGGCAGCGTACCTGCGAGCGAGCTTTGTGCGAGTCCGCGAATGGTCGCAACCTTGTTGCGAGACAGGCCGGCACTGCGTAACAAGTCATCTCCAGCCCGAATCACATCGCCGGGCTCGGGGGCGCCGCCAAACAAATCCCACAGGCGTGCCTGAATAGAGCGCCCCGCGCTCCTCGAAATCTGCTGGAATATAACCGAATGAACTAGGGCCTGAAACGGGCTCCAGCTATCCGTCAGCGTGAGACTGAACGGGCCTACACGTTCGATGAGTTGTCCCAGACGACTATCGCAAGAGCCCAACGCACGAACGGCTTGATCTGGATCGATAGAGAGTGGCATGGCCGCAAAGTTACGCTGCGCAATAACACTCGCTCAAGTCTTCACATATCAGCCTGTAACCCTGACGTCATTGTTCCGTAAGCGCTTCCACACTCAAGAACGGGTCTGTCCAATTCACTTAACCAACCCTTGCAACTCATGCGAAAACTTGCTGCTTTCTTCCTGATACTGCTGATTGCCACCTCCGCACTGGCACAGGATCGTCCTGCCAAATTCGTTGAAGAGGACGTCCGCTGGGCACTTATCGCCGAGCAGATTCGGGTTTCACTGGAGTCTACACACGAGTCAATCAAGACGCAGACTCTCAAGAATGTCATCGTCTTTGCCACGCTCTACCGGGATAAGATCGACTTGGCTGATCAGGTTCGACTTCTTTGTAATACGTACGAGAAGTTGGATTCAGCGAAACACCGCAGACTGACATTAGCGGCGCTCCAAGCCATAGGGAGCCACCGGGCTTACGATTTTGTCTTGCGCAATGCGACGAAGGCGGAATTCGAGGAGGGACGCTTAGTTGTAGCCTCGGTTCTCAACGACTACTACTTGAGTCGCAACGACACCACGCCAGGCTAGGCCTGAGTGCACACGTTATTCATGAGGAGCGTGCGCAGTCATTTGGACTGTGCACGCTTTGTGTTTTGTGTGATTGTATCATCACGGCCACTTCCAAAAATGCGCCGCCACAACCGACGCCAGGTTGCAAATTCAGTACGATAGTTAACGCCTAGGCCTGTTTCGCTGGTTATCAGTGTTTCGCTCAATACATCCCCTTCTCTTCGGTAGAACACTTCTATCGCTACGCTAGGATTCAGCCGGATTTCCACAATAAACTCCCCTTCCAGCCCTTGAGTAGCGGCGGGCTGTTCTTGTGTACTGAGTCCGCGGTACACCCCCTGGCTGCGAATGACAAGGCGTTCATCGAGTAGTCGAAGCGCGATGCCGGCCGACAAATCCAAGTCAGCTGCGGTTTCGTCGCTCTGCACACCGAGTGTAAAGTCCGCGTTAGGAATAACTTGGCTAAGGTACCTGTTGAGTTGGCTGGACACGAGACTGGAGACACTGTTAAATGCAGATCCGCCCAGTGGCACACTGCGTGCCCCTTCCGCCGAGAGAAGGAACGAATTCGTCAAAAGCACACTGGTGGCGTGCTCTGCTGCCAAGTCCGGCTGATTCAGATATGACTCCAAAAGAGGCGTATCACTAATGGCCTCCCGACGCTGATCAAGTGCCAGGCTTAGGTCCACGTTCACAGCATTGAGTTCGCCGGTGATGTGCAGGTTTACAATGAGCGGCAAACTGGTCTTGAGTGCACCGCCTGCATTTTCCGGCAGTCCGCTGCGAGAGGCACGGGTGCGGTAGTCGGCCCGAATATCCAAAATGGGATTGGGCGGGTCACCCGTCCAAGTGATCGTACCTTCATTGATTAGAAAGCGGCGGACGAATACTTCTCCGGCAGTAAATAGATAGTCCCCGGAAGTGATGTCGAACGTGCCGTACGTCAGAAACTCGTCTTCCAGTCGTTGCAGCTGGATACGGGCGCTTCCCATGCCATTTATGACATCGCCCAGCAGAGGATCTATTACGAGGCGGATTGTGGAGCCTGGAGGGCCATAAATATTGAGGTCAAGATCAAGCCCGCCTGCAAAGTTGCGCTCGCCCTCCGGACGCCGCATAAGCAAATGGTCTCGCTGGCGGACGGCGGCAATCTGCTCGGTGAGGGAGCGACTTGAATCAGCGTAGATGATGAATCCGGGATCGGACTCTTCAGCTGATTTGCGAATAGGGATAAGAAGCTCGCTCTGTGGCGTAGTGATCAGATTATCAGCCTTCAGGAATGCGCTGCTGACCGGGCCATTGAGAGAAAGATCGCCCGTAACACGAATGTCGCCATAGAAGGGCAACTCTCGAGAAAATGTCTGGGCGTTAATGATTTGTAGCGCATCCAAATGGCCATTAACATCAAAAGACAAATAGCGATAGTCATTGAAAGGCAACCGCCCATTCAGGCGAGCCCTGCCGCCCGTGGCGTCCGAAAGCTGGAGATCGTCAACTTGGATGCCGTTGCGATCAACCCGTAAGGAAGCCGAAGCTCTATAGCTCGTGTTGTACTTGGGCATGCTGAAGCTTGCACTCTCAATCGCTAGCGCAGCCTCAATGACAGGATAGCTAAAGGTTCCGCTAATGGTCCCTTGTCCGGAGAATCCTCCTGTTGTATCATCCAGATCCAACAGCAATTCCTCCAAAAAGCCGGCGTCCGCGCGCTGAACATCCAGCGCAAGGTTCAAACTCCCTGGACGCACAGCCGAGGGCAGGCTCACCGTGCCACTGAGCGACAGGTCATTCTCAGTGTATTCCATGTCCCGGGGTGCAATGCCAAGCGGTTGGACCGTAGTAAGTACTCGGAGGCTGGCAGTATTGGGTAACAGGTGGCTGTTGGCTTGGAGCCGACCTATTACGCGATTCTCCAGCGACAGCGTATCAACATGCACGCGGCCTGTGATTTCAGGCTGGGTTAAACCGGTCCAATGCAGCTGAGCGTTAAGGTCGCCTTGGAGCGTGCGTCGCAACTGGAGAATCTCCGAGAGGCGTCCAAGTGCCAAATTATCCAGACGCACATGCAGCGTATCGGTGGGCGCGCTTGACAAGGCTCCGCTAATGGCCAGGCGCTGCAAGCGGCCCGCGGCAGGCGCAGGGCTTTCCAACACGATCGGCGGAAATACCACCGCGTCTGAGAAGAAGTCAATGGAAGCAGATGTGGAGGTACGCCACGGGAAGCCGCCCAATACAATCCAGGAGTCCGCAATGGCGATGCGGCTGCGATCGTTTAGCAGCTGCAATTCAGCAGTCAGTCGTCCTGGCCCCGTGCCTTCGTATTCGTCTATTATGGCCAGTACAGCGCCGGTACGTCCGTTTTGCGAAAGCGTGATTTTGGGAGAAGCTATTGTGCGGCCAATTCCGGTCAGCAGATTCGCGTATCCTTCCGCTTCGATCTGAAGTGTTTCTTCCAGCGGAGCTAAGAGATTCGCCTCCATGTCAAGCGTTGCATTGACCTCATGCAAGGCCACCGGCCCTGCGCTGAACAGGGAATCAGAAATGGTTGCTGCAAGGCTGAAGCGTTCTGCATTTGCACGTACCGACAGGTCACCGTACATGCTGCTCCTTATAGCAGGCAACATGGGGAGGAAGCCGCCTAGTATGTCAGGCCGGCGAATTATCCAGTCACATTCGAGGTTTAGCGCTTCCACAGACGATCGTTCCAAGGCCCTTTTGGCCGAGCTGCCCAGAATCAATTGATCCAGCGATGGCCAAGCTAACGTACGCTCAGGCCCACTAATGTCTGCTCTGGCACGCACATTGTTAGCTTGTTGTTCGATTGCATTCCGGAAATTCGTCAACCATGTTTTGCCGATCGCACGCACCACGTCCGCAGGCAGCGCGCCGCGAGCCTCAAGTGAAAGAACATCTCCGCCTACGCGTATGCGAGGGGCGGACGCCATAGGATCAGCAACTTGAATGGTCCAGGTATGAGGCTCAATGATGTGTTCGCTTTCGTCCCAGACTATCTTGGACGAATCCGCCAGAATGGCGATCGATCCGCTTAGTTCGTCCCAGGTTCGCCCCGTTCCGTTCAGGGTCCACCTAGTCTGCAGCGCGGAGTGAATGGGTGCAGTGGCCCGGACCACGCTCAGATCCAGCGCGCGGGTCTCCCCGCTGAATGTGTATGCGGGCAGGTGGCTGCTTAGATCAATATCACCCTCCACCGACAAGTGTCCTTGATCACCGGCCGCAAAGCCGTTCACAGCCACTTGCTGTCCAGCATAGGTGGCCGCCACCGAAAGCGTATCCAAAAAGATCCCGGATACGTCAGACGGCGAAAGGTTGAGCGTCAAGCTTAATTCCGAAGCAGGCCACCCAGTCACGCTCAGCAACGCTTTCCCGTTCACAGATCCAAACCATGGGCTGCCCAAATGAAACAATTCAAGGTCGACTGACTGGCCCGTCAGGGTTGTCTCAAAAATCCATTCTTTGTTCCGTGTGATGTCAGTTTCCCCGGACAGGTGTCCATTCGAGAGTTCCAAATCGTACGTAGTTGTCGCGGTCAGTTCCGAATCAAGAATTTGCCCGTTTGCCACCGCTGTTATACCCATGATATCAGGGGCTGGCCGATCACTCGCAATCAATCTGGTTAAGTCCTGTCCGGAAACGGAACCGTCCAGTACGCGCAATTCGAATGACCTTGGATCCGGCGTGAGATCTAATGACCCTGATGTCACAACCGCCGATAAACCAGAACCGATCACCCAGTCATCGAAGTTCAGCTGCATGGAATCAGACAGCACGCGCCCGCTGAATTGCAGTGTATCCGGCAGCGTGAGTCCAGGGAATATGATTGCGGCAAATTGTGGCGTAATGATATTGTTCTGCAAGCCAAGACTAACTGTGCCTTCGGCGATATCATGCACACCTACCAATGAAAAGTGATTGACGCCGCTGGTCAGCTCCAACTCATTGATATGCCATCGGCCCGCTTCCTGCAGCACTTCAGCACTAAGCTGGTCAATAGCCAGATTTTGATCGGGCAGCTCCGCCGAAAAGCTCTGCACATCAATAAGCCGCAGATTCGGTCTCCACTGGAACTCCATATCCAGATTAATCTCATTTGCTGCGGAAGCCGTTACATCGAACAACCAGCCATGCCGCACCCGCGAGGGCTGGTGAGCTTCGCGCCTGGTTTCAATGCGCCCGTCAACAATCGAGACGCGCGTGGTCTGCAAATGCCACGGGGCCTTGCGGGGCGTGCGACGTTGCACAGCCTGTATAAAATTCCAGGAGCTGTCGGCCTGATAGGCGGCGTACAACGTGGGTCGCGTTATCTGGAGTGAATGGACTTCCATGTGGCGGCGCAAGAGGAGCAGCCAGCGTGGTCGTGCTATTACAGTGTCAATCTGCAGCCAAAGGCGATCCTGTGCATCATAAAGGCGAACATTGCTTAGGATAACATCCTGTTGGAGATTTCCGGTAGCTGACCCGATAGAAAGTCGCCCGTAGTAAGACTCAGCAAACCATGATTCAAGCTCCGATCGGATTACATCACGACCGGCTTCAGTGCGGACAAGACTTACAAATATGAGTAATGCAGCCCCTAGGATGAAGGCTAAAAAAAGGCTCAGCACGCGGAAAAAATTGCGCCTGAAAGGGCTTGTTGTCTGAGGTGGCACTCCCTGCGGGATCAAGTCATGTAGGAATTAAACCAATTCTGCGAAGATTGTGCCTTAGTATTGCGAGCCTCCGGTCAGCCGAGACGCAGATGGCCCCAGCCTGCTTTGAGGCTGGGGGGTAGTCCACCAGCGAAAGAGAAGTCGCGGGCAACTGCCGGGGGCTTACTGGTCGGTGCGGAACGACGCTGCAGGCAACCCTTCTGCGTTGAAAAGATTGGCACGGTCCGGATTGTCAGCCCACGCATACCGGACGGCCGCCGGCTCGGGGATGTTCGGATGAGAAACAATCACGGTGTTGTCCTCGATTCTCGCATCAGCCCAAACAAATTCGTCCTCACTGTCAGCAATGGCAAAGCCACCCAGGACATCCCCGTGCGCCACGAGCCCACCACCAACATGGTCGAACGTGATGACGATACGTCCATCTCCAACTGCATGGTCGCGGTAGGTCGGACCGGAATAAACCAGATCCTCACCATAGGCCAGCCGGCGCGCCGCCAAAGCCAGCCGCTTGCCCACATCCTGTTTGTTGCGGGGGTGAATGTCATTCGCCTCGCCGATGTCGAGCGTTATGGCTTGGCCAACGTTTTCCAGTTCAAGCGCAGCCGACTGCGATTCGCGGAGAATAGCCCAGTTGCTTTCGGCCGGTTCTTCCAATGCTGCCCGAAAATTCGCCAGCGACACGAAGAGAAACGGTGCGCGCTCGTTTTGCCAAAGTTGTCGCCAGAGACTAATCATATTCTGGAATTGCACGGCGTATTGCGTCGCGTCTTCCGGATTGTTTCCATTTGACTCACCCTGGTACCAGATGAATCCGGTAATGGGATACGACAGGATCGGATGAATCATCTTGTTGTACAGCAGGGTGGGCTGCTGATTGGGATTGCCAACCGGATTGACGACGAATTGACCCACCTGAAACTTCCAAGTGCCGCTTAGTGGTATCGTTTCACCGCCGGCCACAAGTTCCAGGCCGCCTTCATCGGTCGCCATGCCTCCGCGTCCTCCAAAGTCGTGCACGCGGATTGCGATCGTGTTTTCGCCCGGCTGCAGGACACCCGCAGGTACGGGATACGCCCGAATCCGGCGCACACCCCACGTTTCGCCCACGAGTTGTCCGTTGATCCAGGTCATGTCACGGTCATCAATCGTGCCCAAATGCAGCATGGCTTCGGCAGCAGCGGCCTCTTTAGACAACATAACGGTGGTCCGATACCACGCGATGCCGTCAAGGTCGGTCACGCCGGCGTCTTCCCAGATCCCGGGAACAGGTATGTCGATCCAGTTTGCAGTATTCAGGTCTGGATCGGCCCAGACTGCCACACTGTCCGGAAATCCGGGATCCGCGGTATCCGACGCCCCGTAAGTGTCCTTAAAGTGTTGGCTGAGGCTATCAGCCCGTTGCCGCATGGCGGCCATCATGGACTGAATGTTCTCATGCGTGGTCTGCAGTGCCTCGGGAGTCATCCAAGCCTCAATGCGACTGCCCCCCCATGAGGTGTTGAGAATGCCGATAGGTACGTCCTGCGTGGCCCTCAGCTCTCTTGCAAAGTAGTAACCTACTGCCGAAAAGGCGCCCACGCGATCTGGATTTGCAAAGTGCCATTCTCCACCGGCGAGGGTATCCTCAGGTTCGTAGGCCCAAGTGCGCGGTACTTTGTAGTGACGCAGCAAGGGGTCGTCGGCCGCCGCAATTTCGTTCTCCGCATCATGGGACTGGGTTACCGTCCACTCCATGTTGGACTGTCCAGATGCGATCCACACGTCCCCGAACCAGATATCCTCGGCGATCAGTGTATCTGCACTGGCAGCCATCACGAGCCGGTGTGGACCGCCGGCCTGACGCGGCTCAAGGGTTACCTGCCATGTGCCGTCGTTTTCTGCTTGCACCGTTTGCACAGCGTCATCCAATGCAACGGAGACTTGCGCTCCGGCCGGCGCTTTGCCCCAAACTGGTACGGGTGTATTGCGCTGGAGCACAGCTCCGCTGGTAAAGAGTTTGCTTGCAGTCAAGGGGGCATCACTGCTTCTGCTGCCACAGCCCATCAGAATAAATAATCCCAGGAGGCAAACTGGTACGTATCTCATGAAAATGTGAAGTATGCGGCGATATTGGCCAATCTAAGCAATTCCAACCCGGGTATTACCGCTGCTGCCAAGGCACCTTCCCCGCTTCCTGGATTTGGCGCCGCAGTGCCGCAGCAAGGCGGTTGAAGACCTCCGGCTCAGCTTGAGACACATCTGTGGTTTCCATCGGGTCGCGGTCCAGGTTGTAGAGCTCCATTGATGCGAACGGGCTGTTTTGCAACAGCTTCCAAGGCCCGTGCCGGACTGCATCAATAGTCTTACCGTTGAAACGAAGGCCTCCTTCCCGTCGCGAGAAAAAGACCACGCGGCCGGACAGGTCTTGTAGTTCACCCTGCAGTGTCGGCAGGAAGCTGGTACCGTCGATCAGATGCGTGAGGGGAACGCCGATGGCATCCAGAACAGTCGGGTATATGTCCATGGTCAAGAGCGCTGTCATCGACGTGCTGCCAGCCGTGATTGTACCCGGCCAAGCGGCGATGGCCGGCACGCGCAATCCTCCCTCGTACATGCTCCCCTTGCCATTGCGCAGGGGGCCGTTGCGGGCACCGACATTGAGTTGTCCACCATTGTCGCTTACAAAGATGACCAGGGTGTTGTCTGCAAACCCACTGGCCGTGAGTGCGTGCAGGACCTGTCCTATACCATGATCCATGTGTTCGATAAGAGCTACCAGTCGAGCCCGGGCATCCTCCATTTCCGGGTTGCGCTCCCTCACGCGGTTGAGCCACGATTCAGGTGGTTGGATAGGCGTATGGGGTGCATTGTAAGCGAGATAAAGGAAAAATGGCGCAGAGGAAATAGTACGGCTTTCAATGTAACGTACCGCCCATTCCGTAAAGAGGTCGGTGGCATGCCCTGCGGGTTCAATGACCTGACTGCCGCGGCGCATGTAGTTGAGGCCGTGGCGCTGGTGTGTGTAGTAATCGTCCATCATATCGCCCAGAAAACCCTCGAAATGGTCAAAGCCGCGGTCAATTGGACGATCGGGTGCGCTGAGTCCCAAGTGCCATTTGCCGACCATCGCCGTATGGTATCCCCGACGTCGCAGCATGGCGGGAAGGAGAACTATATCCGGAGACAGTGCCCCCCAATTGTTACTCGCGTGGGTACGGATTACGCCGGGGACACCGGCCATGGATGGATAGCGCCCGGATAGCAGGGCGGCCCGGGTCAGAGAGCATACTGGCGAGTTTGCGTAGAACTGCGTAAACCGCATGCCGGAATTGGCCAGACTGTCTAGCGCAGGCGTGTGCAAATCCGGTGCGCCATAACTCGAGAGGTCCTCGTAGCCCAAGTCGTCTGCGAGAATCAGCACTACATTGGGTTGGGCCAGAGCAGGCGCAACGGTCAGCACTACCAGAAGCGTGGAGAATAGACGTTTCATCGGACGCATTGAGTTATGGTTGCACAGGGCCAGTATGGTACGGATGCTTTCTTGAGGATGGGGCAATGTGCCGCTATGCTCCGTGCACGAATGCCCAGCCGGCGGCAACCTGGTCCGCCGTAACCGCACCCGTCACGTAAGCTTCGCCTGGCCGCTTCAAGAGTATCAATCGCAGTACTTCTCCGGCAGTTTTCTTGTCATATCGCATGGCATTCATCAGCGTATTTATCGGGAAATCGCTTATTGAATGGCGGATCGGTACTTGCTGTACTAGGCGATCCAAGCTATGCAGTGGCAAGTCGGGGTGTACCAAGTGTGATACCTTGAGGGCCGCGCGCATGCCCAAGGCCACTGCCTCTCCATGCGTGAAGTGTCCATAGCCAGCCACGCGCTCGAGAGCGTGGCCGAAGGTGTGCCCGAAATTCAAAATCATGCGGCGTGATGCCTCCCGTTCATCCTCGCTTACAACCCCGACCTTGACGGCCGCCGCTTTGTGTACGATTGTTTGCACGACGGCGGCCTCCCGGGCCAGCAGCTGCGTCCAGTTACGCTCGAGATCCACCCGGAGTGTTTCACCGGCAATCAGCGCATGTTTGACTATTTCGGCGAGCCCACTGGTCCATTCAAGTTCAGGAAGCGTGGCTAAGCTAGACAGGTCCGCACAAATCAGACGTGGCTGGTAGAAAGCTCCGATCAGATTCTTGCCAGTGGTATGGTTGATGCCGGTTTTGCCACCTATTGCGCTGTCTACCTGAGCGATCAGCGAGGTAGGTAACTGCACAAGTGGGAGTCCGCGCAGCAGCGTGGCTGCAGCATAGCCTGCCAAATCCCCGATTACGCCGCCCCCAAGTGCCAGTATGGGTGTCGTGCGGTCGATGCGGGCGCGAAGGGCTGTATCATAAATTCGCTGTAATGGTCCAGGCGATTTGATTTGTTCGCCAGCGGGCAGCGTAATTGCCAATGGCGACCATCCACCTAGCTCAAGGGCCTTCGTTAGTGAGGCCAGGTAATGTTCGGCTACATGCTCATCGGTCACTACCACACATCGGCCCCGAGAAAGCCCTTCGGTTTCCATTAGCGGGGGGACGTCCGTCAGCGGCGCAAAGTAAATCGGACACGTGCGCCCTTCGGACAATTGTACTCTAAGGTCAGGCGCAGGCATTGGAAGCGGCATTTATGCGGCGGTCGTACGAATTGCCTGCATACTTCGTTCAAGACCGGGACTCTGCAGGTCTGCCTGCGTTGGAGGTACTATCAAGCGGCCTTGTATTCTATGCGTGCAGTTCTGTATGACGAGCCCGCTAGTGCGAGCGGGCTTTACTTGGGCGAGATCCCTCAGCCGGCACCAGGGCCGGATGAATTACTGATTCGCGTGTGGGCAACGGCGCTTAACCGCGCGGACATTTTGCAACGCCAAGGCAGGTACCCGCCACCACCGGGATCAAGTCCGATTCTGGGACTGGAAGCTTCCGGAATGGTCGAGGCCGTGGGCAACGCCTGCAAACGCTGGAAGCCGGGCAACAAGGTCATGGCCTTGCTCACCGGGGGCGGGTATGCAGAATACGTGACCGTACCTGAAGTTCAGGCCATGCCGGTCCCGGCCCATGTTGAGCTGACAGAGGCCGCCGCCATTCCGGAGGCGTGGGCGACGGCGTATCAGGCACTGTTCCTTTTGGGTCGGCTGAATACGGAGACGCATTCAGTGCTTGTTCACGCCGGAGCCAGTGGTGTTGGCACCGCTGCGACCATACTGGCGGCGGGAATGGGAGCAAAGGTGTTTGTTACCACCTCCAAGCCAAAACACGCCCGGTGCCTTGAACTGGGTGCAACTGTGGCGATCGACTACAAGACCGAGGACTTTGCAGACCGGGTATTGAATGAGACGGCCGGGCGTGGGGTTGATCTGATTGTGGATTGCATTGGTGCGGCCTACTTTGAGCGCAATCTGCGTGCACTGGCACTGGATGGCAGCCTCGTGCTGCTCTCCATGATGGGTGGCAGCAGGGTTCGGGACGTTCAACTGCGACAACTCTTTGCGAAACGCGCGACCGTGCACGCCTCAACGCTTAGGAACCGCAGCGTAGCCTACAAGCAGGCCCTGCTGAGGGCTCTTGAGATCCGGTTTGAGGATAGTAATGGTCGGCCGGTGGTACGTCCAATCATTGACTCCGTTTATGATTGGGCGCAGGTGACCTTGGCTCACACCCGTATGGAATCAAACCTGAATACGGGGAAAATTATTCTACGCGTACGCAATGAGTAGTCAAGTCCCAATTGTACTGTAAATTGGAATTTGACTATTCCTCATATTCCCGGAGGATGGGCAAGGGGTTGAGTTGGTATTGCACAGGTTGGGAAAGCAATTGAAAACCTTGGTATAAAGCCATGCATTAAACGCGCCCGATCGAACCGAACTTATATAGTCTATGCTGCATCGCTCAATATGGATTCCGGTGTTTGTGCTGCTTCTTGCACGCTGCGGAGGAAGCGGTTTACCGGAGCCCGGTTCCGATGACTATCTCGAAGCTGTGAGTGCATTCTATAACGGGGTGGCGGCAATGGAAGTCGGTGAAGAATTGCGAGCCGAAGCTAAGCTCACACTCGTAACCGATCTCGCACCTGATGAACCCACAGCTTGGGCCAACCGCGCGCTTTTGGCACTTCGCCGCAACGAGTTCGCCGAGGCAAGAGAACACCTGGCCACTGCTCTGGAGAAAAATGACTCCAGTAGTCCCGTTTTGCAGTTGGCCGCTGCCGCCGCCTTTGTGGAAGGACGAACGGATGCCGGCGTTAAATACTTGCGCCGGGCCGTGGCCAGCGATTCAACAAATGTGAAGGCTGTCTATGCACTCTTCAGTGCACTCGAGGGCGAAGGCGATGAGGCCATGCGCCTTCTGGCGCAACTTGATGTTCTGGTGCCGGGCAACATGGTCGTGCTGCTTGATCAGGCGCAGCAGGCGGTTAATCAGGGTGGAATAACCGATGCGCTGCTGGAAGCGATGAACACGCGCACGATTTGGGGTGAACAAGTTGCTGGGCAACTGGAAGCACTGCGTGCTGCAACAGAATCAAACGATCCACGGGGAGTAACCATGCAGCTGGCGTTCCTGCGTAACGTGCTCCTCAGTGAGCCCGTGTATCGTCAGGATTTGGCTACGCTTCGCGTGCCAATCGAGCAGGTGGGTGACCCCCTTACGCATTTTGAGCGCCTGGCTATGCCGGTGGCTACACCGTCCCCTCCAGACGTTGAGATGGAATTCGTAATGGAGCGGTTCGTGTCAACCGCAATGCCGCCACAGTCTTGGATCTCGACCATAGCCTTGGGAAACGACGCGCTGCCCGCTATCTTTTTTGCAGACGCAGACTCATTGCGTACACTGCGAGAAGAAGCTTGGGCGTCCCCTCAGGCTGCGGGTATTCATGCCGCAGTCGGAATTGATTATGATTTTGACTTTCGGATGGATCTCGTTCTGGCGGGGGCCCGTGGACTTCGTCTCGTGCGGCAGGATTCTACAGAGCAGTTTGCTGATGTCACAGCGACGCTGGGCTTGGCACCGGCAGTCACAAACGCACGCTATTCCGGGGTATGGGTTGCGGATGTTGATTTGGAAGGCGACGTGGACCTGGTGCTGGGCGTTCCTGGCGGCGCTGTCCGCACGTTACGCAACAACGGGGATGGCTCGTTTACGCCGGCGACATGGTTTCCTGAGGTCCCAGACCTGACAGGATTTGTTTGGGCAGACTTGGATTCGGACGGTGACCCTGACGCCGTGATGATAGACGGTAAAGGACAATTGCACATTATGGGTAACGAACGACAAGGTCGATTCATACCCATACCCGTGCCCGCTGAAACGTCTGCCGCATTGGCGATTACGGCCACCGACAGCAACAGCGACGGAAAAATGGATCTCCTGGTCCTGCGTCAGGATGGCGAAGTATGGCGGTTTACGCTGGGCCATCCCATGACTTTGGAGCGTCTGGTCTCTTGGAACGCTCCCGAACCAGAAGCGCAGCTACATGTGGCAGACCTCGACAATAATGGCGGGGTTGATCTTATTGTTGCGACGCCGACGCAGGCCCATATCTGGTTGCAGAATGAAGCGTATGCATTTCAGGCGCTGCCGCAGGCAATCCCGATCCACGTCTTTGCACTGAGTGCCATTCGTGATGCAGGGCAGTTAGACCTTATAGGGCTCGATAGCGAGCAGCAGCCTGCACGCGTAGCTGTATATCCGACCATGAATTATCATTGGAAGCAAATCCGGCCGCGCGCGGCCCAAGCCGTAGGTGATCAACGCATCAACTCCTTCGGAATTGGCGGTGAGGTTGAGCTTCGTGCCGGACTATTGTATCAAAAACAGCGTATTACGCAGCCCGTTGTCCATTTTGGACTGGGGAATAACGCACTCGCAGATGTGGCACGGATTACTTGGCCAAACGGGTCGGTACAGGCGGAGTTTGATCTGCTATCAGATCAAGTAGTGAGTGCACAACAGCGACTTAAGGGTTCCTGTCCGTGGCTGTTTACCTGGAACGGTGACCGTATGGTTTTTGTGACCGACTTCATCTGGCGATCACCGCTTGGTCTACGTATCAACGCCCAGGAAACTGCCGGTATCATGACCACCGAGGACTGGGTCAAGATACGCGGGGATCAGCTCCAACCAAAAGATGGCCGGTATGACGTACGCATCACCGGAGAACTTTGGGAGACACATTTCTTCGACTATGTGGCTCTGATGGTGGTAGATCACCCGGTCGGTACGGAGATTTATGTGGACGAGCGTTTTGCCTTTCCACCTCCGGAACTAAAGGTACACGTAACTGGCGAAAGCCGGCCTGTAGCTGGGGCATGGGATGATACGGGGCGTGAGGTCACGGCCGATATCCTCGCTATAGACGAACGCTATCTGGACTTTTTTGGACGAGGGGACTACCAAGGCATCACCCGCGAACACTTTGTGGAATTCGCACTCCAAGACGATATGTCTCCTGAATCCTGGCTGCTGGCGCGCGGATGGATTCGGCCGACCGACAGCTCCATTAATGTAGCCATCAGCCACGGGAAGCATATGCCGCCACAAGGGCTGCGACTGGATGCCCTGCAACCGGACGGCACTTGGCAAACAGTGCATGCCAACTTGGGCTTCCCGAGTGGCAAATCGAAAACCATTCTGATCGATCTGCAGCCTGCATTCGCCCACGGGACACCGTCCAGATTGCGGTTACATACCAATATGGAAATCTACTGGGATGCGCTTCACACAGCTCCGAAGTCTTCCGCGCAGCCCCGCATTGAGCGCATCGTACCTGCGACAGCTGATCTGCGCTACCGCGGATATTCCGTGGTCCGGGAGGCCGACCGCTCTTCGCCGGAATTGCCCGCGTACGACACACTAAACGGCACCGCACAGATCTGGCGAGATCTGGTGGGCTATTACACGCGTTTTGGCGATGTCAACCCGCTGCTTGAGTCGGTTGACGACCGGTACGTGATAATGAACGCCGGTGATGAGCTCGCGCTGACATTCGGTGAAGTGGAGGCCGCAGCCGAAGGATGGATACGCGACTATGTTCTGATCGGAGACGGATGGGTCAAAGATGGCGACTACAACACGACATTCTCCACAACCCTGCGCCCGCTGCCGGCTCACGACCAGCCGACATACAATATGCCACCGGGCGCACTAGAGGATGATCCAGTCTACCAGCGATATCCATGGGACTGGTACGAGTATCATACGCGTTTTGTCACGCCCGGGCACTTCTCGAGCGGGATCAGCTTCAGGTAAGCCTGAAGCGTACCGGTATTGCCAGGTAGACACGTACCGCACGCCCCCGCTGCCGCCCTGGGTTGAACTGCAGCTGCATGACGGCGTCAACTGCAGCCTCGTCCAGGATTTCGTGTGCACTGCGAACGACGGCTGGCTCGGACGGCATCCCGTCGGGCCCGATAACGACCTGTACAATTACGGTGCCGTCAAGGCCGGCTCGCCGCGCAACAATCGGATACTCCAATGCAGCAATCAACGCGGCTTGGCCACCAATGATGGACGGCATTTCCTCCACGAATTCGAAGATCTCAAATGGGTCCTCTAGAGATTCGTCCTCTTCGTCTGGCGGTGGAGGTCCCGTCGGAAGGAGTGTCGTTGTCAGGTCAAGGCTCGCATCCAAATCTAAATCGTCTTCTTCCAGCACTAGGTCATCTGGAACTTCAATCGGCACGGGAGGCCGTGGGGGCGGCGGTGGCTTGACGATCTGGCGCGTCTGGATGATCTCCTGTACGGTTACAACCTCTTGCGCGGAAGCCGCCAGTGGCACCGAGTTTCTCGGCCGAAAATCGAGGTTGAACGCGCCTATAATGACTAACAGCGCCAAACTCAACGCCAACTGCATGGAAAGCGAGTAGCGTTGCCGTGCCGCATGAAAGCGAAGCGCACGGCGATGGAAGCGGTCCTCCAATATTTCAGGTGAAAGGTGTTCGATATCACCAATAGTCCGGTTCCTGTAACGGAAGGCCCCTGCATGGCTGGTGAGAAAGCGACCCACCAAAAAACTTCGGTTCATGGTACAAATGTTTTTCTTGTTGAGTGATAAACCTGCTCGGGTATGGCTCATGTACGAAGAACTGCTGGACGGGATACATTTCCGTCCATTCATTTTTGCTGCCCAAACCTTTGCTTATTCTCAAAGTCTAACGAGCGGCCTTAGAGACATCCATGCGGCATTTTCTCGTCTTGTTCCTGTTTATTGCTCTGCCCTGCGCAGCCCAGGAGCCGTCAGTGACCGTTGCTCGTGTCAAGTACGACGGCGGGGGTGACTGGTACAGCGATGAGGCGTCCCTGCCCGAACTGCTTCAATATGTGCGAGCCAACACCTTACTGCCTGTCGTGCCCCGTGCGGACGTGGTGGAGTTAAGCAGCGAAAAGCTCTTCACCTATCCGTACTTGTATCTGACAGGCCACGGTAATGTGGTACTTTCCGACCGCGAAGTGCGTCAGTTGCGCCAATACCTGGAGTATGGCGGTTTTCTGCATATTGATGACAACTACGGACTGGACGGACCCATTCGCCGCGAAATGGCCCGGGTGTTTCCGGAACAGTCCTTTGTCGAATTGCCGTTTGATCACGCGATCTATCACACGCACTACTCGTTCCCGAACGGATTGCCAAAAATACACGAGCATGATGGCCAGCCCAGCCAAGGTTTTGGACTCTTTGACAGCAGCGGACGTCTCTGTGTCTTTTACAGCTATGAGAGCGACCTTGGTGACGGCTGGGAACCTGAATCGGTGCATGACAATCCACCGGAAGTCCGGGAGCGTGCACTGCAAATGGGAACCAATATTCTAATCTATGCGATGCTGGCCCCAGGGGCTTCCATGGGTATCAGCGAGTAAGTGGGCCTTGTAGTTTTTCCATGCACACCCTCGAGGAACAAGATCCGGAAGTGTTTGCGGCCATCGCACGCGAAGCGCAAAGGCAAAACGATGGGTTGGAACTGATTGCCTCTGAGAATTTCGTGACGCGCAGCGTCATGCAGGCCATGGGGTCGCCGTTGACAAATAAGTATGCCGAGGGGTTGCCGGGGCGTCGCTATTACGGTGGATGCACATTTGTGGACGAGGCCGAAGAACTGGCACGCAC
>JAAXGT010000213.1:50401-71516 GCA_012271205.1 Rhodothermales bacterium
TGAAACCGGGTGACACTTTCCTTGGTCTCGATCTGGCCCACGGTGGCCACCTTACCCACGGTAGCCCGGTTAATTTTTCCGGCATCTTATACAAACCGGCATACTACGGCGTCGAAAAGGATGGTTCCCTGGCCGGACGCATCGATATGGATCGCGTTCGTGACACCGCCCGCAGGGTGCGCCCGCGCATGATTTCCATTGGTGCCAGTGCGTACTCGCGGGATTTCGATTATGCGGCTTTTCGATCCATCGCGGACGAAGTAGAGGCGCTCCTGTGGATGGATATGGCGCATCCCGCGGGACTGATCGCGGCGGGCGTTCTAAGCGATCCCTTGCCGCATGCCCATATTGTTTCGACCACGACGCATAAGACATTGCGCGGACCGAGGGGAGGTATGCTGCTTATTGGACGCGACTTCGAAAACCCCTTCGGCAAGGTAGCCCCTAAGAGCGGCCGTGTGCGACGCATGAGTGAACTCTTGGACAGTGCGGTTTTTCCAGGCACCCAGGGCGGTCCGTTGATGCATGTCATAGCAGCCAAAGCGGTTGCCTTCGGAGAAGCATTGAAACCGGAATTCAAGGAGTATGCCTGGCGGGTGCAGCATAACGCCCGCGTCATGGCCGAGGCTTTTATGGAAGGCGGATATCATGTTGTAAGCGGCGGCACGGATAACCATCTCATCCTGGTTGATTTGCGCAACAGGGGCATGACCGGACGTGACGCGGAGCGCGCCCTCCAAGCCGCCGAAATCACCGTGAACAAGAACATGGTGCCCTTTGACCATCGGAGCCCCTTTGTCACCAGCGGTATCCGCCTAGGGTCCGCGGCCTTGACCACACGCGGCTTTGGTGAAGAAGCCTTTAAAGTTGTTGTAGGCCTCATAGATCGTGTGTTGCAGGCGCTGCAGGATACAGATGTCAGCCGCGCGGTCCGTGGCGAAGTGCGAGCGCTGTGCGATGCGCATCCGTTATATGATTTCGTGACGGTGTGACCGCATTGCTGAACCGCCATGCGAATGCAGGGTTTATGCTTGGTATGTGACCAGCCGTCTTCAATGGCTTCCCAACTTTGAATGCCGTCACAGCCATCGATCATTGCCTATCTGGGCCAGCAGCTGTACGATCTGGCGCTTGTGCTTAAGGACCAGGAGCACCTTACGGACTCGCACGGGAATCCGGTCGGATGGCTTCTGGATACCCGGATTCCTATGCTGCGGGGACCGATTGCCCGTCAGGTCGGGGAACAACTGGCGGCCCGGCTCCGGGCAGCGGGCATTACTCAGGTGGCGGGCTACGGATTTGGTGCGTACCCCATGGTATGTGCCGCGGTGGCGGCTCCCGGCTATCCGCCGCTCATGGGCGGTTTTGTGCGTCCGAAACGCAAGCCCTACGGGCGCCAGCGGCAGGTGGAAGGGCCGATCGAGCGTGACAGTCCAGTCGTGCTGCTGGACGACATCTTGAATAGCGGCCGCAATGCACTCAGTGCACTCCGCCTGCTGCGGGAAGACGGATTCAACGTCGTCGGATTTATGTCCATTTTTGAGTTTACATGGAGCCGTGGACGCCACCGCCTAGAGCAGGAAGGGCTTTGGGTGGATTCGCTCTTGGAACTGAATCAGGGCACGAGCAGTGGCGCCAGTTCAGATTCGGCCTGAATAGGGCCAGAACAGCCTGTCGGGATGAAATTTAGTTGGCGTCGCCTGCTGAAAAAACGCCGTAGGGATGATCCGGTGACGGCCCTTCAGAAAGATGAGCCGGGCGAAGTCGCTGAACTCGGTGAGGATCAGCTCCCACCCGAAAGCGAAATGTCGTTTCTGGAGCATTTGGAGGACTTGCGCTGGACTATCATCAAAGGTATTGCTGGCGTGGTGGTCATGGTCATTGTAGCGAGCATCTTCAATGACTGGATAATCGACACCATACTCATGGGGCCAGCCAAGTCCAACTTTATCACCTACCAGGTACTGGGCATTGAAGCGCAAGATTTAAACTTGCTCAACCGCACGATCACCGGCCAGTTTTTTGCTCTTATCGGAATAGTCGTGGCCGTCGGTCTGGTGGCCGGATCACCATTTCTGATCTATTACGCGTGGAGGTTTATCGAGCCGGGCCTTTATCCACTTGAGCGAAAAGGTATGCGCTTTATTGCCGCCTTTGCCACCTTCTTTTTCGTGATAGGAGTTCTTTTTGGCTATTTCGTCATTGCTCCCTTAGCCCTCCACTTCTTTAACTCGTTCGTCATATCCGAAACCATAACCAATGATTTCGACATCATGCGCTATTTCAGCGGCATCACTTGGTGGTCATTCGGAGCGGGGCTTCTGTTCGAGTTACCGGTGGTAATTTACATTCTGACCAAACTGGGCATCGCCACGCCGGAAAGGCTGCGCAAAACGCGCAAGTACGCGTTCGTGGGTACATTTGTGCTGGGTGCCATTATTACGCCCGCTGATCCCGTATCCATGATCATTGCCGCCGTGCCATTGTATGCGCTCTACGAGGGCTCCATATACATCTCAGCATGGACGGAGCGCAGACGCGTGCAAGAGCTCAAGGAAGCGTGGGGGGAGGCGTAAGAGTATCTATGCCAGCTGTCCCCAGACCCACATCAAAGTGCGTGCGCCGAGCGCCGCACAGATAAGCGTTACCAGCGCACCCAATCCCAGATACCATCTCGGCAGTGTCACGGCGCCTTGGCGGGTTGTGAGGTACAGCACGAACCCCGCCATAAAGGGCAGCAGCAGGCCATTGGCTGCCTGTGCGGCAATAATAATCTCAAGGGGATTGCGACCCCAAAGCGCGAAGACCAGGCCGGTGCCCAGTACCGAAATCCAAACGATTTGAAAGCCCCGGTGCCGCGTGTCATCGGGCCAGCCGAAGATTTCACGTACACCCAAAGCGGCCGCCAGCGGCGCCGTAACAGCGGATGTGATGCCGGCTGCAAAAATCCCCAGCCCAAATAAGATACGCGCCAACGATCCGGCCGCAGGCTCAATAAGTGGCGCCAGCGAAGCTACATCCCGTACGCCCGTATCAGTTTGCAGCGTCGCACCGGCAAACAAAATGGCGACGGATATCAGGCCCCCAAGCGGCAGAAATATGGCCATTCCGGCCAACTCTCGTCGCCAGGCCACCTGACGATCCGTACCGGCCCAGTATTTTTTGGCGGCGCTGCCATGCAAAAACAGGTTGTACGCGACGACAGTCGTACCCACCAGTGCCAGAGTACGCACGAGGCTGCCCCTTGGTATGTGGGGCACAAACAAACCCCGAGTGGCCTGGGCCCAATCCACGGGAGCGAGCACCATAGTAAGCACAAACACCAAGCTCATAAAGGCCACTAGCCCGGTGAGGAGTTGCATCACAAAGCGCAGTTGCAAGGCCAGCATCACGGCGGCTGCGGCGCCGATAGTCAAAATCAACCAGGCACGCGAAACGGTCCCGCCCAGAAGTGTTTCGAGTCCGGTGGCGGCCCCGAGTACATTACCGGTTTCAAAGGCGGCCGTACCAGCCCAAAGGCCCAGCACCACCAGCGCAAACACGACGGTGCGCACCGCCGCACCTTGGAAAAACTCGCGCATGGCCTCGCCGACGCCTTGGCCCGCGAGAATTCCTGCGCCCGCTGTGAACGACTGGAGAATGAATGTGGCGCCGACGGAGAATACCAGAACCCATCCGAGTGCGTATCCGAAATCAACTCCGGCTGTGGCGCACGTAAGCACCGTACCCGGGCCCACAAACGCAGCCACCACCACAGAAGAAGTGCCCAGTTTCACGCTATCAAGCGTTTAATTGGCAGGAATAGGAGCTGTAAGGTCGTCGCAGGGCGCTGTCACGTGCAACACGAGATCAAGCGATTTCCCAAGTGTCGCCGGCATGCAACAGCGCGCTCAAGTTGCCTCGCCCCCGCTTCTCAACCACCGTTTCAATCTGTTTAGCGAGCAAGTATTCATAGGTCGGGCGCACATCGCAGTAAAACACGCCGAACGGGCACGGCAAATCCTTGCTCTGTGACATGCGGCTCACGATGCTGGCGAGTTCCAGACTGGTTTCATCATATACGACCGCGTCGCTTACTCCGTAGGGGCCCTCATTGACGTCAAAGGCTACCGGGCGAAAGCCATCGAGTCTGATCCCTTGGTTCCCGTTGTCATAAAGCATGGGTTTGCCATGCTGTATGAATACGGTGCGGTGTGCCTTTGAGGCTCTTTCGGTGAATTCAAAGAATGCTCCGTCGTTATAGATATTGCAATTCTGATAAACCTCGACGAAAGCACCGCCGGGGTGTGTGTGTGTTCGCTTCAGTATTTCGGTGAGGTGTCGGGCATCCCTGTCCATCGAGCGGGCTACAAAGGACGCAGACGCTCCCAGTGCCAGCGAAACAGGGTTGAACGGCTGCGCCACAGACCCGTAGGGGCTACTCTTGGTGACCTTGCCAATCTCGCTGGTCGGGCTGTACTGGCCTTTCGTAAGCCCGTAAATCTGATTGTTGAACAACAGAATCTGCAGGTTTACGTTGCGGCGCAAGGCATGGATCAGGTGGTTTCCTCCGATGGAAAGAGCGTCTCCGTCACCGGTAACCACCCACACATCCAATTCCGGCCGCGAGGCCTTCAGTCCTGTGGCTACAGTTGGTGCACGGCCGTGAATGGAATGCACACCGTAGGTGTTCATGTAGTACGGGAAGCGGCTGGAGCAGCCGATCCCGCTGATAAAGACCAGGTTCTCACGCTTGATGCCCAACTGCGGCATTAATCGCTGTACGGCCGCCAAAATCGCATAGTCCCCACACCCGGGACACCAGCGCACATCCTGATTACTGGCAAACGCCTTGCGGTTGGGACGGGGAGGGCCGGTGCCGGGTGCCAGTTTGCGTGGCTTCGGCGTCATTCCGGGCGGCAGCGCAGGTTTCCGGGGGGGAAGTTGTGGCATCAAATCAAGCGTTTTCGGGGAGCGCAACAATGGCGGCTTCGATTTCGCTGGCCTTAAAGGGTTGCCCCTGAATCTTGCACAGCGGCACAAATGGTAACAGAAAGCGGTCGCGGAGCACGCGAATAAGCTGGCCCATGTTGAGTTCCGGTACCAGATAGTGAGAGAATCGGCTCAAGATGGCCCCCAGATCCGGAGGCAGCGGATTCAAGTAACGCAACTGTATGGCGCCTACCCTATGTCCACGCCCGCGTATACGGTCTACCGCGGTCCGAATGGCGCCCTCAGTTGACCCCCAGCCCAGAACCAGCACATCTCCTTCCTCGTCCCCGTAAACCGAGGTGGCAGGAATATGCCACGCCGCGCGCGCAACTTTGTCCGAGCGAAGCTGCGTCATGAACTGATGATTTTCGGGATCATAGGAGACGTTGCCGGTCTCATGCTCTTTCTCTAGTCCGCCCAGCCGGTGCTCCAGTCCGGGCGTGCCCGGTTTGGCCCAGGGTCGCGCAAGTGTACTTTCTTCGCGCACGTACGGAAGGAATGCGTCTTTACCCTCCACTTTGCGGTTGGGCTTTTGGGCAAAGGCCACCGTAAACTCATCCAGATCATGGACCTGAGGAATACGCCAAGGTTCTGACCCGTTAGCGAGATATCCGTCGGCCAGCAAAATAACCGGGGTCATGTGCCGTACCGCAACACGGCACGCTTCATAAGCTGCATAGAAGCAGTCTCCCGGAGTGGACGCGGCTACGACGGGCAGCGGAGCTTCTCCACTGCGCCCATACAAAGCTTGCAGGAGGTCGCTTTGCTCCGTCTTGGTAGGCAAGCCCGTAGAGGGGCCGCCGCGCTGCACGTTTATGATCACCATTGGCAGTTCCATCATAACGGCCAGCCCGATGCCTTCGGCCTTTAGTGTAAGTCCAGGGCCACTGGTTGCACAGACGCCGAGATTGCCACCAAAGCTTGCCCCGATCGTCGCACCAATGGCGGCTATCTCATCTTCAGCCTGAAACGTCTTTACACCGAAATTCTTGTGTCGACTCAACTGGTGAAGCAATTCTGAAGCTGGCGTTATGGGATAACTGCTATAGAAGAGTTGCAGCCCGCTTTGGGAGGATGCGGCCACCAAGCCCATTGCGATGGCTTCTGTTCCTCGAACCGCCCGATATACGCCTGGTGTCAGCGTTGCCGGCGCCACTTCGTACTGGGCGATGAAGTCCTCGGTGGTCTCACCGTAATGGTAGCCTTTCTTCAGAACGTGAATGTTAGCCGCTTGCAAATCAGGCTGCTTGGCAAACTTCTGCTCCAGCCAGTTAATCGCCGGTTGAAGTGGGCGCGAATAAAGCCACAAGGTTAAACCCAACGCAAACATATTCTTGCTGCGGTCGACAGCCTGCCTGTCAAGTCCACGTCCCTTGAGGGCTTCCTCGGTCATGCGCGACAGCTCGACCTCAAAGACTTGATAATCCTTCAGGGTCGTTTCATCTTCGAGGGGATTGACAGTGCCATAGCCGGCCAGCTTCAGATTATGCGGCTTGAAGGAATTGACGTTGATCATGATGGATCCGCCGCGTCGCACGCGTGGAAGGTTCACCTTAAGCGCGGCCGGATTCATGGCGACCAATAGGTCAACTTCATCTCCCGGTGTGCGAATATTGACCGATCCAAAGTGCAACTGAAAGCCGCTGACGCCGTAGGTCGTGCCTGCTGGAGCCCGAATTTCGGCAGGAAAATCGGGCAGTGTGGCCAAGTCATTCTGTGCAAACGCAGTCGCCAGGGTAAACTGGGAGCCGGTTAGCTGCATGCCGTCGCCGGAGTCCCCGGCGAAGAGAATCGTAGCCTCGGAAAGAGGCTTGATGGGTTTGGGAACGGCAATCTCTACGCTTGCGGACATTGAGTTGGACTCGAGGCACGCACTACGATTATACAGCAAACAGCTTTGATACAATGAAACTGAATGATGGTTGCGACGCCCTTAGCGTGTGTCAGAGATTGGCCAAAGGCCCCGCGGCGAATGGCTGTGCATGGAAAAGAGCAGAGTCCGTACCTTAGCAGTTGTTGCCTACTCGCCGACCATGGTCCCGTACATTGCTACAACCCAAGATATTACCGTAATCGTCCGTCCCGTGTATCTGGACAATGAATCGGACTTTTTCAAACGACGGTTTGTGTTCGGGTACATCGTATCGATCCATAATTACGGTCCGTTACCGGTCAGGCTATTGCGCCGCTACTGGCGCATCCAAGAAGAGGGAGGAGAATGCAAAGAGGTGGAAGGAGCGGGGGTCATCGGAAAGCAACCTCTGATTGCGTCCGGTAGCGGACACAGCTATAAGAGCTACAGTGTATTGCAAACTCTCAGCGGCTCCATGGAAGGCTACTACACGATGGAGCGCGCTGGTGGCCAGCGTTTTCGCGTCACCATCCCACGTTTCGATCTGCGGGCTATGGCCAATTAACGCGTCAGCTCACATGTTACAGTGCTGGTTGCATCCTCCAATGGCCGGAGCATTGTGCCTTGTGGCGCCCGCACGCGTACCATGTAGGCCTCAAGGAATCCGCGATGCGTTGCCGGGCTTTCGGCTGCCTCAACGATTCGGGCATGATCCAGAGCATTAATGCGGTCACAGGCTGCGCGCAAAGCGTCCATGGAAATCTTTAGTGCCACGTCCACCGGCATTCGCTCGGGATTGATGTCCAGGCCGAAGTATCCGTTGTAGCCGTGCATCTTGAGCACATACAGGGCGGCCTCCATCTGTTCCGGTGACACAAGGCCGACATTCAAATCCTGATCGTAGTTACCTAGTGGTTGGCTGTTCCAATGGGTGTGGGCCAGACGCCCCTCCGAAAGGGGCCAGCTAAGTGCATAGGCCGCGTCCTCAAAACCCATCAGGAGATGCCCGATTTCCGGATTCATACACAGAAGCTTGTGTCCATCTGCGAGGAGGCGTCTGTTTTCAGTGTTGCGCAGCATTGATTCCACCTGCTGTCCCAGCAGGACGCCTTCCGGTGTCAGGCTGTATAGGATTCGTCCGCGCGGCTCGTAGGGCTTCGGCTCAAATGCGATTCGCATACCCGGGGCTGCGTCAAGAGCTTCAGCTAGGCCTTCGGCGAACCGCTGGCGCAGTCCCGCCATATTGAGGCCGAAGGGATTCTCATACCCATCGATGCCAGGCCAGACCACCGAAAAGTCACAGTTAAGGTCGCGGGCCATTTTGAGGGCGCGAATTGTACGTGCAATAGCACCATCACGCACGGCATTGTCTGGGTTGGACAGGGAGCCGAACTCGAACTGCGCGTCATAGAAGAGGAGTGGAATGACGGTTACAAGACGAATGCCGGTGTCGTGTACGAACTGCTTCCAAAGATCCAGATTCTCCTCGTTGATCTCGTTTGGATAGTGGGCTTCCAGACCCTCCAGGCCATAGTCCTTCAGGGAGGAGGCAATGTCCAGGCGTATTTCTATGGGCAGGTCCGGCCCGTATTTGGCATGGAACCGTGAGGCAGCCGGCGAAAAAAACCATATACCGGCTGTAAAGTGGGGCCTGAGTTCGAAACTGCTCAAGTGCTGCACAAGGGCTTCACCGGTACGTAGTTCCGTTTGAGTACGAATATCAAGCAGGGGCATGCTAGACAGGTCTTAAGTCACAAGCATCATCGGTCCCCAAGTGCGGTTACCTTATCGGCGATGATGTTCCTGGTAGTGCAAGCCCAGCCAATCCTCGCCGTAATCGTTACTGGGGTCGCGCACCATTGTATGAATATGATTGGCCGCACCTTGATCCCCTCCAACTCCACGCTCTCGCACGTATTCGATAAGGATTGAGGGTCCATGCACACGGTAGTAGTAGCGGCTGGAGATGTTATCGACCGGTCCGATCCACGCGAAATACAGTTGATCCAGACCGTCTCGGCGGATTTTTTCCAAGTGGTTCTCCGCCGCATCGTGCTCGGCGTTGCGCACAAACTCTTCAATCAAATACCAGAACAGCACTTGCTGGTGTTCGCCCAGCTTACTGGCGCTAAGTCCCTCGAAGCGTGCAAGGCTTGCTCGCCGACCAGGTCCTTCCAGCACATCCCGTGGAATATCACTTCCGAGGACGGCGACTGATCGCTGGCCGTCATCCAAGGTCTGCAGGAGAGCAAATCCGCGTTCTACTTCGTGCGAAAGCGCACGCCAGCCCGCGTAAGGCCCATTTTCAATGGTGTAGGGTTCCGCCCCCAGAAACAACGGGGTGAATGCAACCTGATTACCGTTTACAGTAAAGCTGGCCGCGAGGTGGTGTCCAGTAATGAGCCACGCCCATTGGGGATCACTTTCCGGATCGCCAAACACGGACACCCAGTAGTTTTCGGTTGTCCAACTTTCAATGAGGCGTGCCCGCCTACCGCCGCCCCCACCGCCGCCACGGGCCAATGCGTTTTCACGCAGAATGTCATCCAGCCACATGATACCGGCGATCTTGAGGTATCCCTGGCTGCTGGTTGAGGCGCGAAGCAAGTCATGCACGAGTATGCGCTGCGTTTCGGTCATGTTGCCAGTCCGAAGCCCGTCCCGCTCAAACATGGCACTGGGCAGGTTACTCCACTGGGTGCGCGCAATCGTGTCGCTCAGAGCAAACATAATCTCAGTACGCTGCACATCAGTTAGCGCATTAAGGAGCTTTTGTGCCGCTTCCCGCATCGGAAGCGTGGCCGTTTGCGTGACCGATAGGGCAAAGGCCGGAGGGACTAGTTCTGCGGATCGCTGCGAAGAGCAGGACATAAGTGCAAGGCTGGTGGCCAGCACGACCGGGGCGTAACGAAACGTCATGTTTTTCAGAATGAATTCGGATCAAGGATAAGCATTGAATTACACCTCCGCCGGAGCAAGCCCTATAACCCAGGCGGCCAAAGAGCATGCCAACCCGCCGGAGAGGTGGGGTTGCCGGCTCGATAGTGCCGGTCGTACTCACATGGGCAAAACCATGTTGTTTCAGGAAGGCCATTGTATCGTAGCCGGACAGGTTGCCGGTATACGATGGAGCGAGGGGCGTTCTAAACGCGTGTAGTTGCCGGTGTGCACAAACTGGGTACGCTACTGGAGGAGCGGATAAAGCGGCAAGCGTTCCACGCGGTGAAACGTAATGCCAGATGCAGGATCTGCTTTGCGAATGACGGTTTCGTAGACTACCTCTCCAGTATCAAAGTCCACCTCCACTGTCCGGCCATGTGGCCCCTGCCCATCCCATATCGCACCTGGCATGAAAACAACCGTATTTTCCTTTACGTGGTAATCCACGTCCGACACGATGCCGGAATAGGTCTGGCCTCCGCGTTCTCGGCCGTACTCCCATACCTGCTGAATGGTCATTGCTTGCTCGTCAATGCGATAGATCACGGCCCGGCTGTACGCCGGCTGACCGCCGTAATTGCGGTTCTCCCCATTGTCGAAGAGCAGCAGTGTTCCATCGGGCATAAATTCGGGTGCATGCTGGTACCAGGCCCATTCAAAGTCCGGATGGCTGGTTTTGCCGTCGAGAACCTCTGGATCTGCAATGGGCTGTCCGTCGGCATCGATAGGCTGCAGCAGTTTGGTGCTCAGGTCCGTGCCATCCCCAGCTTGGTTCCAGCCCCTGTGAGGGGCCAGGATCCACACGACTTTGTTGTTGCGAGTGAGCTTGACGGTACCCTGCACGCGCCCGGAAACGATGATAGTATCATCATCCGGGTCATACTGTAAGCCGTTCCCGTGAAACCAGTCACGTGCATTGCCGCTCCAGACACGCCGCCGGCTGTCCAGAGACTGGCGCAAGTCCCAGACCTGAATAATTGCGCCTGTTGAACGGTCGATTTCCAAGATGTGATCTTCGATAGTGGACAGTCCGTGCTTATTGACGGTGGCAAGGAAGTTGCCGTTCGGCATTTCCAGGACATTATGGTGAAATCCATAGCCTGGTATCGGCCATTCATTGACGAGGCGGCCCATCATATCCAGTTCGGCAATGCGGCCGCTGCTTCCGTCGCCAAAGTAGAGATTGCCGTTCTGAAGGCGCTCCACACCGGCATCATAAAACAAGTGACCGAAAACCGGATGGGCGTCCAAGTTTACATACCATCGTATCGCCCCTTCACTGTCGAAGATAAACGGGATTTGCGGTAGCTCCCTGTTGGTGTGTCCGAAGTAGCTGACCAGGTTCATTCCGGGTTTCCTGCGTCCCGTATTGACCTGCACGGTTATGCGCGGCAGTTCGGGTATCAGCGGCCCAGTGTCGATCGTACGGCTGACTTCCCCAATCAGGGTGCCGTCCGCTTCAAAAAGCCTGAGCACGACGATGTTGGCCGTAGAAGAGTAAAGCCCAAGTACTGGAAGGACAAAGGACGTGTCCGTTTCCGGAAACCGGTGTTGTACAGTGCCGGCGGCACCGAAGCGGCCTTCGATCACCAGTTCAATCTGCACCGGTTTCGTGGTAGTGAGCGTTATTTCAGCGGTTAGTGGCGTGTAGCCGGAGGGGTTAAGTACTATGTTCTCCGAAGCGATTATGTCCTCCGCCGTTAGCGGTTCGGGCTCAACCACAGTGTTCTCACAGCCCCCCAACAACCAAAGCAGTACGCCAGAGAGTCCAACGCACGTCAGGATCCGTGCACGGAAGGTCAGGATTTGCAGAGGAAACTTGATCATGTGATTAGTCTCGCGGCAGTCTATGCCCGAATGGTACGCACACATGGGGTGCAATGCACCCGGCATTACATCTTGCCGCGAATTGGAAAGGCTTCCGGGTTTCAGTGAAGGTCAGTGCCTACCGGCAATATGCGTAAGTTACACAGGAGGCTCTGCTTTTCCCCGTCCTTGGGCGCATTTTGGGTATGCCATGCTACGATTGGTCGTACCAGTGCTGACAGGGTTGGCTGTTGGCCATTTGCTGCAGCACAAGAACCCGTAGTCTGATGGGCGTTTGATCGGCTGCTCTCCGGTCGGTACACCATGGAGCAGGTCAGCCGAGCACTACAGCGCTTCAATCACTCTTCTGGCCGCACGAACGCATTCCTGGTCCGCAAGGTAAGGCGCTACGGCTAGCAGACATCATTTATTGGTACAGGCAGTCGAGTGAAGAATTAGCCGGCACCGCACAGCGTCTCGCCTTTAAGGGCCAAGCGTAGCAAGTGAATAACTGGTACTTCGGCCTCCGGCAGGGCCCTTCTTAAGAATTCCTTTGGCAACTAATTCATTGATATCGCGCAGTGCAGTATCCGGTGAGCATTTTTCAATTCTTGCCCATTTGGACGAGGTGACTTTGCCTTCGAATTCGTCCAGGAGGCGATTCAACATGTCGCGCTGACGCGAATTGAATGATTTCTGTGCATACTCTCTCCAAAAGTACGCCTTCAACAGTACGCCGGCCAAGGCTGCGTGTGCGTTTTCGAACGCTCGTTCCAGGCAACTCAGAAACCAGTCAAGCCAACGCGTAATGTAAAGACCGCCCCTCTGCGTTGTCTCCAGCATTTCGTAGTAGGTTTTGCGTTCCTGCTGGATCTGCGCTGACATACTGTAGAACCTCTGCGCGCTGCGTTCGAATCTCGCCAGAACCATATCCGCAAGTGCTCGGCCAATGCGACCATTACCGTCCTCGAAGGGATGAATTGACACAAACCACAAATGCGCTATAGCGGCCCGGATCACCGGATCTAAAACGGATTGCTGGTTATACCAAGCCATGAATGTGGCCATCTCTGTATCCACCCGTTTCGCGTTCGGTGCCTGATAGTGAATGTGTTCCCGTCCATATGGGCCTGAAACAACCTGCAGTCGGTCCGGAACGATCATCCCGCCAGGCCCCGACGATTATCTTGCGCATACCGGTTCGCCCTGTTGGAAACATTGCAGCATGCCAGTCAAACAGACGCTCGGCTGTTAGCGGTTTGTTATAGTGGCGTGTCGCATCAAGCACCATTTCAACTACGCCCTCGACATTCCGATCTGCGTGAGTCAAAGCTTCGTTCTCAATCCCAAGCCGCCTTGCAATGGATGAGCGAACTTGTTCGCTATCTAGGATTGCACCTTCGATCTCACTGGACTTGACTACGTCTTGTGTGAGAGTGCGCAGTGTTTCGTCATTACGCATTTCCAATCCGAGGTCCTCCATGTGTCCAAGCAGTCGTCCCTGATGATGACGAACCGCAGCCAGCTTGGTTACCAGTGCACTTTCATTCCACCGGAAGGCCGGCCAGTCTCATCTTTCATGTATATAATTCATAATCTACGCATTTTAGGCAGTGGTTAAATCCAATAAGTATTGTAATTCCAATTATTCACCGCATAATATGCAGTAAATAAAACCATTATTCTCCGCCTACCACATCGAAGGCGCCACTCTCATCTCAGCAATTAGCCGGATTAACAGTCGTGGACCGAAGGCAGGGTCGCCCCAATAACGCGTAGATTGCGGGCAGCTGTTACTGATGGTGGAGGGCGTGGGAAGGTGCAATCGCTTGAGGAAACCGCTCTCGAAGGCAATCCAGATCTGACATGGCGGACCAACCGACTGTGTAGAGCATCAAGCGTGATCCTGTGGCCCAACGGATGACTTGGCTGCACGTATAGCGCAGCCCCAACCGGTCATCATTTCGCGCCGCAACCCGGACATGCGAGCGCGTCTGGGGCTCTATGAGGATTCGGTGGTGCTTTTTGCAGAACGCCGGGTGGTTGCAGCAAAATGCCTCGACTTGGGTATTCCTCTATAAAGCGTTTACTCCATACCTGCCACAAACAAAGGGGGCCTCAGCCTTGCCGGATTCAGCAATGACTGAGGCACCCCTATACGTGGAGCCAAGGGGAGTCGAACCCCTGACCTCTTGAATGCCATTCAAGCGCTCTACCAACTGAGCTATGGCCCCGGTATCCGGACTGATCTAACTTTTTGGGGGCAATCCTGATCCTTGCAACGCCCGATGCACCCAGTCATACAAAGATATTTCACCGGCAGGTTTTCCAGACCAGTGTACTGCGCCGTAACTTAGGCCGGTTTATATCCGGTGCACTTGGGGTTGTCCGTTCATGTCGCAAGAAGTAAAACCAATTATATCGGGATTCTGGATGGGGCAGTCGCCCGGGCATAATCCGGTACACGTAATCAAGTTTGGAGGCTCTTCCGTAAATAGTCCGGTGCACATCAAACGCGCGGTCAGTCTGGTCCAGGATGTCACGGAGAATGTGCAGCGCGTGGTGGTCGTGTCTGCACTGGGGGGCATCACAGACAAGCTCTTGGAGGCTATTGACGCGGCTTTGAACCCAAATGATATCCCGGACGGGCTGGTTGAGACGATTCGCAAACACCACCAGGAAGCAGTCGAAGCTTTGACAAGGAGGGAGGATCAGCCGGCATTATGTGAACAGCACAAAGCGTTGTGGCTCGAATTAGACCGGCTGCTTAGTGGCATAGGACTACTTGGAGAGTGTACGGCGCGCACGCGAGATGCGGTGATGAGCATTGGTGAGCGTGCTTCCGCCCCGATGATAGCTGCGGCTTTTCGAGCGGCAGGCGAAGCGTCCTTTGATGTAGACGCCCGCTCGATCATTCGCACGGATCAAAATTACGGTGAGGCCAATGTGGATGATGATGTAACGGTGCGTCTCATTCGTTCCAGCCTACAGGACTTGCCACGGCACCGCATCGCGGTCATAACGGGTTTTATTGCATCAGCGGCTGATGGTACAACGACTACATTGGGGCGATCCGGCAGTGACTATACCGCGACCATTCTGGGCCGTGCGCTACGTGCGGAACGCGTCGTAATCTGGACCGACGTTGACGGTGTGCTTTCCGCCGATCCCAGGGACGTGCCAGAGGCTTTTCCGCTGGCCCGGCTCAGCTACACGGAAGCCGCAGAGATGGCCTACTTCGGGGCTCGCGTATTGCACCCGCGTACGATGCGTCCCGTGCAGGAGCTGGGCATCCCGCTACTTATCAAGAATACGTTCAACCCAAGTGCCGCAGGCACGCTGATTTCTTCCGAATCACGTGCGGTGGACTTGCGTGTGAAAGCCATTTCGACGATCCGCGATGTGGCGGTTGTGATGTTGGAGGGGGGCGGTATGCTGGGGGTCCCCGGGATTGCTGCTCGCGTATTTGTGTCGCTGGCCGAGTGCAAGATTAACATTCTGATGATAGCACAGGCGTCCAGCGAGCAAAGCATTTGTCTGGTGGTGCGGGAAAGCGATGCAGATGCCGCCGTGGAAGTCCTGCGCGCCACATTTGCGGCTGAACTCGCACGCGGTGATGTCAGCCGGATCTTTGCCATTCCGCGATGTGCCGTAGTGTCAGCCGTCGGTGCGCAAATGCGGCATCATCCTGGATTGGCCGGGCGCATGTTCGCAACCCTCGGTCGCAGTCGTGTAAACGTACTTTCCATTGCACAGGGGGCAGCAGAAACGAATATTTCCGCGGTCGTCAGGGACGATGAAGTGCGCCGAGCCGTGCGGGCCCTGCACGAAGCTTTTCCACTTGCTCGCATCCGTGCCCACGTTTGCCTTTTGGGGCCGGGGCGTGTGGGAGCTAGGTTGATACAAATCATGCGGGAGCAGCACGAGGACCTTTTGGAGCGCGTCAGGTTGAATCTCAGGCTGGTCGGGCTGGCCAATTCGCGCACCATGCTGTGGAATGCGGATGGCTTACCATTGGACACGGTATTGAAGGACTTGGCAGACGGTCGTGCTACCAATCTCGACTGGCTGGTAGAACAACTTGGAGCCAGCCGATTGGAGCGCCTCATCATTGTGGATGCGACCGCAAGCGAGGACGTGGCAGCCCGGTATCCGGATTTTCTGGAGTTGGGGCTGGGGGTTGTCACAGCCAACAAGCTCGCCAATACACGGGACCTGCCATTCTATCACCGGTTGCAGAGGGCGGCCCGTCGGCGCGAAGTATCGTACCGCTATGAGACTACTGTTGGTGCGGGGCTGCCCGTGATCTCCACGCTCAAGGACCTTGCTCGCTCAGGTGACAAGATTAACCGGATCGAGGGGATTTTTTCCGGAACGCTGGCCTATGTCTTCAATAGTCTGGATAGGGGCGAACCCTTTTCCAACATCGTTCAGCGGGCACATGCACTGGGATTTACAGAGCCAAATCCTGCAGACGACTTGCGTGGCGAAGACGTGGCCCGCAAACTGCTCATACTTGCGCGCGAGTTAGGCATGAATGTTGAGCGCAAGGATATTCATGTGGAGTCGCTGCTTCCGGAAGGCCTGCATGTAGAGGGGGCAGATGCGCTGTTTGTGGCTTTACAGGAACTGGATAGCGACTGGCACGACCGTGTCGCAACGGCTCGAACAGAGGGCAAACGGCTTCGCTACATGGCCCGGTTGGAGGGAGGCGAGTTGCATGTTGGCGTGCGGGCGGTCGACACTACTTCGTCATTTGTCCGTCTGGAGGGACGAGAAAACGTCATTGCGTTTCATACGGATCGCTACTGCGACACACCCATGATAATTCAGGGTCCCGGGGCAGGCTTGGACGTGACAGCTGCTGGCCTGCTAGCTGACTTGATTCAGGCAGCGGAGTTAATGCCGTAGTAAAGATTGCAAGAATCATCCGGGGAGCTATAAACTCTTTACACGTGCCTACGTAATGGCACTTTTCTTTGCCAACTCATGGACATTGCCCTTCTTGGAATGGGGCGCATGGGTGCTGCCGTCGAAGCATTGGCACCTGCCCAAGGGCATACGGTTATTGCCCGATTTAACCGTACACATCCGCTTACGTCTTCGGACCAGCTGAGAGAGGCGGACGTCGCTATTGACTTTTCAGTGCAAGATGCGGTGGTGGAGCACTTGCGTATTTGCTGCGAGGCAAGAATTCCGGCCATAGTGGGTACGACCGGTTGGCAGAATGATTTGCCTGAAGTGGCGAACACGGTCAGCCGGCTTGGAGCAGCCGTACTGCACAGTCCTAATTTCTCTCTTGGTGTACAATTGATGTTGCATGCAACACGTGCAATGGGGCGCTTGCTGCATCAGCTCCCCGAATATGATGTTGCCCTACATGAGGTGCACCACACGGGCAAGAAAGACCGACCCAGCGGCACAGCGCTTCAACTCGCGCAAATCCTGCTGGATGATCTGCCGTACAAGACCGCGTGGGGAATGCCGGGCAATTTTGCGCCAGACAAGCTGGAAATTGCCACAACCCGCGTTGGGACAGTTTTTGGCCGCCATACGGTGATATTGGACAGCCCGCAGGATCAGGTAGTCATCGTGCATGAAGCCAAGAACCGCGACGGATTTGCAATGGGTGCCTTGAAGGCGGCCGAGTGGATTCCGGGGCGGCAAGGCCTGTTTACCCTGCAGGATATGTTGTCTGATTGGTTTAGTGAAAATTAGCAACACTCTTCAACCAAGTTGGAAAGATGATATTTCAGGGTGCAGCACCCGCGCTGGTGACACCGTTTACAAGCTCGGGGGAAATCGACCCTCCAGCTTTTTGCAGGCTGATTGATCGCCAGATTTCCGCTGGATCAGCTGCACTCGTTGTGTTAGGAACAACGGGCGAGAACGCTACGATTGCGCCAGTAGAGCGCAGCCGGCTTGTGGAGCTTGCGATTGGACATGTGAATGGCCGCGTGCCTGTGATTATTGGCACGGGCAATAATTCAACGGCGGAGAGCATCACTTTCTCGCAAGAGGCGGACCGGTTGGGTGCGGACGGCCTCCTAGTCGTGGGACCCTACTACAACAAGCCGCCTCAGGCGGGTTTCAAGGCTCATGTGGCGGCCATTGCGGAGGCCGCGCCCTGCCCGATTATTCTGTACAACGTACCGGGACGGACCGCATTTGATGCTACAGCGGAAACCATTCTAAGTCTGGCCGAAGAAGTGCCGTCTGTAGCTGGTGTCAAGGAAGCATCCGGAGATCTGGCCAAAGTGACCGACATCATGGCAGGACGCCCGAAGAATTTTGCGGTTTACGCGGGAGATGATGAACTCACCTTGTTTTTCATGGCCTTGGGAGCAGATGGAGTCATTTCGGTGGTGAGCAACATCTTTCCACGGCTTATGAGCGAAATCGTGCGTTGTGGTCTGGCAGGCGATATTGAAGGAGCGGCAAAAGTGCACTATATGCTCTTGCCCGCTATGCGCGCCTGCTTTTTCGACACCAATCCAATACCTGTCAAGTCTATGCTGGTCAGACTTGGCCTGATTGGACCGCATTTGCGCCTGCCGCTCGTCCCTTCAGATGCAGACGTAGACGAGCGTGCCATGGCAGCCATTGCGCCGCTACTGGAACAGGCCGCGAGCACATCTCCTGGTGCGGATAAGGCATTGCTGCTCTGACACTTTGCCTGAGTCACATCCGTCGGCGGGACGGTTTGTATACTTCGCCGCCAGAATCTTTTTCGGAGGGTATGACGTCTTTATACAAAATACGCATTTGACATAAGTAATTAATAATAAAGTGCTTATTTGCAATCATGTACAGCAGAATTGTTCGGAATTTGGTAGATTAGTCCAGTTGTGTACAAAGCACAGTTCTCGAATTGTCATCATCCCACGCTGGCCCGTGGCCTGCCTGATTCTTTCGTATGGAGCCTGAGAACGACCGGATAAAGTCAATCAACATCACGGAGGAAATGAAGTCCTCCTACATTGACTATTCAATGTCAGTGATCGTTGGGAGGGCGCTGCCGGATGTACGGGATGGACTAAAGCCGGCTCATCGCCGTGTGCTCTACGGAATGAGTGAGTTGAGCTTGGGACCAGGGGCGGCTTACAAGAAAAGTGCACGTATCGTGGGGGAGGTCCTTGGCAAATACCACCCTCACGGAGACGGGTCGGTGTACGATACGATGGTCCGGATGGCGCAGGATTTTTCGCTGCGCTACCCACTGATAGACGGACAGGGCAACTTCGGGTCCGTTGACGGCGATTCCGCGGCAGCGATGCGCTATACGGAAGCGCGTATGACGCGGCTGGCTGCAGAATTGCTGCGGGATCTTAAAGAAGATACGGCCGACTTCCAAGAGAATTTTGATGGCTCATTGGAAGAACCCACGGTACTTCCGGCGGCACTGCCGAACCTCTTGGTGAACGGCGGAGATGGCATTGCTGTCGGCATGGCGACGAAAATTCCACCCCACAATCTGTCGGAGGTGGTCGACGCCATTGTTGCGTACATCGATGATCCTGAGATCGATACGCTGGGGCTAATGGATCATGTGCCCGGGCCAGACTTTCCGACGGGGGGCATAATCTACGGGCATACGGGAGTGCAGGCGGCTTACCACACGGGACGCGGACGGATAGTTATGCGCGCCCGAATAGGTGAAGAAGAGTTGCGACCAGGCCAGAAAGCACTCATTATCACGGAGATACCCTATCAGGTCAACAAAAGCAGTCTGGTAGAGAAAATCGCCGGCCTGGTTCGGGACAAGCGTATTGAGCACATCCGCGATCTACGGGATGAAAGTGACCGCGACGGCATGCGCATCGTAATCGAGCTCAAGAAAGATGCCGTGCCCCAGGTGGTCGAGAACAAGCTTTACAAGTATTCCCAGTGTCAGCAAACCTTTGGCGTAAACCTCGTCGCGCTGGTTGGTGGCCGTCCCAAAACGCTGACGTTTAGGGATGCAATCCGTCATTACGTGGATCATCGTCATGAGGTCGTGACACGGAGGACGCGACACAAACTGGTCGAGGCGGAAAAAACGGCGCACATCCTGCTGGGCCTGATCATAGCCTTGGATCATCTGGATGCAGTAATCACGATGATTCGTCATTCAGATACAGCTGAAGAAGCACGTACATGCCTGATTAACGGCGTTTTCCCGGAAGAATTGACGGCCGCGCAGCGTGATCGATTGGAATTGCCAAATGTGCCACTCGGAAAGTTGTCGCACGGCCGGGACGAATGGCTTACGGAAGCGCAGGCTGACGCGATACTTGCAATGCGTCTCAGACGGCTGACAGGACTGGAGCGGAAGAAGATTGAGGCGGAGTACCAGGACGCATGTCGTGAAATCGAGCGGCTAACGAGCATTCTGGCCAGCGAGCCGCTCCGCATGCAGATCATCAAGGACGAGCTTCTGGAGTTGCGTGACAAGTATGGCGATGAGCGCCGTACAGAGATCGATTACGCGGGCGGTGAGGATCTCTTGATCGAGGACCTGATCGACAACAAGCAAGTCGTGGTTACGGTATCGCACCAGGGACTCATCAAGCGTACGGTGGCCAGTGAATTTCAGAGCCAAGGGCGTGGAGGCATCGGGGCCCGCAGCGGGTCGCTGCGGGAGGAGGATTACCTGGAGCACCTGTTTGTCTCGTACAGCCATGACTATCTGCTCATCTTTACAGATCACGGCCAGTGCTATTGGTTGCGTGTTTTTCAGATTCCGGCCGGCAGCCGGACGGCACGTGGGCGCAGTATCCGCAATCTGATTACCATAGAGGACAATGACCGCATACGGGCGGTGTTGGCCGTAAGGAAAGAAGATTTCAGAGATCCCGACTTCTTACAGCAGCACTTTGTTCTGATGGCTACGCGGAGGGGCCTGGTCAAGAAGACTCCGTTGTATGCTTTCCGGCATCCGTGGCGCCGTGGGGTCAAAGCGATTCTGGTGCACGAAGGGGATGAAGTGCTGGAAGCGCAGCTTACTGATGGCAACCGGCGGATCATCTTGGGTTCCTCCGGTGGACGCGCCGTTCGTTTCCGGGAGAGTGATGTCCGACCTATGGGGCGAGTGTCACACGGCGTGCGCGGCATGCGCCTTGAAAACAATGAGTGCGTTGTGGGCATGATAGTGATGGAGGAAGAATCGCGGCGCGACGTGCTTTCGATTAGTGCGAACGGTTATGGAAAGCGGTCTGTTGAGGAGGACTATCGACTTACGGCCCGGGGTGCAAGGGGAGTGGTGACACAATTGGTCACCGAAAGAACTGGCCCACTCGTAACCATCAAGGGTGTATTGGATTCAGACGACCTGATGATTGTGACTCAGAACGGATCGCTAATTCGATTGCCGATCGGTGAGATTCGGACGATGGGTCGTTATACGCAGGGAGTGCGTCTTATCCGACTGCGGGATCAGGATGCGATTGCAGACGTGACGCGTGTGATCGCTGCTGAAGATGGGGAGACTTTGGACCGTAACGGTGTTTCGGACGACTGATCTTGGCGGCCCGCCGCCTCTGCGCTGAAGGCCGGCCCGCACACGGC
>JAAXGT010000154.1 GCA_012271205.1 Rhodothermales bacterium
ACGCGGTGTACGACGGGTTGGACCCGGTCGCGGGGATCCCGACCTACGGGGTGGGGGGGGGGCTGCGCGGTGTTCCTTCCACCAGGCGTTGGAGCACGCGCCGGAGCGGACCCGTTACGTGTTGGAGCCACTCAAGGCGTGGTAGGCGATCGAGCGCCAGCTGTGCGCTGGCCCCGACGGACGCGCGGGGCCGGGGGCGCCAACCGGAGGCATAGCTGATCCTTGAAACTTGGAGGACTGGGCTGGAGGCGAAGGACTGCGGGCCACGGAGGGTCTGGGGGCGGGCGGGGCGGTACACGCGGACGCGGGGGCCGAAGCGCGTCCGGTACCCCGGGGACGGGAAAATCGAAATCGACCACTAGGTCGTCGAGCGGGCGATCCGGCCCATTGCCGTGGACCGGAAGAATTACCGGTTCGCCGGTTCGCACAAGGCGGCGCAGCGGGCCACGGTGATCTATTCGCTGTGGGCCCCGGCCAGCGGCACGAGGTTCATCCTCAGGAAGGGCACTCGGACGTGCTCTCCTGCCTACCGATGCCTCCCCACCAGCACCGAAGCGAACGGCGGCCCCATCGCTGGCCGGGGCAACCGTAAGCCGGCCGGTGGTAGCACCAGCCCGCTCTACCCCAAGACCAACCGTACCCTGCACAACCTTCAACACCGCTCCGCTTACGCAAAAAACGACTTCACCGGACGGTTACCAATCGGACCCGGGCGAAGGTGGAGCTGCGTTTGGCGTGGTCAAGTCTCTCTGGTAGTATCGCAAGACGCGTTATCGGGGATGAGCGAGGAATGTGGTCCTTGCCTATGCGCTGCTTGCCCTAGCCCATAATCTATATGGCAAGGGCGGTTTTCCTGGCGATCTAGGGATAGGTCTGTCCTGGACGCACCGAGGGCGCATCCAAAACATGAAAACGGTTGCATACCCCCGAGAGCTCCCTGTCGGAATTGAAATTTGCTCCTTTACCTCCTTGTTGGACCGGTTGATGCCAATCCGGCTTCATAAACACCATTGATCAGAGCGTACCTTCCTGTCTAAGCCCAAGGAATACTGCGGGAACACACACTTTGGCTATAGACGTCTCAAGTGCGCAACCAATCGACAAGGCTTAAACACCCGTTTATCCTGCATTAGAGAGCGGGTGTCGGTAGTGCCCGGGACTGGAATCGAACCAGCACGCCCGTAAGGGCACTGCCCCCTCAAGACAGCGCGTCTACCTATTCCGCCACCCGGGCCATTGGGGTGATCCCGCCAGGGCTCGAACCTGGGACCCTCTGATTAACCTACTACACCGACTTTAACCGGCCGACTACACCTCATGCAGTCGTTGTAGTCTGGACCATCTCTTCACCCTTTCCGCAGGTACCGGGGTTGGGTGGGCTGCGTATGGCCTCTGAGGGCTCTCTCGAAGCCGCTACAAGCGGGATACAGCATTATAAAGGCTGCACGCGTTTCCGGGGATACACGCAAGCAGGGCTCGTCACCGCCAAAAAGGCTGCCAGTGTCTCCGTGTCGCCTTCAAGGTTGCCTGCTGATTACCCATTTATCCTGCACATTGTCACGCGTGACGGCGTAGTACAGGCTTTAGGGCGTTCCAGCATACAGCAGCCTCCACTCGCACAGTTCCCTGCACGAGGCTCCATATTCAAAGTCAGATGCTCTTCCAACTGAGCTACGGGATCAACATGTCAGAGAACGCTACAAGGATGCACGGACTACTACTAACGCGCAGGCGGGCACGAAGTTGTCAATCAGCCCACAGGGAATGCATGGGATAGCGCATTACGAGCGTGCCCTCCATTTTGTGGCGGTCGAAATTTATGAATCCGTGGGCCAAGTAGATTTCGCGGGGCGTGCACTGCCAGAGGAGTTTCATTTCTCGGTCACGACGCCGGAAATCGCGGGTTACTATGAGCCCTACAAGTCCATTTTTGGCGGTGCCGACGAACAGATCCACTTCAGCCCCGTCTGAACTGGCGGTGCCGCGGACAAAACCATAGTCTATCGGGTAAACGATTTCAGGGAACGCCGGATGGTGCGTGCCACTTGGCCGGTCCAGCGTGACGCCCTGTACCCGAATCAATGCTTCCCAGTGCATCCACGAAAAATTTCTGTGGATGAGCGAGGCGTACCGGGCCGTCATTTTACGGTGGACCGCACTTGGATGTACAGTTCATTCAGCTTCGCCGCGCTAACGGTGGAGGGGGTACCCGACATGGATTCCTGTGCACTTTGCGTTTTGGGGAAGGCTATTACATCTCGCAGCGAATCCGAGTCCGAGAGGAGCATGACGATCCGGTCGAGCCCCATGGCTATGCCTCCATGTGGAGGGGCGCCGTAACGGAGAGCTTCCAGCAAGAATCCAAACCGATCCTGACTCTCCTTGCGGCCAATTCCCAGAACATCAAACATCTGCTGTTGCAGGCCGGGATCGTGGATCCGAATGGAGCCACCACCGATTTCGTGTCCATTGAGCACAATATCATACGCTCGGGCACGCACGCGGCCGGGTGCTGATTCAAGCAGATGCGCATCTTCCGGCTGCGGGGACGTAAACGGATGGTGCACAGCGGTGTAACGGCGTTCCCTTGCATCCCAATCCAAGAGTGGAAAGTTGGTTATCCACGCAAAGCGCCACTCATTTGCGGGCACGCAGTCAAGTTCCCGGGCCATGTGCAAGCGCAGTGCTCCCATCTGTAATTGTACAGTTGGCCAGGCGCCACAAAGGATAAGCAGAAGGTCGCCCGCCGCGGCTTCGGAGTCGTTTATGGCGCGCTGCACGAAGGAGTCGGGCAGTACATGTGTCTTGACAGAACAATTGGGGGCATCGCCACTGGAGGGCCAACGCACGTAGATCAGGCCGCCTGTGCCAATCTTCTTTCGCACCATCCTGTCCAACCGGTCCATATATCCCCGGCCCCGGTCGCCCATGCCCGGCACGACCATTCCCAGCACATGTCCGCCACTGGCCAGCGTGCTGTCAAAGACGCGAAAGCCAGTACCTTCAAATGTGGTGCTGAGGTCGATGATTTCGAGGCCGAATCGCAAGTCTGGTGTATCGGAACCGTACTTTCGAAGTGCGTCGTCATAGGAAACACGTATGAAAGGAACGGGGATTTCGACGTCCAGAATGCCCTTCCACAGCCGCTGCATAAGTCCTTCAATGAGTGCATAGATCCCTTCTTCGGTGGCAAAAGCCAATTCCACGTCGATCTGCGTGAATTCCGGCTGCCGGTCGGCCCGCAGATCCTCGTCGCGAAAACACTTCACAATCTGCACGTAGCGGTCAAGTCCCGCGATCATGAGAAGCTGCTTATAGGTCTGGGGGCTCTGTGGGAGTGCATAAAATGCTCCTGGATGGATGCGGCTTGGAACCAGATAGTCACGTGCCCCTTCGGGTGTGGATTTCATGAGCGCCGGGGTTTCGACTTCAAGGAAGTCGTGCTCGTCGAAATACTTGTGAATGATCTGGTACACGCGGTGCCGTGTGATGAGACGCGACTGCAGGGCAGGGCGGCGCAGGTCCAGATAGCGATGCCTGAGTCTGTGATCCTCACTCGCGATTTGGTTTTCAGGCGTATGGACCGACACGTGGAACGGGACTGGATCGGACTTGCTCAGAATCAGAAGATCATCCACACGCACTTCGATGCGACCTGTAGCAATCTTGGGATTGATGGTATCTTCCGAGCGGTGCCGAACCGTGCCGGTCACTGACACGACATATTCGTTGCGCAACCCTTCAGCCATATTGTGCGCGGCTGCATTGTCTTGCGGGGAAAAGACGATCTGTGTCAAGCCGTAACGGTCACGCAGATCGACAAAGATGACACCTCCCAAGTCGCGCCGTGTGTCCACCCACCCTTTGAGGACGACACGTTCACCGATGTCTTTTGAGGTCAATGCTCCGCAGGTATGGGTGCGGGGCGTGTGTGTATCAGCGGCAATATGCCAAGGCATTTTCCAGAAGAAGCATGGCAAACCAACCAATATACCCTGCCTGACCCAGCATCAGGAACGCTGGAATAGGAATATTCCGCATAAATGATCTGAACCCATTCTCATATCTTTGGCCTCGAGCTATAAAGATCACGGTTATGGAATCCAATGCTCAGGATCTGTTAGATCGTCGCTGGTTCGGACATCCACGAGGGCTTTCGACACTGTTTTTCACGGAGCTGTGGGAGCGTTTCAGTTATTACGGAATGCGGGCACTTTTGGTGCTGTTTATGACCACGGCGGCTATGGAAGGCAATCCCGGGCTCGAGTTCAGTACGGGCAAAGCGGGCGCCATCTATGGCCTGTACACTTTTTTTGTCTACGTGCTAGCCTTGCCCGGTGGCTGGATAGCCGATAATATCTGGGGGCAGCGCAAGGCCGTGTTTGTCGGCGGCTGCATCATTTCACTGGGGCACTTTACGATGGCCGGGCCGCTTTTAGGATTGCCCGACAACGGCTGTTTCTTTTTGGGGCTCATGTTCATCGTAATTGGAACAGGGCTGCTCAAACCGAACGTGAGCACCATGGTCGGGGATCTCTATCCGGAGGGTGGAGCCCGGCGGGATGCAGGTTTTTCAGTGTTCTACACTGGTATAAATCTGGGCGCATTTGCTGGCCCGATTCTGACGGGCTGGCTGGGCGAAGGGTACAACTGGCATTACGGTTTTTCTCTGGCCGGACTGGGCATGGTTTTGGGGCTCATTCAGTATCGGATGGGTGCCAAGTATCTCGGTGGGGCAGGCTTGCTCAAGCGCACGGACAGCGCTGCTAAGCTCGCCAGAAAGACGAGAGTTACCTACATCGTCTGTGTGGCCGCATTTGTAGTTATTGCCGTAGCAGGCTGGCTGCTTTTGCAGCGCATGGCTTTGGAAGATCTTGCCCAGGTATTAGGGTATACTGTGATTGTGGTAGCCGTTCTTTACTTCGTGTACCTGCTTCTTCTAACGAACCATACAAGGTTGGAGAAACGACGTTTATTAGTCATCTTCTGGCTCTTCATCCTGTCGGCCATCTTCTGGTCGGGATTTGAGCAGGCGGGATCATCACTCAATTTGTTTGCCCGTGATGCAACGGACCGCATGATTGGCGGGTGGGAATTGCCGGCCAGCTGGCTACAGTCGATCAATGCGTGCTTCATAATCATACTCGCACCTGTATTCGGGTCGCTTTGGATCACCCTTGCGCGGATGCAGCGCAACCCGTCGATTCCGCTGAAATTCGCGTTGGGCTTGCTGGGGCTTGCTGCAGGCTTTTTCGTGATTGCCTGGGGTGCAGCCAATGCCACGGATGGAAACCTCGTTTCGCCGGCCTGGCTCGTTGTAACGTATTTTCTCCATACGGTGGGCGAGCTAAGCCTGAGTCCCGTGGGTCTGTCGTCCATTACGAAGCTCGCGCCTTCTGGGCGTGTGGGTCAGATGATGGGTGTCTGGTTTATTGGCACTGCCTTGGGCAATCTGTTTGCGGGTCTCGTTGCCGGTCGCCTTGAGGATCTGACTCCGGTAGCCCTCTTTTCCAATGTGGCCATGACGATCTGCATTGCGGGCTTGATGGCACTCGTGCTCTTTATACCAGTCAAAAAATTGATGGGCCGTGTGGATTGAGCTGTGTACGTGCCTGCCTCGGGATTCTGCCGGCCAATTTTTGCGGTGTGGATAAAGCTGCTTCAGCCCATTACACTAAATGGCGGGTCAACGATTTTGGCTGACTGCATGCCGCTTTGGATTACTTGTGCCGCTCAGCTGGGCCATGGGGCGAGCCCGATAAATACTGTATACGATAATCCGGCAGGGTGGTCTGGTGCAGCTGGCAGCTGCTATCCCCGGGAGCAGCAATGGTAGGGATGAGGTGTCGGTTACTGTTTTGGACCGGCGGCTCTGGGCAAATTCGACGGTCACGACCGGGCAGATCCGGTATTGTTATTCTTCCGAGAATGGCAGCTTAACCGTCCCCCGAAGGGGGAACTCCGACTCTGGGATTGGCGGTGGATATTCGTTCTGCAAATCGAATGGCCTGTTCCAAACCGTCCACCATTCCTTCGATTTGGAGGTGTTCCCGTGCATACGATATAGCCTTTTCGGAAAAGTGCTTCTGATTGGCTAGGATGACACGTACTGCTTGGACCAGTCCTTCGGCATCGCCATATGGGGACAGTAGTCCGTTTTCTCCTTCTTGGATGTAAGTGATTTCGGGACTGTGGTACCGGACATGAGCCTTGGGCGAAGTTTGCGTTACGACGGGCAATCCCAATGCAAATGCGTGGCAAATGGACAGTCCCATATACCCGGGGCTTACAAGCACATCGGCGGCAAACAGATATGGAGCGGATACTTCCAATGCCGTCAGGGGCCCCAAAAAGCGGACTTCACTCCAATTCTCACGTTTACAGCGTGCACGCATAGCGTTTTCTTCAGGGCCCGCCCCAATTATTAGCAGTGCGACCCGTCCGCGCGAATGCAGCGCTTTGTACGTGTCCAAAAGCTGATGTGCCCCCTTGGCAGTCACGAGACGTCCGATAAAAGCCAGCGTAGGAATGGTCTCGTCTATTCCCAAGCGGTTGCGTACGGCTGATCGTCCCTCCTTCAATAGCGCGTCGTAAAGCGCAAAGAGTATATCAGTATCCAGCGTATTCCGGGCGACGAAGAGGCGCTGATGTGGCACATGCTGACGCAACATGGCTGCGATCTGATCTGTATAGCAGACACAACCGTCTGCATTGCGTGCCAGAGCTATTCGGTATCGATCCAGCGGATGCCAGCGGGACAGCGTTCGATTATTCGAAGAAAAATGCCCCCAGAGCAAAGTGCCGGCACCGCGACGCTTGGCATCGCGCAAGAGCAGGGGGAGTGTTAAAGACCGTGGAGATTCTTCCGCCAATACCACAGCCGGGTTCAACTCGAGTGCGGAGCCAAATGGCTGTGCATGGACGCGCTCTCCACCCAGCCAGTAATTGCGCAGCGACACTTGCCGATAGGACGTGGCAGGGTCACTGGTGAGGGCAGTGAAAGATGATGTAGCGGGAGGCTGACCAGCACATACAACGAGACGCCCGTGCAGGCGCGTATTCAGTCGCTCCAGTACCGGTTGCCGATAAGAGGGGACAAACCGTGCTACATAAAGAACCGGTGCGCTCACGAGACAATCCTCTTAAGAATTGATTCGAATCGAGACGTGATCTTGTCAATACTGAAGTTGCGCGTGGCATACGCGTGTGCAGCGGTGCCCATAGTCATGCGCAGATTCGAATCGGCAAGCAGCGATTCGCCAGCTGCCACCCATCCTTGTGGATCATCCGGAGAAACTACCAATCCGACGGCCTCCGACCGAATGATGCGTGCGGCCAAATTGTTCAGTGGCATGGCGGCGAGAATCGGCCGTCCCGCACAGAGGTAGGTGAGTACTTTGGAAGGTACCGAGAATTGTCCCGCATCCTCGGTCAAAACAGCGAGCAGAATATCCGCAGCGGCATACATCGCCCGTAGCTGCTGCGGCTGCTGGTACGGGAGCACAATCAGATTGGTCAGGCCAAACTTCGAGTTCTGCTGCCTAAGCCAGTCTGCCCCCATCCCCTGAGATACGACGGCAATGCGCGCTCTGCCTTGCAAGGCGTGTGCAAGACAAAGCAGCAGGTTCGGGTTGTGCTTCATGCTTAGCGTGCCTGTATACAACAGCAGAGGAAGACCGTCAAGACCATGCGTTGCCGCCCAATCATGTGAGGGCCCAGCATCCTCAGGCAACACACCCCAGTTTTCGATCACGGATATCTTTGAGGGGGATACGCCCATTCGGGTAACGATGGGCACAAAGTCGTCTGAAATGCAGATCACGCTGTCGCTCTGGCACAGGAGACGGCTCTCCAGCAAACGGAAATACGTGCCGATTGAGACTCCCAGGAGCCACTGTTTCTGGCCTAAGATGCGGTAGGCCGCAAGCCCGAGAAGGTCCTGTAACCAAAATACAAATGGAATCCTGCGTTTCCGGCATACCGCCAGGAGCCGGGCCTGAGCACTGAGAGGCGTATTGCCGGAAATCACAGCTTGCGGCGAGAACTGGCGGCACGCCTTGGCAACCAACTTGCCGTATTCCTGCTCCTGCTGCCACCGCTTGAGCAGCTTATACTTGGTCAGTGCACTGGCCGTGCTGAGCGGCAAAAGGTCAACGGTGCTGCTGGCTGTGTTTACGGTGCTGGGCGTCGTGGTCAGTGTGGCGCAGTATGCATGCCTGACTTTGTGGCCACGCTTAGCCAGCGTTTCACTGAGTTGAAGCGGGAATCCGTACCCCCCAAAGTCGTGGATCAGAATGCGCATGGCTGTAGCAATAGCAGGCGCTCGGAACTCCCAAGGATGATCAAGCTATGGTGAAGCGGCCGTCATGATCGACTTGCCCGGCATCCAATATGCATTTGATCTCCGAATGTGGCGTGAAGCTCCAAGCGTTATCCGTCAGTGCGAGTAATGAAAGCCGCCACGTGTTAGCATAGTAGTGTGGGGGCCGAACGCTCATTTTGCCGGCGGCGCGAACACCGGACCTGGCCTGCGGAGCATGCTGCCGCTGATGCAGCGGCCACGGGGCTGCTGGCAAGCAGCCGAACTTCAGCATCAATAGTCAGAATCAAATGGGCGAACATTGGTGTGAATCTTGACCATTTCGTTTGTTTCTTGCGCATAAGTGCTAACCCAGACGAGGGGGGTACAATGGCCGGGCGCTTTCGACGAGGACACGAGGCCAGTCAATAGAAGTTCGTAGGTGTCCCGCTTGATCGCCACGGTGCGGTTTTCCCGCTACTCGCCATGTCGGTGGTTAGATATCCAGCTGAACCGCTTAGCATAGGTCTATTGCCCTCTGGTTTTGGAGTGAGCGGGCTTCGGGCGCTGCCAGGCACCCACGGCAAGGCCGGCGCAGACAGCAATAATGAACACGTAATTCTTCAGAAAAAACGGGTTTTGCGTCAGCGTGGATACCGTAATGCCCATCAGCGGCAAAGCGCCCGCCAGACCGGCCAGCCGAGTCCATTGATCGGCGTTCTCGATTCGAAATGCACCGATCCCTTGTTTGATGGCCGAAATCCAGAACCACAGCACGAGTCCCAGTCCCACAATGCCGTATTTGTACCAGAGACCGATGTATCCATTGTGGACGAAAGAATCGTAGTGGGTTGATTGATGCACGATATCATAAAACTGGTAGGACACCCCGGGTCCAAACCCGATGAGAGGGTTCATGCCTATTTGCTGAAGTACGACCCAGGATTCCCTGAATCGGTTAACGAGCGAAAGGTCATTTGTGACAGCGGTTGCCATGGACGCAAAGCGCTCAGCAAGCCCGCCGATTACCAAGAATAGAAACGGGCCGATCAGTATATATCCAACACCCAGGAGAGCGCCACTGACTAAAACACTGGCCACCAAAAGCCGGGTGCGTTGGCGAGTATGGATCAAAATCAGCAGCGCAATAAAGCCCAGCACGAACGCCAGCCAGAACCCTCTCGTCTGAGTTACCACCAATCCGCTGGCTGAAAGTGTGAAAGCGATGGTATAAAGAAAGAGGGGGAGTTTTCGCTGCTCGTAAATCAACAGTGTGAGACTGGTCAGGGAACCCGTGAGAAGAAGGCAGTCATTTACGACTACGCGGGATCCCGATATTTGCCACAGTGCCTGTGCGCCTGTAAGGTCTGAGGCGTAGTTCAGCGCATTAAGCACGGCAACGCAGACACCGAGTATCACGACGGTAATCAGCAGTAGTTTTGGTCCATGCCTGTGGCTTACGACCGTGTGCTTGACCGGGAAATAGACCAGCAACATCGAGAGTGAAATGATCTCGCTGGTGGCCACGCGGAAGTTGCCACCAAAGCTGCCAGTCAGAATCAACGTAAAGGGAATGAGCACAAAAAACAGAGCCAGTGACAAGTCACCCGCACTCGCAACGAGGCGCTGGCGACGAATAATGGCATTACGCGCGTACCAAATGCTTAGCGTTGCATACAAATAAGCAGCGTAGGCAATCTCGGCTATCTGAAATCCTTCCTCATTATTGGCTACAAAGACAAATCCGACGACCGCGACCAAAAGACTCACTGTTGGCGAGGCCAAAAGCCAGATGGTCGCAATAGCAGCCAACAGAAAACCGGGAAGCGCCAAAGCCAGCGTTAAGGATCCTGTAGTGGCCAGTAGCAGCGCTAACGTTAAGAAGACGGCCAGTCCCGTCGCGAGCACCCACAATCCGGCTAGTCTGGTGCGGGTAGTGTTGTGTGCGGCGGATAAGGAGATAACGGCACTCACGGATTCACCACTAAAGTCTTGAGCCACTTCATCCTGTGGCAATAATCGGCGTGGCAGCACCCAGTTCTCCAACTGCCGCCGGATACTATGGCGAGTTAATAATCAGACGGTTTGGCGTCGACAGACAGATTCGCGGCAATCGCCTTGTAATTCTCCTTCCACCACGCGACCAAGAGGACGTACAGCACAGAAATCAGGAATGCCGAAAATGTAGTGACCACACAAATGGCGGCTCGCCACGGCCGCGCTTTTTCCACAGGCGGAATGGCGGGGTCGACCACCTGTACTGCCTCATTTTCGCGCTCTTCTCCCAGTCGAGCTTCTTCCAGTACGGGGCGGGCGTATTCAAGCAGGCTGATCAGTATTACACGCTCCTTTTCCAGTTCGGCAAATTGCAGTGCCACATCTGGCAGGCTGTCCTGTGCAACGGGCAGTAGTCGTTCCTGGCCTTGCAGTGCTTCCTGGTACTTGCGCTGGGCGGCTGCCACTGCCTCCCGGGCGGCTTGTACCTGTGAATTGTTAGGGCCGTAGATTGCTAGCAGCTGATCGGAATATATCTGGGCTATAAACACCTCCTGGCGCCATTCGGCAAGCCCTTGTAGGAATGCAGCGCCCTGCGTCGGAAGATCCATAACGCCAGTACGCTCCTGCAAGTCGTGTAAGGCAATCATGACGGAGTCAAAACTCTGTTCCATTGCCAGATAACGAGATTCCACCATGCGACGAAATGCGCCCGCGGTTTGCGACGCAAGGTCGGCGCTCACGCGGTTAAGTTCCTGCACGAAGAAGTTGGCCATGTCCGCGGCCCGCTTCGGATCCTGATCGTAGACCTGCACCGAGAGGTAGTTGTAGTCGTTGTCTACCACGAAGTCGATATTCTCTTCCAGCACCTCCAATGCGCGAAATTCCGGAAAATCCGCGTCCTCCAAATCGTATACGGTAACCAGATCAAAGGTGCGTACCACATTTTCCTTGATAGATCGACTGTCCAAGACGGCCAACTGTCGCTGGTAATCGCTGACGAGGCCACCCAATAAAGAACTCGCAGCGGGTGCAAGGTTGCCGCCCATCAAATTCGACAATAAACCGGACGATGCCCGTCCCGGTATGAGCAGTCGGGTTTGTGCTAAATACCAGTTGGGAAGCAGTAAACTGATGACCACGGCGGCTACGGCTGCAGAGCTGGTGATGCCGATAATGAGCCACCGATTTCGGAGTATGTGTTGGACGCTCCACCAGAAAGCTGATTCAATTCGGCTGGCGGGAGGGATAATAGATGCCATAATCATTGACGCAGAAGAGACATCAAGGTCGCGGCGATGGCGGCGATGGTTGCAGCACTGCTAACAACTGTTTGCACCCTTTGTATTCGATACTGTTGCGTCTGCACTTCAACCTGTTCTATCCGATCGACGAAAATCGTATCACCAGATCGGACAATCTGGTTGATCCCGGTACGGGCCTGTCCGCTGCTGCCTTCGAAGACGTAGACGTCAGTCGCACCGGGACCGGCTCCTCCGGCACGGGCCAAGTAGTACTTGGCGCTTTCCCCCTCGCGTATTGCCACGTATCCCGGTTGGGAGACATGACCCGTAACGAAGACCGTACCGTCGTCACGCGGAAATATCACTCGATCTCCGTCGAAAAGGACTATGGCCTCGCCCTTTCTGGAAAGGGCACCCTCAATGTCCACGGCGACCCGGCTGCCTTTGGGTCCGGAAAAGGGCAACTCAAATCCCTCCGCAAAGAAGTCAAATGGAGCAGGCACCGCGCGCTCTGGTTCTGTCTCTTTGAAAAACTCCTTTGCGCCCGTGACCTCGCCGAGTTCCTGTGCACCGGTACGCTCCAAAACGGCGGTACGTACGTTAGCGTCACTTAGCAATCCACCGGCCATTTCCACCAATTCGCTGAGTGTAGTAATGCCCGCGACGATTTGATACGTGTCTGGAAAAGTGACGCGCCCCTCAATCGTGGCGGTTGCTGATTCGACTTTGTATACCGACAGGTGGTCCTTTACCGTAAGCGGAAATGCAGGCGATTCACCACGCAGCATGCTCGGCAAGTCTATTTCGATGATTTCCGGGAAAGCGTCTGCCCGATAACGTACCAGTCGCACCCGGGCCAGTGAGTCAAGTCCACTTCCTCCGGTGGCCAAGTCCAACAGCGACAAGACGGTATCATCGGGCCTTAGGTCGTAAAACCCCGGCCAAGCCACGTCTCCCGAGATGCGAATACCATTCCGTTCAATATTGCGGGCCGGCACTATGACTTGGTCACCATCACGCAGATAGGGATTGTACGCAGGGTTGCCGGTGGTATGGTACCGCGTCAAATCTGCAAGAGCCGTAGTCCCGTCCACACGCATAACTTGAATGTTTCTGAGTGCGGGTACGTAGGCTTCGTTCACAACGGGGCGAACTGGCGAAGGAGGAGTAACGAGTTGGACGTCGTCGCCAAATTCTGAAGCGACAACGATTTCTGAGGCGTAAGCTCGATCCACCACGTCACTGACACGGGCAATCGGGAGCATTAGGTACCTTCCAGGTTGGGGTACCGCACCGGAAATATGGACATAAAAGCTGCGCGGCTGGACGAGTGCAAGACTGATGGGCACGTTCGAGTAGCGTTCGCGCAAGGCAAGTAGAGCCTCGCGCTCCACTGCGCCTAATGAACGGCCTGCAGCGGGAATTCCGCCGACCTCGGGAAGCATAAGCTGGCCGGAGATGGATACCATGGTGGCAAATTGGGCCTCGACCATGCCTCCGATCGAAACTTGGAACACGTCCCCAGGTCCGAGAATGTACTCCTCAGGGTTTACGGCTCCCTCCGCAGGTGCGCCGACCTGCGATTGAATCTGGTTGATTCGGGCCTGCAATTCCGGTTCAAGATTGACAGGCGCTCTCCTGAGTAGTTGACGCTCAGAATTCTGAGCAAGAACGCTCCCGGCGACTGGCACAGCCAGCACCAATACAAGCATCCATCGTGCAAGACGCATCCAGATCTGCAATTGGCGAGTTAAGAGACGTGGTAACTAGTTGCTGATGTATGAGCCAGTGCCGGTGCAGTCTGAAATGAGCCAAATGGAACGGCTGGGCTGAATGGAGGTTTCCGGCGAACAAAATCAATGACGCCTTTCCGTTGTGTCAACAATTGCCACGCCAGCCAAGCTTAATCTTGGTCTTCACGTACTGCGCCGGCGTACAGATGGCTTTCATGATCTGGCTACGGTTTTTTATCCCGTTGGCTGGTCGGATGTGCTGCATGTCAGGGCCGCCAGGGAGATTTCGATGACATGTACGGATGGTTCTTTGCCCCTAGATGGGCAAAATCTTGTTATCCGCGCCGCAAGGGACTTGGCTGAAACTTATGGAGTTGAGTCTGGAGCGGCACTGCATTTGGAAAAAATGCTGCCAACCGGAGCCGGGCTGGGAGGGGGATCCAGCAATGCAGCGGCCACCTTGCGCCTCTTGTGTGACTACTGGGAGCTTGGATGCGAAGAAGAAATGCTGGTTAGCTTGGCACTC
>JAAXGT010000087.1 GCA_012271205.1 Rhodothermales bacterium
GAACAAACTTGGGGAGTCAATTTTCAACGCAATATCCGGCGCCGTAATGAACGGGCGTTCTGGACGCGCATGCCGCGCCAATACGACCTCAATCGTGTGTCTCGTGCCGGCCGGTTGACCGGCCTCAATGTACCGCAACCGCGCAACCTGCAGGTGACGCCCTACACGCTGGGACAGGTTGCGCGTGATTTCTCCGTCACCGACAATGATCTGACAGGAGATTTCGGGCTCGACCTTAAATACAGTTTGACGCCCAGCCTGACCTTGGATGCCACCTATAACACCGACTTCGCCCAAGTGGAGGTGGATGAGCAGCAAATCAATCTGGACCGGTTCAACCTGTTTTTTCCGGAGAAGCGACCTTTCTTTCTTGAGAATGCCGGCCTGTTTTCCATAGGTGTCTCCGAATTCAGCGGGCAGGAAGTGGAAGTTTTCTTTAGCCGCCGGATCGGTATCGGTCCTTCTGGCGAAGCGATTCCGATCTTGGGTGGCGCCCGCATGTCCGGACAGGTGGCTGGCTTGAACGTGGGCCTTTTGAACATGCAAACACAAGAGGTCCCGGATGCGGCGCCCGGCACCAATTTTTCGGTTGCCCGTCTACGCAAGGATTTGCCCAACCGGTCATCTGTAGGTGTTATGATGACCAACAAGTTGCACTCAGATGCAGCTTTTCTGGAATCCCCGGAGCATGACAACCAAGCAGTTGCCGTCGATGGACGTATTGGTATCGGTGAGTTCACTCAGGTGTCGGGGTTTGCCGCACGGACGTTTTCACCCCATCTGGAGGGACAGGAATATGCCTACAATCTCAACGTCGAATATGTCTCGAACATATGGCGCATCAACTCTACATATACCGAAGTAGCGGACAATTTTAATCCAAGCATCGGCTTTCTGCGCCGTAGCAGTGAATACAGGAAGGTGACGGGTCTCGTGTTTTACACGTGGCGCCCGGACAATCTGCTCGGTCTTCACGAGCTGCGCCCTCACATCAGCTACCAGGGCTATTGGGATTTCAAGGGCTTTCAGGAAACCGGGCGCTGGCATATCGACAATCACTGGGAATGGAAGAGCGGATTCGAAATACATACCGGCATTAACCTGACACGGGAAGGAGTTAAGCAGAACTTTGAAATCTCCGACGGTGTGGTCGTACCACCGGACACGTATGATCATGCGGAAGCACAGCTGGTCCTTTATACGAATCAGGGGCGAAAAATCAGCTTCAGAAGCCGCAATATACTAGGCGGGTTCTTTGGCGGAAATCGTGACAACCTGCAGGGCACACTTCGCATCCGTGCCAATGAGGCCTTAACGGCGGAAGCTTCATTGTCGCACAACAATGTCCGCCTGCCGGGCGGCAACTTCAAGACCAACCTGCTGCAGGCCAGAATTTCCTATTCCTTCACACCGCGCGTGTACATTCAGACGCTGCTTCAGTATAACGACAGTGCTGACATATGGTCAGCCAATTTGCGCTTTGGCTGGCTCCAGGCAGCCAACACAGGTCTCTTCATCGTGTTTAACGAAATCAGTGACACTGGGGCACTGTTCGGACAGCCCCAGGCCCGGAGCATAACTCTCAAATACAGCCGCCTCTTCAACGTCTTGCGTTAGTTTGATGCTCTTGTGATGCTTCGATTTTCTTTCTTTCTGATTTTCACATTACCGCTCGTATCTGTTTCCGCCCAAGACCAGACCAAGCTTTACGCCGCACTGGAAGCCGGTATCGCCGCAGTCGAAGAAAACGTGGTGGTCTGGCGGCGTGATATTCACGCCAATCCGGAACTCAGCAACAGGGAATTCCGGACGGCTGAACTGGTAGCGACTCACCTTGAATCGCTCGGAATAGATGTGCGAACTCAGGTCGCACATACGGGAGTAGTCGGAATCTTGCGCGGCACAATGCCTGGACCCGTTGTCGCGTTGCGGGCTGACATGGACGCCCTTCCCGTGACGGAAATGGCAGACGTGCCGTTTGCGTCCAAGGTACGTGCCCAGTATAACGGGCAGGAAGTGGGCGTCATGCACGCGTGTGGGCACGACAATCACGTAGCGATTCTTATGGGTGTTGCTACTGTCCTTGCCGGTATGCGCGAAATGCTGCCCGGCTCAGTCAAGTTCATCTTTCAGCCGGCGGAGGAAGGCGCCCCCCCTGGCGAAGAGGGTGGCGCCGAACTCATGCTTAAGGAGGGCGCTTTTGCGGATCCGACACCTGATGTGATTTTCGGACTGCACGTCTGGCCGGGTACGGTTGGTGAAATCTCCTATCTGCCCGGACCGTTCATGGCAAGCGTTGACCAGCTAAATATCAGGGTCACCGGACGCCAGACACATGGTGCGGTACCTTGGGGCGGCGTGGACCCTATTGTTGTCGCGAGTCAAATCGTGCTGGGTCTGCAAACCATTGCAAGCCGGCAGCTGGATGTAACAGCTACGCCTTCAATTATCACAGTCGGCACGATTCATGGTGGTGTGCGGCACAACATCATCCCGGATGAGGTCGAACTTACAGGTACTATCCGCACATTCTTGCCAGAGGTGCGCGCGGACATCGAACGCCGTATTCGTCAGACTGCGGTGCACATTGCAGAAAGCAGTGGAGCCAAGGCGGAGGTTACAATCCGCAACGGATATCCGGTGACGGTCAATGATCCCGATCTCACCCTGCAGATGCTGCCGACTTTGCAGCGCATAGCACCCAGCGTAGTACGCTCGCACCAGATCACTGGTGCAGAGGACTTTTCGTATTTCGCGCAGGAGGTACCAGGGCTCTACTTTTTCCTTGGTGTCACGCCGGCAGATCAGGATCCAGCCACAGCACCACGGAATCATTCTCCCTATTTCTACGCTGATGAGGGGGCCCTACCCGTTGGTATGCGCGCATTGTTAAGCCTGACTGTGGACTATATGGTAATGCATGCACAGTAATCCTGGATTTGAGCACATGACGCTGTGCCATTCTTAATTCAACCGCCTTGCGCGTTGGACAGCAAGAGTGGCCAGTGTGATATTCGACTGGAAAGGTCTTGGCTTCAGTGTTCAAAGAATGCCATGGTACAGCGTCTCTACATTGATAAGGGGATTACATACCAAACTAGCATGGGACACTGGCCGACGCGGCAATCTGGTCGCTGATTTTCCGGCCAGGCGTCTGGATCCCGCACTACGTCC
>JAAXGT010000035.1 GCA_012271205.1 Rhodothermales bacterium
GTGGAGCCGCCCGATCCGAAGGGAACGCTGGGGCGTTCCCCCATTCCTCTGGAGACGATGCGGCGCCTTTACTTCAGGCCGCAGTGGTTTGGATATGCTGATCCAGCCATGGAGGAGGCCCGGTATGATGTAACGCCCGTACGGGTGTTTGCCCGTGTGGACACGGGCCGCGTGCCGGATGAGACCACGATGGGCCCGTTCCGCCCTTGGCTGGAACGGCCTGAGTTGACCCCGGCGTTTTTGGTCCGGGTTCGGGGCCCTCTCAAGAAGCACAACCGGATAGTCCAGAAGGGCCCGATAGTGGACGCCACGATTATATCGGCGCCGTCCTCAACGAAAAACAAGGCGAAAAAGCGGGATTCCGAGAGGACATCCACGAAAAAGCCCCCCTCTGGCCCTTTGGTCTGAAGGCGCACGGGGGTACCGATGTGAACGGCGTCGGGCACACGGCGGTCGGGACCCCGGCGAACGTCCATGATTCGGCGGTGAGGGAGGCATGTCTGCCCGGAGAGAAGGACGAGATTTACGGTGACCAGGCGTAGGTCAGCGAGGCGCGCAAGACCAAGGCGGAGGCGGAGGGGAAGAGGGGGCCGGGGCCTCGCCAGCGGACGCCCCGCCGCCCGTTGAGTCGGGCGGATCGGGTGTTCAATCGGGACTGTAATCGTACCCGGGCCAAAATGGAGCCTGTATTCGGTGTAGTCAACATCTGTGGGGGTATCGAAAGACCCGGTATAAGGGTCTTCACCAGAATGCGGCTCAGATTTACCCCCTGTTTGCTTTGGCCCATCTCTATAGGGTACGCCAACATTTTATGACGGCCTAGGGATAGGTGCGTCCTTGCGGCAGTGATACGGCTTCAAGGGCACAAAAAACAGACTGAAACTCCAGAATATTACCCCCAAACCGTCATCCACGGTCTCCAGACAAAAAATCTGCTCCAGAAGAGTCGTTGATCAGAGCTTCCGAAATTACGCTCAGTGACAAGGGCGGCCTGATAGCTGACAAAGGCAATCCCCAAAGCCTTTTCTCCACATGTAGCAGTTGGTCAAGTGTGGAAAAGCGGATCTCATTATTGACGCCACGGCATCAGATGACGGAATCATCCACCTCAACGCATTTGATTGGAAGAGCGAAAGCACTTCAATTCCATATCCGTCGGAATGAATACGCACCTGACTCACATTTCGCTAATCACCAGCTTAGCGACGCTGAGCACAAAGAAGCCACGTTCATTTCTCCTCCGTAGATATACACGATCCGCCGCGTCTTTCCACAACACCTCGATGGAATTCTTGACGCGCGCGTTGCCATTCAGTACGGTGTCATCAATCTGCAACGGGCCGTATCCCAGGAGAGTCCCGTCCTCGTCGAACAGTTCCACGGTGTGTTTAGGAACCTTTTCTCCGAGCGGTACATGATGAATGAAGTTTACGATTTCTCCGGTGTTCAGAATTGTGACGCCCCGACTCCAGTTAATAACCCTCGCGCGGTGTGGTCCCGTAGGACCTGATATTGATATTGAAGACCTACTAAGATCTTTATTCGCCTCTTGCTCTTTCTTCGTCACGGGTATGTAGGCTCTTCCGGACACAGAACCCCCTTCCAGCCTCTCCAAGATCCAGACGTCATTTGACCGTGTGTATCGGTAGATGTATCCATCGTAAACCGTAGGGGCCAAGATAATAGTGTCAGTTCCATTCGTCGCCACCTTCAACGCAAGTGGTGTACCAGAGTGCGCATTCAGGAAGGGGCGGTCCAAGTTGAAAATGTCAGCCAATGGAGCAAATTCCTCGAGCCAGTTCAGCTCGGTGTCATACAGATGAAGAACCTTGTCGTCCCTTATGCCGCCTCCCCCTTCAGGATCATCAATCGGCTTTACGTACCTGAGAACAAAAGCGTCTTCAAGAGACAGGATTGGCTCTGGCGAGATCGTCCTCTTTTCTGCGATCGCCTTTGTTTCGAAGCCTGTACCCATATCCGTGAAGATCGTGAACCGTCGACCGATTCGATCAGCCACGATCAGTCGATCTTGGTCATCGACATGCACGCCAACAATGTCCCGCATCTCTCCTGGCCCTTCTCCTCGTTTGCCGACCGTGGTAACGTACCGCCCGCTTGCATCGAAAACCCGAACGTCCAAGCGCCTTCGATCATGGACATAGATGTTGCCCTTCGAGTCCGTCCTTACCTGCTGGGGATATGAAAAAATATACTCGGCAGGCGCTTCAGCATCATCGCCAATGACAAATTGTTCGTGGAGCGTGAAGGAGAGCTCCTGTCCGTGCACGGAAGCCAGCATGCATGTCGTAATGACAAGCGTAATAAGGCTTCGCTGCAAAGCACAAAATACGTTCATGTGTACCTGATGAATTAATGGGTGGAAACAATGGTCAGGTATCCGATACGGGCTAAGGCCACAGACCGAGGGTGAATGGAATACAAGACGGTAAATCCTCCGCATTTGAGCACCGGAAAAGCGCGGCAACCCTTACTCGTATCCTTCAGGCCAACGAGCCAGCTCCTCCATGCGCCCGCATGTCTACCCCGCCCCAAGCCGGAGGCTGTTCCTCCCGATGTGAAAAATGCCAGTCTCGACTCTACTATTTTAAGCACCACTCGTTGCAGACATTTACAGCAATCATCCGTCGCAGTTACAATAATCCCCATAAACTATGCAGTCAACAATTTCATCGTCACAGTCACGAACTAAATAACACCCTTCCCAAGCCATGCCAACCCAGTCTACACCTGATTCGCAATTGTCCTCCGATCCACAGTTTTTGCAACACTCCGTTTCTTCGGCTTGAACAGCGTTGCCCCCTAGGACAGATGCCTGCTGACTGTACACAAAGATGCACAGGCAGCAGAACGCGAAGGCAAGCGCTTGCTTGAGAGATGCCGTCATTCCTATTCGTTTCATGATATACATGACATAGCCTCCTAATTTGGGTTGAGTTGAGTTACCGGGAAAGAGCCTCATAAGCCTTGCGAGCTTCCCATAGGATATCCTCCCTGACTTCTGGCGGAGACCCTACACCCAAGGCAAGTTGAGCGCGAAAAAACAAACGCCCTTTGTCTGGATCAACCAGCAACATCTGATGTGTTACGGCGGTTGTTCCAAACGACTGTAATTGCTGACCGTAGACCTTGCCGGTACCATATAAGACTTCCTGTTCGAAATCAGTGGTTTGGCAAAACGCTTCGCTGCCTCCAGATTATCACCTACAACGACGCCGGACTCGCGACTGCTTTATTGAAGAGTCCGCCGATCGGTACATCGACCAACCGATCTTCGAGTTCCCACAGCTACAGATAAGGGTCGTGAGTCACTTGAGCGTGCTGTTGACAGGCTTGTCCGTTTTGCTTTTAATAAGCTGGTGCTCTCAAGTCCGACATTGCCCTCCAGTCCGTTGGACCTTTAAGCAAGCGGGGTGTGACATGTATGCGAAATTGCACGCGCAGTTGGAGAAGTGTCGGTTCCCCCATCACACGGTGGAAATTCTGGTATTTCGGAATGATTTTGATCATATTGCCCTGCTTCGAATAGTATTAACACGAAACCTGCAGGTACTGCTCCATGCGACGAATGCACTTTCTTCTCTTAGCGCTTAGCGCTTCGGTCGTGCACGGACAATCATTGCCGTTCTATGACGATTTCAACGACGGTGACTACAACGGCTGGGAGGTAATTGACGATGTTGAGCCCCAGTTCGGACCAAGTGATTGGAGAGTGGAAGGTGGGACTCTCGTGCAGAGATCGAATATCTGGTCCTACGCTCCCGTAGAGCTGGAAACCAAATACCATCTGGGCACGCATGTGGCCACGGGTGACAAGAATTGGGCCGACTACGCCATGAATGCGCTGGTCCGTTCGACGGATAATGATGGTGTGGGCTTGATCTTTAGATACCAGGACGAGCGCAACTATTACCGGATTCTGCTCATGAATGACCCGGCGTGGTCTGGCAGGGATTCGTCGGGCGTCGCTGTAAATACGCCCTTGCAAAGGTTGCAGAAATTCGTCGACGGAGAACCGGTCATTCTAGCCGAGAACAAAGTTTCCCAAGCATATCCGCCTGGATTCTTTGCCCTGACTGCTGATGTGCGCGGGGACACACTGCGTGCTTATCTGAATGGGGCCCTGATTCTGTCCGCGTTAGACGACACGTATCACTCCGGCAGAATTGGTCTGTTGTCATACGCGAATACCGGCGCTTACTACGACAGTGTTTCGGTGACCACAGAGGCGGTGGTATACAGTGAGCCGGAGGATCGTGGTTTTTCTTACGCCGTGCGCGAGTTTCGGGCTCCGTACATTCAAAACCCGACACAGACATCCATGGAGATTGCCTGGCGCACCCTGGAACCATCGGTGGGACGCGTCCTCTATGGTGTCGAAAAGGGGGTATTAGACAATGAAGCTGCCGAAACGGGAGTTGTGCAAAAGCACCATGTGCTGCTGGATGGACTGCAAGTTAATACGCGATACTTCTACGAAGTGTACAGTGGCTCAGCGCGCACTGCCGCGGAGGAAAACTTTCGAACTGCCCCCAGGCATGACCAAAAACGCTTTTCTTTTCTGGTGCTCGGCGATAGCGGTGTTGACACCCCCACGCAGTGGCGAGTCGGCGCGCAGATGCGGCACAGCATGAATGATCGCGAAGCCGATTTTGTAGTTCACGTAGGTGACGTGCATCAGGGCGCTGGTGATTACTACGATGACATTTATTTCAAGCCCTACCGTGAGATTATTAAGAACGTCAATGTGTTCACGTCGCTGGGGAATCATGATGTGATCACAGATAATGGCGGCGTATATCTGGACGATTTTTACTTGCCGCGCAACAACGCGGACAGCACGGAACGGTATTACTCATTCAGGTGGGCTAACGCGTATTTCATCGCGCTTGACACCAATGGCAATTTTGCTCCCGGCTCCCCCCAGCATGACTTTTTGCTGGAGGCCCTGACTGACAGCCTTCGGAAGACGGCCACGTGGACGTTCGTATATGCGCACCATCCACCGTACACAGAGTACTGGACCAATTATTACGGAGACAGTCGCGTGCAGAACCACTTGGTCCCCATTTATGAAGAATATGACGTGGACATGGTCATGAATGGTCACACACACAGTTACGAAAGAGGGGAGAAGGAGCATGTGCACTATCTGGTTTCCGGCGGCGGCGGTGGGGCGCTGGATGACTTTTTCATTGACTACGACCATATCACCTTCTCAGACATGGTGCACCACTTCACGCGTATCGATGTAGATGATGACGAATTGCAGGTAACGGCTATTGATGAATACGGGCAACAAGTCGATCGCTTTGTTATCAATAAGTTCTCTGCCTTGGAGATCGAGGAGAGCCCACTGCCAATACACTTTCAGATCGAACAGAATTATCCCAATCCGTTTGCGGACACAACAACCATTCGGTACCATATTGCACAGCCAGAACGGGTGACGCTTGAAGTGTACGATTTGCTGGGGCAACGAATTACAACGCTGGTTGATCGCCATCACTTGCCTGGTGTGTACGTCGTTACTTTCAACGCTGCACGCCTCGCAAGCGGTACGTATGCCTACCAGCTTTCCACGGACTCATTCACGGCAGACAAGCAGTTCACGATTGTGCGGTGACAAGAGTCAGGTGCCCAAGCCTCAGATGCGGCGGGCACAGGTCACCATTGGCATTCTGCACACGGCAGGGTTCGCAACCACATGATGGCGTGCCAGCCTGCGGGGAGTCGCTGCTGCTGAGCTGTCCTCAGCAGCAGAATCCCATTGCAACGCCGGCATTCCTGCGCAGGTCAGGATGATCGTCCGAGCAGGGCGATTTTGTTATCTTTCAATAAGTTTGTTTTGGTTGTGTATTAATGAAGTCCTGTTTAACTTACGTGTTCTAGTGCGCAGCTTTCACTGCACCCCATAACCGACCAGATCACGACTTTATGGCACGTGTGGGTGGATCAGGAATGGCGGGTTCCGGCCGGCTGAAGCCGCCTTTTCAAATACGGCACGGTCACCAACTCGACCCAATCTCAAGTGCCATTGGGGTCGGGCTTCTTGTGTTGCTGCTCTGCACTGCGTCTGTAGTGCAAGCCCAAAGCACTGGAAAAATCATCGGGCTAGTAATAGAAGCTGAAACCGGGGAGCCATTGCCTGGCACGACCGTGTATCTGGAGGAGAACATGAATCTGGGCACTTTGACCCGCAATGACGGCAGATACGTGCTATTGGGCGTCCCGCCAGGTACGTACACGCTGGTGATGTCCTTCGTGGGGTTTGCTACCGTCAGGCACGAAAACGTGCAGGTGTTTTCTGGCAGAACGATTACAGTCGACGGAACAATGCGCGAACAGGTGCTGGAGGGCGAGGAGCTCGTTGTCAGCGCTGAGCGCCCCATAGTAATCCGGGACCGTACCAGTACCGTGTCTTATGTTGATCAGGCGGCGATTGAGAAGCTTCCCGTACAGGAATTGGTCGAACTCGTGCAGTTTCAGCCTGGCGTGGTCACCGGTGCCAGTGGCGGATTGCATTTCCGCGGAGGACGGGAAAGGGAAGCCGCCTACATCATAGATGGCATCCCTGTTCATGATGTATTCGGCCAGTCCGGAGGCAACACGGTAGATATTGAAGTGCAGTCCGTACAGGAGCTGCAGGTCTTCACTGGTACATTCGACGCGGAGTTCGGAGGTGCACAGTCCGGTGTAGTGAATGTGACCACGCGTGATCCAGGCAGACGATTTGAGGGCAGGCTACGCATGCAGAGCGGAGGGCATTATGCAGGGAACCGAGACATCTTCATTGGGGGCCATACCTTCAATCCCGTCGCCACCAAGGACGCCTCACTTACGCTTAGCGGTCCCCTCATCAGGAGAGGGGACCGGCTTGGCTTTTTCCTTTCCGGTCGTTACGAGGATCGAGTAGGTGCACTCAAAGGCGAGCGCAGGTTTACCGCCGAGGACGGATTTGTAATCGATACGTACCGACGCTGGTATCGCGACGTGTATCAGCCGGATGATACCCGCCTGATATCCCTGGACACAGCCCGCACGGCCAGCGGGACACCTATTCTCGGGGTGGGCGGCGTGCCGCTGACGTTTTCCTCAGGCGATCATGCGATTGTTGATATGCAGTGGCGACGTTCGATCACAGTCAATCCTAAAATAGTGCTGAGACCGGTTTCGCGGTTGCATATTACCTACAGCGCACTCTACAACAATTGGCAGGGACAAGGCTACAGTAACGGACGGCGCTACGCACCGGACTTCCGAAATACACAATACTTTACTTCGCTCGCACACATCCTTTCGGTGAAGCAGACGATTGGTGTCAACAAAGTCCTTGCTGCTCGTGCCTCGTACAAGACACTTTCCAGTGCGTCTTATGCTTTCGAATCCATCGACGATCCGCGGATTCAATATGTTTCGGCGTCAGATGATGGTACGGGCTTCAGCCTCGGTGCAACGGACAATGGGGAAGGGCGCAGCTCCGAAAGGCAGTACATCGCTTCAGGTGATTTCACTTGGCAGATTAACGATCGTAACGAATTTAAGGCTGGACTCCAATTCAGGCAGAATGCGTACATAATCGAAGATCTGGACCGCAGTTGGGTGCATCGGGACAACCCGGACTCTCTGTTTCTGGCGATTTCCTATCCGCCAGCCTTCGATTATCCGAGCTTTGCAGAGTACTTGGAAGCCGTGCGCCAGTTACTGCCCAAACTTGTTCCGGAGCTTGAGCGCTACGCCGTAGATGACCGGTTTGAGCAGGCTCCGGTAGAGCTGGCCGCATTTGTCCAAGACAAGCTTGAGTTTGACACCCGGCTCGTCGTCAAAATGGGGATCCGCTTTGAATATTTTGACGTGCAGGAAAACCGCATCGTTGATCCGCGCACACCCACGGATCGGATCGGCCGGGAAGACAATTTTGAGCCGTCCCCCGTCAAGATGTACCTCAGTCCCCGCATTGGGATTTCGTATCCCATATCAGACAGGGGCGCCTTCCGTGTTGCCTATGGCCACTTTGTGCAGATGCCAGCCTATCGGGAAATGTTCAAAAATCCCGTGTTTGCCAGTATCAACGTCGGTCGGCTCGAAGGCCGGGCCGTAGGAAATCCGGATTTGCAGCCAGAACGGACCATTAAGTACGAAATGGGCCTGCAACAACAACTCACCGGGTCACTTGGCATTGACATCAATCTGTTTTACAAGAATATCCGCAACCTTTTGGGTACAGAAATCCTTGGCACGCTCGACAATGTCCAGTACACGCGTACGGTCAACCGTGACTACGGGCTGGTGCGTGGGGGTACTATGGCTCTTGTTACACGGCCTGAAGGCCTGCTGCTCAATGCCGCCGTAGATATAACCTATTCGGATGCCCGGGGTAGCTCCTCGAATCCGGGAGACGTGGCCAGTATTGTGATTGCAGGACGTTCTGGGGAAGTCGGCGATTTGTATCTCGAGCGACAAATCATACCCTTGGATTGGGACCAGACGCTCACACTTAATGCGTCGGCCAACGTAGGTCGGGTCGACAACTGGACTGTCGGGTTTATTTCTCAGCTGGCCACGGGACAGCCGTATACGCCTGCCTTTCTGGATCCCAACCTTGATTTTCCAGACAATGAGTTTGATAATGCGCAGAGAAAGCCCATGCTTTTCACTTTTGATCTGAGTGCAGAAAAGCGCATCAAAGTTGGACGAATGTCCTATGGTCTGCGTGTCCAGGTGGATAACGTATTCAATTACCTGAATGAGCTTTATGTCGACAGTGTTTCTGGTCGTTCCGGCCAGATTATCAGGCTGCCCGTAGTGCAGACGGATCGCGACATGGTAAACGAGTACGTTGGGCTGTTTACGCGTGAGGAAGATGATACTGTTCCAAACTGGTATTCAACACCTCGAAGGGTGCTGTTTGCCGTGACCGTAAACTTTTAACCGGACCTCTGGGATGAAGCGTCTGGCATCGCGCATATTGTTGTTGGGGCTTGTGACCGCCTTCTTGGCTGGGTACACTGCTGCTCAGTCAAAGCAGGAATCAGCTTCGGAACGAGTAGCATGGGAGCAACAGCGAGATGCTGAGCGGATGATCAATAGATGGGAGGCACAGCAAGGCAAACGCGGCGCATCAAGAGCCCATGGCACAAATTCGGCCGGTCCGCTTTCCTTGCGCAATTTTGTTCGTGGCGCCGTCGCGTCGGGGAATCTGATACAGGTACCCTATGTGACCAACATTAACATTTCAGCGGGATACTGGGGTAGTACGGTGTCGCCAAGGTTTATCACTTGGCCGAAGGGTTCCGGAGTCGAGTATGGCCACACAATGAGCTTTATAGTGGCCGGGCAGGTGACTAATGACGCGGGTTCATCGCTGCAAATCCTTAGCGACAGCTACAATCGCAGCGGAGGAGATACGCATCCTTCCGGCAGTCACAAGTTTTTCTTTACGGCGCTGCCCGGGTATTACAACATGCAGGGTGATTTGGCCACGAAGAACCGTCTGAACGATAATCCCGACGACCGCGGTCTACTGCAAGAAGCCGGTTTCTACTTTGTTGGCGGCCTTGACGAAGATGTCAACGGAAATGATCAGCTCGATGAAGGAGAAGACCTTAACCACAACGGTGAGCTTGATCACGCCTTGATCAACGATATCGAGTATACAGCCCAATCCAATCTTCTTCAGACGTGGCCTTCATTTTGGCCGCCACAGTCATACGTGGGCGATTTACGGGCGCCGTGTTCCTTTGAACAGGGCACGCAGTGTGATACCGGACCGGGGGTACGCGCCGGTCGATGGAATGGAGCCTATGGAGCATTTATCCGTGGCGACCAAGAATCATACTACCTGGCGGATGATCGGGATAATGATGAATTCAACTACGCCCCGTTCCTTGATCCAGCCACGGGGGAACCGGACCGAAGAAGTTGGGCCAACGGAGGAAGACGCGGGTTGGGTGTTGAGGTTAAAGTCAGGCAGTATCAATGGGCAAGCGTATTGGCTGAGGACATCTTTATTGCCACATTCGATGTGGAAAACGTGAGCCGCAAGGATATTCCTACAGCCATTATTGCCATGATTGTGGACTATGATATCGCAGGCTCTACCGGCAATAATGAGGCTCTCTTCGATACGAAGGACGACATTACCTATCAGTGGCTGAAAAGGGACCTGGTCATCAACGGATTTAAAGTGGGATATGCGGGCGTTGGTTTTCTCGAGAGTCCGGGAATTAGCGATGATGGTATTGACAATGATGCAGACGGGCTTGTGGATGAAAGTCGGGAAAATGGTATTGATGATGATGGGGACTGGCGCGCTTGGCAGGACCCCAATGGCAATGGCGTCTACGATAACGAGGATGCAAACCACAATTTCATTCTGGACCCTGGCGAAGATCTCGACAATGATGGCCGTCTGACCGTTGAGCCGATTAATGATGACACCGGTTCTGATGGTCTGGGCCCGGAGTTTGAGGGGTATAATGGTCCGGATCCGGATGGCACAGAAGCCAACGGGCGGGCGGATCCGGGAGAGCCGAATTTTGAATTCACGGACAATGACGAGATCGACCAGATTGGTCTCACCAACATGGTGATCCGCACGCCGGCAGATTTTGACCGAGATCTCGACGATGACCCGCTGTTTTGGGCAGAATACATTCAGCCGGTCGATGAATCCGAGTTTATTGTCCCCACCGAAACGGCCGATGTTATCTATGTCTACAGTTCGGGCTATTCAGAAATTCAACGGGGCCGAACGCAGCGATTCTCACTTGCGTATTTCTGCGGCAATGACTTTCAGGATATGCTCCGCAACAAGCGGACCATGCAAAATATTTATGATGCTGATTACAGTTTTGCCAAGCCTCCGCGGCCACCCTTTTTGACTGTTGCTCCCGGAGACCGGAAGGTCACACTGGTCTGGGATCAGAGCGCAGAGTCTTCACGAGACCCGGTGTACGGCTTTGATTTTGAGATGTACAAGGTGTATCGCAGCACTGAACCTGAGTTCAACGACATAAAGACGATTACAGACGCTTTTGGTAATCCACTCTTGTGGGATCCACTGCTTACGGCCACGGGCGATAAGGTGCAGTTCGATATACAGAACGGGCTCTACGGTGCCCATCCGGTGTCGATCAGCGGTTTTGGCGTTAGTTATGATATGGGAACGGATAGTGGCTTGGAATACAGTGTGGTAGATTCGACGGTGGACAATGGACGTACCTATTATTATTGTGTGGTTTCGGTCGATCACGGTTACCATACGTCCTTTTTTGATCAAGGCATTTCCGTGTATGAGAACCTTGCGGAAATCACGCCTACAGAAAGCTCCAAGATCATTGAAGTGGACGCGTTTGACCGGCCCGTAAACGTGGACCGCAACTGTGCCGTGGTCGTGCCACAGCAGCCCGCTCTCGGCTATATTGAACCACAACTTGTAGAAGGAGGGATTCAGACGGTGTCCGGCGATGCGTCCGGACGGCTTAAGGTAGAGTTTCTGCTGCCAGATGAGGCGAATAGCAAGGGATACGAATATGAGTTCACCTTTACCGATGACAATTCCTTTGCGGAAGTGGACTCGATCCTTTTGCGTAACGGCTTAACAACCGGATTCACCCTGCGCAACGCGACAACGGATCAGATTTTGGCAAAGAGCGGGAAGGATGATCGCGGTGCGGCGATATTCAGCAGCGGCGTGCTCAGGGCGAAGACATATGATGGCATGAAGTTTACCATTACCAATCCGCTTGTACCTGAGCCAGAGCGAACAGAGTGGCTGGACAATTCATCTTCTGCGAGAGGCCCCTCCGTACCCGGCACGGTCGTGACTGTTGCGACACCCGCAAGCAATCTGGCGGTGCCTGGAGATTTCGAAATCCGCGTGTCGGAGATAGGCGCTGACACGTCAAACTCGCTGAGTCCGCGCAACCGGTTGCCGACAAATTACAGTATCTGGGATGTGACCAGTTTGAACAACCCAGTACGGCTTCCTTTTCAGGTTGCCGAAGCGAGTAGTCCGGCCATACCGGCCGATACTATTCCCGGCATGTTGTCGCCGGGAGACGTGATAAACTTGCGAGTCGCCAGCGTTGCGCTTGGCCCATATACGTACTATACGCAGTCCACGTGGCAATTCCAGGTCTCGTTGTCACCTAATGCGCAGGGCGCACTGGATGTCGTTTCGATTCAGTCGAATGCTCTCTACGATTCACTGGCTGCACACAGCGTACGAGGTCATCATCTGCGTCCATTCGGCGAAGATGTTGAAGCAAGCGAGCTAGAGGCATTTTTGACCGGGATCAACGCATGGTATGAGGATCTCCTGGACTCACTGCTTAGCGTGCCCGGCTTGCAGACTGTCGTGCAAAGTACACCCGTGCCCAGCGCAGGCCTAGAGACATTAGCCCGGATATCGGCAAACGAGATCCCCATTAGCGGAGATGTCTTTCTTCTGGAAACGAGTAAGCCGTTTGATCGGGACGATGTGCTCCGGTTTAAAGTGGATGGAAACCGGATGGAAGAAACCATCAGTGAAAGCGCACTGGATAACATTTACGTGGTCCCCGATCCGTACGTCGCAGTTAATGCGCTGGAAGCACGCAGCGTCCTGCTCTCTGGACGCGGTGAACGGCGCATAGACTTCCGAAATTTGCCAAGGGAATGCACCATCCGAATTTTTGCCATGAGTGGTCGCCAGCTCAAAGTGATCGAGCATACCGGTTCCAATGACCAAAGCATTGCTACATGGAATCTGCAGTCTGACGATGGACTGGATGTATCGTACGGTGTGTACATCTACCACGTGGATGCCCCGGGTATTGGAGAGAAGATCGGCCGATTTGCCATCATAAAGTGAGCACGAATGGGATGAATAGTGACAGGCTAACACATGCTGTCGTAGATTGGGGTGGTCTTCACCGTAGGGCGACCGCGGTTTGGCTGGTTACAGCCGTGTTTGCGGGATCGGTGTCACACGTGCGTGCGCAGGATTTTGTAACCAATGTTTCCAACAAGGGAACAGTGGCTGCAGCCTTTTTAGAAATTGGTATCGGCGCACGTGCTGTTGCTATGGGAGGCACTTATGTGGCTGAGAAAGGCCGGATGGAAATGATTTACTGGAATCCAGCCGGACTGGCTCACGTGGAGGGGCTCGGCCTCTCTTTTACCCATGCGGAGTGGCTGGCAGACACCAACTTCGAGTTTTTCACTCTGGCTAAGCCACTGCCCTTTTTCAACGGTGTGCTGGCAGCTAGCATTACGGCACTTTCGGTTCCGTCTCAGCCGGTCAGGACCGTTTTGGAACCTGAGGGAACAGGGGAGTCCTACACAGCGCAGGATTATGCAGTGAGCATGTCCGTTGCAACCAAGCTGATTCCTTCCTTTTCGGTCGGGGTTACGGGCAAGTACATCGGCCAGCGCATCTGGAGCGAGAGTGCCAGCCAGTTGGCCCTTGATGTTGGTGTGCATTACCAGACACCCTTGGCGGGCTTAGCCCTTGGCGCAAGTATTTCGAACTTCGGACCAGACATGCGCCTTGCTGGCAAAAATCTCACTAATATCATAGACCCGGATCTGGCCAATCGCGGCATCGAGAATATTCCTGTTGTATACAAGACAGACGGGTTTCCTCTGCCGCAAATATTTAGATTTGGAATGGCGTACGAGACACCGATGCCGGGGAGGGGGAATCTCACGACGCTTGTAAGCCTGATGCATCCAACCGGATCTACAGAGAGCATGAGTGTGGGAATGGAGTACGGTTTCAGCCAACTCATATTCTTCCGAGCCGGTTACCAGAATCTGTTCGAGCGTGATGCCATCAGCGGTCTGACGCTTGGTGGCGGATTGCAGTACAAGCTGAGGCGCCGGCACTCGATTGCTTTTGATTATGCATACTCCGATTGGAGCATTTTGCAAAAAGTACACCGCGTTACACTTTCGATGTCCTTCCAATAGACAGTCCAACCAAACATGGAGGTGATTCTCATGCCTGTCAGCCGTTGTTCGTCCCAGGGGGGGCTCACCCGGAAAAACTGCATTGTTCAAAAAACCCACGGAACCATGAAAAGCTTAGTACCAGTTCTTGTCAGTGTGCTCGTTGGCGCTGTGATCTGCACAGCAGCTTCGGCACAAGTGCAAAAGGCCGACGCCGCGAGTCAGCAATTCTTGCAAGCTCTGTACGGCCCCAATTATGAGGAGATCATCGCCAAGTATGGAGACAATCCTGTACGCCTTCAGGAATTGGCGGATCAGTACCGTGCATCTCAGGACGCGGCGCCGTTTTACTACAAGGGCGCACAGGGGATGGAATACATCGTGCGAGCCGAGGCCGAACCCAACAACTACTTTGAGACTGCTGACAATATTAACGATGTGCTGATGACGCCTGGCTGGCGTCAGGACGGAGAGTTTATGGGGGGCTTGATATCAGCCACGTTTACGGAGGATGATTTCGATGTCTTCGTCTTTACGGTGGACACTACCAAGATGTACTACTTTGCGGGAACGCACTCTTTTCCGGGAACAGTGAACATCGACGAGGACACCCCGACCGTGAGCATGCGTCTGTTTCACGAGACCGATCTGGATACCACCTTTGTAACGGACTTCAACGGTATCGGGGGAAACGACCAGATCCGCGGCGATATTCTTGGTAGAACGACTGATCATAGAGCGAATTCTGGCGACTTTCGTCTAACGGGATGGGTCTCTCCGATTGATCAGGTCACAAACAAGAAGCTGACAGGAGATTTTTACCTGTTTCTGTACAACGGGGAAACTGGAGGAGCACCCAGGTCCATCAACTCATTGGGCGAGACCGGCACGTATCATTTTTCGGCCTACAGCGTGGACTTGGAGCCTTGGGTAAGCAAATACGAACCCAACCAGACCTTTCAGGAGGCACTGTTAAATCCGATGTCCGCATTGTCTCCGGATGCAGTTGTGCGCACGTTCATGGGATTCAACCCGGATACAGTCAAGATTGTTAAGCCTGAAGAACCGTATTCCGACATCCTGCCTACACAAGGAAACAGTGTCTATCCGCAGCTCTTGGCACAAGGAGACGAGGATGTGGATCATTTTCGAATCGATAACCTAAAGGCCGGTCATACTCTTGTTATAGAGACCCTGCCCTATTTCGGATGGTATCGTGATACAGACGGGAGCATGGGTCCCGGCAACACACGCTGGACGGACACTAGGTGCCGGCTTTACGATGCGGACTATACCACTATTCTGGTGGACAATGATGACGCCGGACGTGAAGTGCAGAGTACGACGGGGCAGCCCAATAATATTCATTGCCGGATTACGTACGAGATCCAGGACGCAGACGTCGGAGCGCCCATGTGGCTGTGGGTCTCCGCATGGGCCTCGGCCTCACGCGATCCCACACAAGAGGTTGACAACCGGGATCCAGGGCGGTTCATCTATGACCTTTACCTGCACCAGTATCCTACAGACCCTGCCGAGGTTGAGCCAAACAATTCGATCGCAGAAGCCATGTCTGTGGGCACGCGGGCGGATACTGTTATTACCGGAGCATTTGAAAGTGCGGCCGACATGGACCACTACCGCGTATTCCTGCATGCGCAGCGTATGTACACCATCTTCAGCAGTAACTCGACCGTTACCGAGAACATAGACGTTGAGCTGTTCAGAGAGTATGAATCCGATAATGCCGGAGGGACGGCCACCACAGCCAACTTGCTCACAGAGCCTGTAGCTGGAAACGCCGGTGGTCACGAATTCCTTATTTCAGGATTTGTGCCAGCGGAATCGGGGGCTTACATCCTGAAGCTCTCCTCGGGTTCTGCCGGCAATTATCAGTTGGGTATCGTAGACAAAGGGCCAACCTTTCAGGGCGTTATTGCCAATGAACCAGATGATGCGTTAGCCGATGCATTGACGCAGGATGCGCTGGAGGTTGGTCCGGGGGCTGCCGCACGCACGGCGACAATTTGGCCGGCTGGGGATATTGACAATTACCACTTTACCGTGAACGCGGGATTTGATCTGTTGCTGTCGGTTAGTAGCAGTCAGGATATTGTCCGTGACATTGCGGTCGAGATGACTCTTACCGGACCTGACGGCACAGTCATTGGCACAAGTGACGCGGGGATTTCGCACAGGACAACAGAAGCCGGACAGTACATCGTGACCGTAAAGGGGGCCAGCGAATCTGACGTTGGATTCTACACCCTTTCCGGCGGGTTGCCTTTCGAGGAAACCGAGAACAACGACACTTTTGATACGGCTAACCTGATTGCCTTAGGCAATATTTACGAAGCTGCACTTAGCGCCGGAGATACGGATTTTTACAAGTTCACACTGGAAGCAGGGAAGTTGTACTCATTCCGCTCACTGGACAATGAGACGGGTGGCGCGTTGACGGTCGAGTTTTTTGACGAAGTCAATGGCACGACGCTCCTCGACGACAGTGGCTGGCCGGACAACTACAGTGGCAGTAATTTCAAGATTGCCAACATCATCCCACGTGAGACCAAGACGTATTACCTCAAGATCAGCGGAAGTCCGGGCCCTTACAAGCTCACTTCCCGAGTCAATGGGGATTTTTACGCACTCAACCACAAGGGAGAGCCGAACAACTCCAAGACGGACGCGGACGCGATGGGCAACTATCAGGCTTTCGGTGCCGATCAGATGTTCGTGCTCTCTAATACGGCCCATCCGCGATTTTTTGGAGACGAGGACTGGTTCCGCGTTGAAATGACAGCAGGGCAGACTCTGGTGGCCGAGACCAAACCGGTAGGTGGCGATAATTGGGCTAGGGACACGGACACGCGTATCGTAATTCTAGATGCCAACGGTACTGATGAATTGGACAACGACGATGACGATGGTAATGACTGGTACTCATTGGCCAGTCACACTGCAGCTGTCGATGGTCCAGTTTATGTGCAGATACGTACAAGCAGAACGCCTGAAGACGCCGACGACCGCTCAATGAACAGGGGCGATTACATCCTTAATATCGACGTGTCCGCCGCAGAGACGGAGCCCAACAACACGCCAGCGGAGGCCGCCGGCAATGCACTTCGCCCCGGTTTTATTGATGCGACGTTTACCGGTGACGATACGATAGATATTTACAGCCTCTCATTACAGGCGGATCATATCTACCATATCCGGACAATCAAGCCGGAGGGAGAATACGAGGGGGAATTCGTAGCCATGCTCTCCAGCGCCAGTAATCCCCTCCAGAATCTGCTCAGCGAAAGTGCGGCTGGATACAATACTCGCTACTCGGGTGGAAACGTGAAGCTGAATATTATTCCAGATGCCACAGGTATCTATTTCCTGGCGTTGATCAGTGACGGTACGGAAGGTGCATACAAGGTGGGGTTGAAGGGACGTGACATAAGCGAGCTCAGGGAGAAGGGGGAACCCAATAATACCATTGCGGAAGCCGATGCCATGGGCCCGCAGGAGTTTGATATGCCGGGTGAGGTCAATACGTATATGCTCTACAATGCGTCGTTTGAGTGGGCTCCGGAGACCCATCACTTGTCTGCCCGATGGGGGGATGATGTAGACTTTTACCGCTATGATTTAGTCGCGGGAGATACGCTGATCGCAGAATCATCGCCGGCGGATGGTCCCCTCTGGCCGCGGGATTATGATGGTTATATGGAGTTGTATGCTGTGGATGGATCCCTCATCGATAACAATGACGATGGCGGATTTGACTGGCATTCACGCATAGCGTTCGTAGCTACGGCTGACACGACGGTGTACGTAAAATTGCGATCCCAGGATTTCGGAGGTGGTGACAATGGCGGCGGAACCGACCGTGATCCTTCGCGAGGCGAGTATAACCTGACGGTGACCAAGCAAGACGGCACACCCATTATCATCACCGATTTGGAGTCGGCTGCAGTGCCGGAAGGCTTTGCACTGGAGCAGAATTATCCGAATCCGTTCAATCCGAGCACAACGATCAATTACGCGCTGCCCGAAGCACGCGATGTAACGCTGGTGGTTTATGATCTGCTGGGTCGACGTGTAGCAATGCTCGTAAATCAAATGCAATCCAGCGGGCGGTATTCGGTCACCTTTGATGCGTCACGTTTGGCCTCCGGCATTTACTTTTATCAGCTGCGGGCCGGCACTTTCGTTGAGACTAAGAAGATGATGTTCGTGAAGTAGGGAGGAGGTCTAAGAGTAGCCAAGAGCCATAAGTGCACGGGACAGGGGGAGTCGGTTCGCGCCGGCTTCCCCTTTGTCCTTCGGGGCGGTTTGATCATGAGATACATTTTGCCATATGTCCTTGTGTTATTGGCAATGGCCGCCTGCAGCTCGCCGCCATCTGAAGATGTTGTGCTTGCAAGAGTGGACGGAGATGTCATTACTGCCCGCGAGTTTCAGCTTAATTATGAGTTTGGCCATGGACATCTTCGCCAGGGTGACCATCCGCGCGACGCATATTTGAGGTTCATGATATTTGAATTGTTGCTGGCACAGGAGGCGGAAAAGATACATTTGGATACGGCGGCCGCCATCGTGCATGCTATGCACACACTGCGCGAGGAGCTTCTCATCGAACGTGTCTTTGAGGAAAGAGTCCTGTCCGGAATCGAAGTGACAGCCGAAGAAATAGCCACAGCGATCAATAAGGATGCCGTACGATTCCAATTCCGGTTCTTGCCGGCACGGACGGAGGAAGAAGCAGCACAGCTTCGCGCCGTTGTGCAGGCACAAGGCTTTGAAGCGGCATTGGCAGCCAATGCTGATTTGTTTTCGGAGCTTAATGTTGAACCTGCAAGCCCGGAGTCACCTCCTGTGGCAGCTGAGGACTTAGAGCCGGACATTCTCCAAATACTTCAGGATTTGCCACTGCATCAGGTGTCCGAGCCCGTGCAGTTTCGCGGATGGTGGTATCTGTTTGAAGTAACCAGTATACAGAGGCAGCCGATCGCACCAGAGGATTATACCCAGAAAGCATCGACCTATCGCAAGATAGTGTACAACCGGAAAGCCTTAGAGGGAGCGACGTCATTCATAAGTAGTCTGATGGAGCCGCTGAATGTCGTCACCAAACGCGAAGGGTTTAGCCTTCTGGCCGAAGCGTTGTGGGCCTGGTACAAAATTGAAACACCAAAGCGCAACCTGTTGCACTACATCGAATCCCAAGGATTGGACACTGAATTTACACGAGCACTCGTGGCGAGCTACGATACTCCACTGGTAACCTTCGAAGATGAGCTGTGGACCATTCGTGGATTCCTTGAGCACTTTACCCCAGGGCGTTACATCTTGCGAGCGAGGGACCGCGTGACTTTTGAGGGCCAGCTGGCCAATACCATAGCGTTGGTAGTCCGTGATGCAATACTGCTGGAAATTGCTGAAAAGGGCCAGTTCAACCGAAATGACTCCTTTCGGCGCACCCTTGTGCTGTGGAAAAAGAAGTGGCTGTTTCAAGAGATCCGGGGTGTTTTGCTGGATTCAACAGCTATTACCGATGCAGATATTGCCAAGTATTATGCCCTCAAAAACAGGGAATTACAGGGACGCTTGTACCCCTACGAAAGGCTCAGTTCAGGAGACCGGCGACGTATACGGGCACAGATGATGCGAGATCAACTGTTCCACTATGCGGACAGCCTGGCACTTGGCGCCCGAATTGAAATCAATCAAACCGTGCTCGATACACTGTCATTCAGCCATTCCCGTGTCAATCCCCAAATGACTGTGCATCTTTTGAAAAGCAATTCCAACAAGATGCCGTTTCCGATTGCAGATCCCAACTGGCGGACACCTTCTACGCAATGAGGAAGCGAAGACCAAGTTGTTCAAGGTCGTGCCTCAAATCGGCAGGGACCTGATTATCGGTTACGACCAGATCAACATCTTGGAGATTGCATACGTACGTGAGTCCTCTGCGTCCGAACTTGGTTGCATCCATGACCGCAACCGTTGTGCGGGCGGCCTTGATCATCGCCTTGCTCAGGTGCGCTTCTAGTATATTTGTGGTCGTAAGCCCGTGCTCAATATCAAAACCGTCACCGGCCAAGAATAAATAGTCAAAATTGTGTTGCTCCAGCATGCTTTCTGCAACAGGCCCCACGGTTGCTGCAGTGGCAGGATGCAGGATTCCGCCAAGCGTCAAGACCTCGACGTCAAGATTATTGAGCAGCTCGAGTGCTACGTACACGGCATTGGTTGCAATCGTAAGGTTTCGTTTGCCATGCAGATGGCGGGCAACCTGCACAGTGGTGCTTCCAGCGTTGAGCACAAGAGTATTCCCATCCTGAACCAGTTCTGCCGCGCGCTTGCCAATGCGTCGTTTTTCATCTGCTCTAGTTCTGGATTTCTCGTCGAAGGGCAAGTCGTACAGATAATGATCCATCAGTACAGCCCCGCCATGTGTTCGTACAAGCCATTTGCGCTCTTCCAGCACACGCAGATCCTTGCGAATCGTCACTTCGGATACACCGAGCTGTGCGCTGAGCTTCGCCACTGAGGCATGCCCGTGTTCTTTCAGCACTCTCATTGTATGCTTGTGACGTTTTGTGGCGCTGTAAGAGGGCATTACCGCAAAGCAGTTCGTAATCCTTGCAAATTAGGGCAATTCATGGCCATTTGGTACAATGACCGGGGCCATCAAATTCGGTTTCGCTTTGTTTCACAATCTTGATCAAACGGCATAGAATCAGTATTATCCGAAAGTAACAAATTGGCATGAGGCCGTAATGGGTAGAAATCACGGTGATAGCGGCAAGCTGCTTTTTACACCTGGCCCGCTGACTACTGCCCGTGCCACAAAGGAGGCAATGCTGCGGGATCTTGGCTCGCGCGATGCGACGTTCCTTGAGATCGTGCGACGTATGCGGACCAAGCTACTCGAATTGGCGGGTGTCCCCAAACCGGGACCTTACGAGGTCATTTTTATGCAAGGCAGTGGCACTTTCGGTGTTGAAAGTGTGATTTCGTCTGTCATGCCGCGTAATGGGCGGATCCTCGTTGCTATTAATGGAGCTTATGGAGAGCGCATTGCGAAGATTGCAACCGTGTCAGGCATTCACGTGTCCGAGTTGCGTTATCCGGAGAATACGCCGGTACGTGAGGCCGATGTGGAAGCGGCCCTACGCGAAGATCCGGAGCTGGATTGTGTAGCCGTCGTGCATTGCGAAACTACGACAGGACTGGTGAATCCTGTGGAAAACATCGGCCAGGTAGTAAAAGCCTCCGGGAACTGTTTCATGGTAGATGCCATGAGCAGCTTTGCTGTACTCCCGCTGGAATTGGAGGCTGCCGGGATTGACTTTTTGGTCACCTCATCGAACAAGTGCTTCGAGGGTGTGCCAGGGTTTTCGGTAATCTTCGCTAGGAGAGAAGCTCTCTTATCCACGGAAGGCAGGGCTCGCACCGTAAGTCTGGATTTGCATGCGCAGTGGCGTGGATTGGAATCTACTGGTCAGTTCCGGTTTACGCCGCCTACGCATGCCATGCTTGCGATGGAGAGAGCCTTGACTGCTTATGAAGCCGAAGGTGGAACCTCAGGACGCCGGGGGCGCTATGAGGCCAATCATGCCGCACTAATGCACGGCATGCACAAACTCGGCTTCCGGCCATACCTAGATCCGGTATATCAGAGTTGTATCATAACAACCTTTTATTACCCGGAGCATCCGCGTTTTTCCTTTAAAGCATTCTATGAAATGTTAAGTGACCAGGGATTTGTCATCTATCCGGGCAAGTTGACGCACGCGAATTGCTTCCGGATTGGAACGGTAGGGCAGGTTTTTCCCAAGGACGTAGAAGACCTGCTGAATGCCATTGAAAGCACGCTTGCCGCCATGGGTGTGGAAATGAATCCCTCGTGACAAGAACCTGTCCCGTACAGCCTGTTGGTATTCAGTGGCGTTTGTCTGTGCAGATTTGGGCTGGGCGCGGTGGCCAAATAAATGAACTGTTGTACAAGATGGGCATGTCTGCATCGGTCAGCTTTTCCATTTTGCAAACGCAGGTAGCACTAATGGAGGAACAGATGGGAATCCGCTGCTGCCTGATCATCTTTTCGCCTGTCATTGATTGCGGTCCCGTACGAATTAATGGAGCACCTTAACTCCGGTACCATGAAACACTTAGCTTTGCGTCGCCACTGTTTCAGCGTTCTATTTGCCTGTGCCCTTCTGGGGGCGACCGGTTGCCAGCAGCGCAGCCTGCCTCCGATACATATAGTAGTCATTGGGGTGGATGCACTGAGTCCGGATGGAATCCGCAATGCACCAACGCCCCATATAGATGCCCTGATTGCAGACGGTGCGTACAGCGCTACTGCACGAGGGGTCTTGCCTACTGTCAGCAGTCCAAATTGGGCATCCATGATCAATGGAGCAGGTCCCGAGCAGCATGGTATTATATCCAATGCGTGGATGCCTGACGATTACACCATTGAACCCATGGTTAGTGGTGTGGGCCCTGTTTTTGCGAGCATTTTTGACCTGATTGCCGAGGCTGACCCGGATGCTGTGACTGCGTCGGTTTATGATTGGGGAGGATTTGGGCGTCTCTACAATCGTGAGGCGGTTACGATTGATATTGACCCGGATGGGCCGCAGGCAACGGCTGACAGTGCGGTCAGTGTGTTACGTGCGCACCGCCCGGTACTGACCTTTGTACATCTTGATCATGTAGATGGCGCGGGTCACAGGGAAGGGCATGGAACACCGGCCTATTATGCGGCAGTAACAGAAGCGGACCGGTTGATCGGCGTAGTCCTGGCCGGGCTGGAGGCCGCGGACATGCGGGAACGCACTACGGTAATCATTACATCGGACCATGGTGGAGTGGATTACGGGCACGGAGGAGAAACTATGGCCGAGCTTGAAATTCCTTGGATCATTCAGGGATCGGCTGTTGAAAGGGCCACCACCATAACGAGCCCAGTGGACACATACGACACAGCGGCGACCATTGCCCATCTGTTGGGGCTGACGCCGCCTGATGCTTGGGTCGGGCGACCGGTCTATGAGGCGCTTTCAGAGACAGAGCCACCCCCGTCACCCGTACTCACATCTGATGAAATCAGCCATGTTGTGGTAATCGGTGTTGATGCACTGAGTCCTGATGGTATTCAGAAAGCACACACACCAGTACTAAATGAGCTCATTCCCGAAAGTGCCTACAGTTTTACTGCACGGGGGGTCTTGACAACTTCCAGCAGCCAGAACTGGTCGTCCATGATTATGGGTGCAGGTCCTGAACAACACGGTATAACATCGAATGCCTGGGAGCGTGATAATTTCTCTATCACCCCCACAGTCGAAGGACCTGAAGGATTATTCCCTTCAATATTCTCCGAAGTGCGTGCTGCCGAACCAGGGGCATACATCGTGTCAATCTATGACTGGGGAGGCTTCGAGCGGTTGTTTCCTGGCAGCGTTGTGGACATCAGTATTGATGGAGATGGACCCCAAGACACAGTAGACAAGGTTCGGAAGCAATTTCTGCAACATAAACCTCGACTGACTTTCGTTCACCTAGACCACGTAGATCATGCAGGTCACACGTATGGACACGGATCGGATGAGTTTTATGCTTCCGTATCGGAGGCAGACCGGTTGATTGGAGAATTAATGGAGGGGTTGGAGGATGCAAACATGGCGGATCAGACGTTGATTATTATTTCCGCGGATCATGGCGGACTGGGTAAGGGTCACGGCGGGGCTTCGATGCAGGAGATCGAGATTCCATGGCTGGTCCATGGTCCCGGGGTTGTGGCAGGCAAGAAGCTGACCGTACCGATCAATATCTACGACACGGCAGCAACGGTACTTTTTGCGCTAGGCGTTGAGCAGCCTTATGCCTGGATTGGGCGTCCGGTCGTTTCGGCCTTTGACGCATTTAGCGAGGGCGAACCTTCGTCAGATGTGTACGTGCCCGCTCCGCGCATTATACCGCAAAGCAGTGGCGCACTCGAGACCGATCCCATTACGATTACCATGCAGGTCGTTGGTGCTGAGGCTGCCATTCACTACACAACAGACGGGACTGAGCCCACCGCACAGTCTCCCCGCTACACAGAAGGGTTTACAATCACAAATGACGTGATCGTACAGGCGGTTGCTATCCGTGAAGGGCACTCCAGCATGTTATCACGGACTCGATATCGCGTTCTTGCACCGGGGTATACCCAAAACGTTTCCTATGCCTACTACGAAGGCACATGGGAAGTCCTGCCCGATTTTGACCAGCTCAAGCCTGTTCGAACCGGATCGGCATATGAGATCCATTTGGATGAGGTGGACAATCGTGGAGAGGACCACTTCGCTATTCGATTCACAGGAACCGTCCGCATTTCAGAGTCCGGGCGTTATACGTTTTTTGCCCGATCGGATGACGGTAGCAAGGTGTATGTGAATGGAGAGGAGGTGGTTAACAATGACGGGACCCATGGTGCCATTGAACGTAGTGGCCAGATTGAACTCGAGCCCGGACTGGTAGAAGTTGTCGTTGATTTTTTTGAGTCTGAGGGCGGAGAACACTTGGAAGTGTTTTATCAGGGGCCCGACATGCCGCGAAAATTATTAACTGTCGGTGACTTTGTCGCCGAATAGGGGAATCGTGGTTGTCGCGTATGAATCAGAACACATTCACAAGCATGTCTGGTGTGGCGGGAGAAAATTTTCTCACGGAGGGAGATCTGAACTTGTCGCCACTTCGGGAGCGCTGGACGGCTGAGAATATTGACGCCGCAACACGCCTGCTGCTTGAGGAGGATGCAAAATATTTCTTGCACCAGTCCTTGTCCACGCCCTGTTTGAACGTGCTGCGTGCATGTGAAGGCGCTTACATTGAAGACCGGCAGGGGCGGCGCATCCTGGACTTTCACGGCAATGCTGTACACCAAGTGGGTTTTCGCAACCCCAAGGTGATTGAAGCCGTGATCAGGCAGCTTCAAGTGCTGCCGTTTTGCACGCGTCGCTACACGAACGAGCCCGCAATTCTACTGGCCAAGAAGCTCGCTCAACTGGCTCCGGATTCTCTTGGCAAAGTACTCTTGGCTCCCGGCGGGGCGCTTGCCATGGGCATGGCCCTCAAGCTGGCACGAATGGCCACCGGACGGTTTAAAACTGTTTCGATGTGGGATGCTTTCCATGGCGCTTCACTTGATACGATTTCTATTGGGGGGGAGGCGCTATTCCGGCGGGACATCGGTCCACTCTTGCCGGGCACTGAACACGTTCCACCGCCGAATACGGCCGAATGTCCGTTTAAATGTGGTTCTCAGTGCTCGCTGCAGTGTGCAGAGTACTTGGAATACGTGCTCCGCAAAGAAGGCGATGTAGGTGCTGTTATTGCTGAGACGGTTCGCAGTGCTCCCTTTTTTCCGCCACGCGAGTACTGGCAAGCGGTTCGTGCGGCATGTGACCGGCACGGAGCCTTGCTGATTCTGGACGAAATTCCACATGCATTGGGCCGAACAGGTACGATGTTCACGTGTGAACACTATGGCATTGAGCCGGACATACTAGTCATCGGTAAAGGGTTAGGTGGAGGTCTATTGCCTCTGGCGGCTTTGATTGCACGGAAGGACTTGGACATAGCCACTGATCGTGCATTGGGTCACTATACGCACGAGAAGAACCCCGTAGCCTGTGCTGCGGCACTAGCGACCATAGCATATATCGAGGAGGAAGATATCCTGTCGCATGTACGCAGTCTGGGGGCGTTTACCTTGGAGCAGTTGAACGCGATGCAAGCGCGACACTGGCTCATTCACAGCGTACAGGGGCAAGGGCTAATGCTAGGCGTTACCATTGATGCCAGGGACGATTCGGTTGAGGCTGCAGAGGACATCATGTACAAGGCCCTCGCAGCCGGATTGAATTTTAAACTGACGATGGGAACTACTATCCAGCTAATGCCAGCCCTCTGTATAACCCGAACAGAAATGGAGCAAGCACTGCGCATACTGGAGCAAGTCATTACGGATGTGGAAGCCCGTTTGATATCAAGCAGGCTTGTACTTCAGTCTCAAAGGCGGGAGTTGACGGATTCCCAGCGTTGAAAACCTTGGACAAATTTCCAATATGGTCCGGTTTGTCGGATTTATCAGGCATAAGGGAATGATCTGCCTGATCATTCGGGATTGCACACAGACGGCATACCCACGATGCACAGTTTCCAATGGAGTTTGGTCGTGTCCAAGGTCCAACTTGTTGTGACGTAATGGCCCAATCTGTTCCACAGGACGATATCCAAACCGTGCCTTTTGAGGTGAACGGCAGATCGTATAGGCCGCCCGGCTGTCCTGTGGCAGTGATCTGTATAGACGGGTGTGCAGACGAGTATTTGAATGCGGCGCTAGTGCGCAATTGTATGCCCAATCTGTCCGAGATGCTGCAACGCGGCGGCTTCCGTGGCCAGGCGCGAGCTGCGCTTCCGACGTTTACAAACGTTAACAATGCCTCTATTGTGACCGGAGTGCCCCCCTCGGTGCATGGCATCAGCGGAAATTTTTTCCTGGATCCGGATACAGGCGAGGAGGTGATGATGAATTCAGGGTCTTATCTGCGTGCGGAGACGATTCTTGCGGCAGCAGCCAAAGTACAGCGCAAGGTGGCCGTGGTCACTGCGAAAGAAAAGCTGAGGGATATTCTTGCACACAACCTGAGAGGTATCGCTTTTTCCGCCGAAAAGGCCAATCAGGCTACAGAGCAAACGCACGGCATTGCGAATGCTGAAGAATTGGTTGGTGCACGTACGCCGCCAATCTACAGCGCTGATGCGAGTCTTTTTGTCCTTGCCTCTGGTGTCGCGCTATTGCAGCATGGTTTGGCTGACTTCCTATACCTCTCGCTGACGGATTACATGCAGCACAAATACGCACCTGACAGTGCCTCGTCGCTAGCATTTTACAAGCAGCTGGATCATCAGATTGGGCGTCTGATTGCTGCCGGAGCCCTAGTCGGAGCTACGGCCGACCATGGCATGAATGCAAAGCAGAGGATGGACGGCACGCCAAATGTGGTTTATCTGGAGACGCTGCTTGCTGCAGAGTTCGGACAGGATTGTCGCGTCGTATTGCCCATCACCGACCCTTACGTTGTGCATCACGGCTCGCTGGGATCATTCGCTGTTATCTATCTTCCGGAAGATGTTGATGTGGCTCGCGTGCATGCATGGGTTATGCAGCTGGACGGCGTTACCGAGGTGTTTGATCGTTCGCAGGCTGCAAGCAAGCTGGAATTACCGGAGGATCGGATTGGTGACCTTGTTGTTTTGTCAGGGCGCGATGTTGTAATTGGACGTGCGCCCGAGCATCACGACCTGCGAGCAGTGGCATCGGGGCTGCGCTCACACGGGGGGCGCTATGAGGAAATGGTGCCACTATTCCTATCAGAATCGCTGACACCCCGATATGCCCGGTACGCCACCACCGACCCACGCAATTTTGATATTTTCGACTTCACCCTAAATGGCACAATGAAGTCGACTGATTATACCGTCTGAGCATTACACACTAACATAGACTGATACCTAGATGAAAACGCCTGAGTCTTCTGGGAGCATTTCCGGCAATGGCACGGTGGATCTGCCTTGTTACATTGCCGGTCAATCCGTCACGGCCAATGAAAGGCTAACCGTAATCAATCCGTACGATAACAGTGTAGCAGGTACCGTAGCAAGCTTAACCCGCTCGCACGCCGAGCAGGCCATTAGTGCGGCACTGCAGTCAAGACAGACCCTCTCGCGCTACCAACGATTCGAAGTCCTGATGAAGGCCCGCACAATTCTCCAGGAGCAGGCTGAATCGTTTGCTCACCTGATCACTGCAGAATCGGGCCTCTGTTTGCATGAAACGCATTATGAGGTGGGGCGGTCCTGTGATGTGCTTCAGTTCTCAGCCATGGAAGCACTCAAGGATGATGGTCAAGTTTTTTCCTGCGACATATCTCCAAAAGGGAAAGCTCGGAAAATATTCACGCTTCGGGAGCCGCACCGATTGGTCGGGGCGATTACGCCCTTCAATCATCCGCTTAATCAAGTAATGCATAAGCTGGCGCCGGCCATCGCGTGTGGGGCCCCGGTTATACTTAAGCCTTCAGAGAAGACCCCCCTTACGGCCATTCGATGTGTGGAGCTTTTGTATGAGGCTGGCTTGCCCGGCTCAATGCTGAGCGTAATCGTCGGGCCGGTCGAGGAAGTAGCCACACCACTGGTGGTCGACCCACGCGTAGAAGTTTTAAGCTTTACCGGCAGTGCCGAAATCGGTAAGCAACTTGCGTCTCAGGCAGGCTACAAGAGATTAATCTTGGAACTCGGAGGCAACTCGCCGCTGATCATACTTGAGGATGCCAACCTTGATCTCGCGGTTCACCTTGCGACAGAAGGATGCTATCGTAATTCAGGACAGCGTTGCACGGCTGTAAAGCGTTTGCTTATTCACGAGGCCATCCTAGACGAATTTACGGAGCGGTTTGTGGAGGCGTCCAAGTCTTACACGTATGGAGACCCAATGGATGGAAATACGCGTGTTGGTACAGTTATCGATGAGGCAGCTGCTATTCGACTCGAAACTGCAGTCAACAAAGCCGTGGACGATGGGGCACGCGTGCTGTTCGGAGGCGAGCGTAGCGGCGCTCTATTTTCGCCTACTGTCCTGACTGATGTGCCGCGCACGACAGAAATGGTCGTTTGCGAGTCTTTTGGGCCACTTGCGCCCATCATGGCGATTAAGGATCTGGAGGATGCGATTGAACTGGCCAACAGCACGGCGTACGGGCTCTCATCGGGGGTGGTGACCGAGGACCTTAACCAAGCGCTTAAGGCAGTCCGATCTATTCGCTCGGGAACGGTGAACGTCAACGAAGTGCCAGGGTACCGTATAGAAATGTCTCCCTTTGGAGGAGTCAAGGATTCCGGATTGGGTGTCAAAGAAGGTGTTATTGAGGCGATCAAGGGCATGACGGTCGTCAAGACGTTTTCATTGCCTTGGTAGCGAAAGCCGAAACGTGTTAGCTCACCGTGATTCAGAAAGCGGATGTAGCGGTCGTTGGGGCGGGCATAGCCGGCATTGCGCATGCTTGGGAGGCTGCTCGCCAAGGACTGTCCGTTGTGCTCTTTGAGCGCGATGCGCAAGCACGTAGTGCATCAATCCGCAACTTTGGTATGATCCTGCCCATTGGGGCATCGCCCGGAATTGCCCATGAACGTGCCATGCGTAGTCTACAAATCTGGCGCAAGCTTGCGCTTGAGACTGGTGTGTGGCACCGTACTGACGGTGTCCTCATTGTGGCATATCACGCGGATGAGTCTGAGGTTATGCATGAACTGGCAGCGTCCTCGACAGGTCGCGACTATGGCTGCACATGGCTAACCAGGGACTTAGTCTTGCAAAAGAGTCCTGTAGTGAAGGATGAAGGACTGATAGGCGGATTGTGGAACACGACCGGCATGCTCGTGGATCCACGTGAGGTTGTGAGCCGGCTGCCGCTATGGCTACGTGATCAATTCAGCGTAATCCTGCGTTTTGGCACCCCGGTGAAAGCTGTGTCATTTCCCGTTGTCGAGACGGAAAAAGAGACTTGGCGTGTCGAGCGAGTCATCGTTTGTCCGGGATCCGACCTCGTCACATTGTTTCCGTCTGCGCTGGCCGAATTGCCATTGGTTTACTGTAAGCTTCAGATGATGCGGACGGTTGCTCAACCGTCATCGTGGCATCTTGGGCCGATTGTCATCAGTGGACTGAGCCTGCGGCATTATCCTGTGTTTGCTACGTGTAGCGGTGTATCGGTGCTTAGTCAACGCATTACGCGTGATCATCCTGAATTGGATCTTTGGGGAATACATGTAATGGTTGCACAGAATGGAAAGGGAGAGCTGATGATTGGAGATTCTCACGAATATGGGCCAGATCCGGAGCCATTCGACCATGCGGTAATTGACACGCTGATTTTGCGGCAGCTGGAAGCCTTCCTGAATCCTCCATCGCTGACGATCCAGCACCGGTGGCACGGTATTTATGTAAAGCACGATTCACAGGACGCCGTTGTTGTGGCACCGGAGACAGGTGTGCGTATTGTAACGGGGCTGGGCGGCATGGGAATGACTAGCAGCTTCGCTCTAGCCCATGACGTGTTCGAATCATGGTAATCGATCGGCATATACACGGAAGAAGCATGTAGTGCCAGTTGTTATTACAAGGGCTTTTCGTTTCTCGGGATGTGTCACGAAGCCAAGCCCAAATCTACAGCACAATTGGGACTTGACTCGTCGGCATACTGGAATCTATTGCTTCGAGAAGCCGTAGGAGAAGCGCTACATAAAGAATATGTCCATGCGATTACACACGTATCTCAAATTCCCAGGTAACTGTAGAGAGGCCTTTGAATTCTATCGATCTTGCTTTGGCGGGGAATTTCAAGGATTGCACACATTCGCAGACAGTCCTCCCGATATGCGTGTTTCTGAAGAACACGCAAATCTCGTGATGCATGTGTCGTTGCCGGTTGGTTCCAGCATTTTGATGGGAAGTGATATCATAGATGGATTCGGTCCGCCTACAGTACTGGGCAACAACTTCACAATTTCAATTGAAGTGGATAACAGGGCCGTTGCTGACTCCATCTTCGAGAAGCTGTCCGACGGAGGCTCAGTAGAGATGCCGATGCAGGAAACATTTTGGGGTGCTTATTTCGGGGAACTGACGGATCGATTTAGTGTGGGTTGGCAGATCAATTTCGACTTGTCGAAAGGTTAACCCGCCTACAACCTCTACCAGCACTTAACAACGGGCTTCGTACTGATTAGCTTGTCAGTATGGGTACCCCGTATCAGATATTATTGCGCACGCTCCGCGTATCGGAGATTGCGGCAGCCTCTTGGCGAAAAGGCTTGGGTATTCGTCGGCACGTTGTGCTCCGAATCGGAGGCCATTTACAGAAGCTCCAAGAGGTTGGGGCTCAGGTTCTCCTTCGTAGCTTCCATAAAAGCAGAGTACGCCGATGACTGGAATTGCCTCTCCACCGACCGTTCTTGAATTTCATCCGGGGCCGGAGTCCTGCGAGTTGTGTGGAGCCCTTGGGCTTAAGACGGAGTTGGTCCGAGATCCATTCGTCTACGGGGTAGGGGAGACAGCGGTGGAAATCAGTGCTGAATTCCCTGTTCACACGTGCTTGCAGTGCGAGGTTGCCTACACTGGAGAAGCGGCCGAAATCGCTCGACATGAGGCTGTCTGTAACTAACTTGGTGTGGTTACCCCGCCATGATCCGTCTCCGAAAACGTGAAGGCCTTTCTCGTATTGCCTTCGCGCGACTGACCGGATTGGGGGGACCCGTTGGGGGCGTAGGGAGGTCATCCAGAATACCTCCAGCGACCGGTACTTGAGGTTGCTGATGGATGAAGTCATCATGGACCACCTGAAGTTGCTCTCGATGCCTGATCGCGGGTCGCGCATGTTAGAAGGCTCGGGCATTTTGGAGCCTCCTTGTAGCGCGCTTCCGTAAGAGCCGCGAGGGCTGGAGTCCCCGTTTTCGGAGCGCCACCTAATGTGCGTCGTCACGTTTTATTCGTACAAAGGTGGTGTTGGTCGCACTTTGGCATTGCTCAACGTGGTGTACGAATTGGTGAATTCGGGCCAAAAGGTGCTCGTGGCCGACTTCGATTTAGAAGCTCCTGCCATTCATTCTGATCATTGGAGGTGGCGAACCAATGGGAATTCGATGACAGCCGCGGACAGCAACTACGACCACGCGGGGATAGTGGAGTTTGTCAGCGAGCACCTCGAGACCATGCGGGGGCCAAGCGCTGAAGAATATATCGTCGACACGACTCCAGAGCGGTGTCGGGGAACCATGGGGTCTAATACCAGCGGGTGTTCTGGACGAGAGCCACAATAATCGAATCGACTGAGCAAAATCGATTGGAATGGCCTTTATCTGACTTGAGGCGGATATGTGATGTTCGAAGACCTGAGGGCCCAGTGGAAAGCTCTCGGGTTTCAGTATGTATTATTGGATTCCCGAACAGGGTTCACCGATGTGGGAGGGATATGTACTCGTCATCTTCCTGACGCTGTTGTGACGATGTTCCGTCTCGACGACCAGAGCCTCCAAGGGGTAGAAGGCGTGGTTGAGTCTATTCGTCGAGAAAAGGCCATGCCTCGGAGGAAAACGCCTTGGCATTGCACTTTGTTATGGTTGCAATTCCTGATTCTGATGACGAGCATCAGATCCTCTCCAATTGTCGAACGATCTTCTGCAACCGTCTCGGAATAGAGCCAGATCGCCTATTGGAGATGATGATCAGCTATACATCGTGTAGTGTTATTAACGGATCATTGAATTATCTATTTGCAAGTGGGGCCTTTTTTCTCGAACGAAGCGTCCACACTGCACCTGATGGGGGCTGTGTGGGTGGAATGGCATGAGAAGTAATGACGCAGAAGCGTTACTTCACGGTGGATGAATATTACCGGGAAGAAAGAGCCGGGCGCGCTGTGTAGCGCGCCCGGCCTCCTCAAACAACCAACCAAACCCCAATTTACAGCACAATTGGAACTTGACTCCCTTGAGGGGTAATGAGATTGTGACGAGACTGTCCCAATGTAGTTGAGGTTGGGGTGGCCCTCGGTCGTTTCATGCTACGGCGTGACCCCCTTTCTGGCTACCGGAGTGGAGCAGAGTTGGTCCAAGTGGCCTTGAGCATCCAGAGGTCTCAGTACCCCATGATCTTCCAGTAGCTTCGGCTGCCCCCAGCGCACGGCCATCGATCCACCTCTGTAGCAGGTCACTCGGCTCGTGCGGCGGCACATCCCCCGAGTATGTGTTGTCGATCACGTTGGTCGTGCCCAAGCGTCCGCCGGAGGTAGTCGATCTCGCTGATGGTGCAGCGCTCGTTGATCCCCTCCCCAGAGGCTTCCGGGACATCTGGATGCGGATTCTCTCTCAAGACGAGAACTCTCGATCCTTGCCCTGCCATCCTTCGCACCCCGCTTCCAAGCGGCCCGTAGCACAGCGCTCGCTTAGTCGTGGAACTCATTGGGCGGATGATCACATGGCGAACCTTGTGGTTGCGACAGCGCTGCACAAGGCAAGCCCGTGGAAGACTTGGCCGTCCGCTTTGCGTATGCCTTGGACCCGTCGACCCGTCAAGGACGAACAAGCCCTGGTCCTTTTATTGTATCTCAATTGGGAACGTTACATCCACGTCGGTCTCGTCACTCTGATCCGTACCGTTCTTGGGTTCTTCATCGAAGTGACTCAAGACCACGCGCAGCGTCCCGGTAGTTGCTCCACCATCAGTAACAGTCAAGGTGAACTCCAGCCCTACGGGCAATCCATTGTCATCCTTGTCCGTTATAGAGACACTTACCCGACCTGAAGCTTGACCACCTACCATGTAAAAGAATTGGTGCTCTTCGGCCTCTTCTTCCACTTCCTCCGTTATATCCTCGTCATTGATGTCGTCGGCAAGTTCTACACTACCTGTGTAGGTCGTCCCGGATGCAAGAGTGATGGTCTCGATCTGGAAGTCCGTCCCATCTCCGTCTGGGTCAGTAGCCGACACGGTCTGGGTCATATCTCCTGCAGACAAGGTTAGTGTGATCGTGGTTATGAGCTCTTCTTCCCCAGGCCCTTCGTCCGGCTCTGTCGAGTCGCAGGCAAGGAAAGTCAAGGGAAGCAGCATCGTGACCAATAACAGGAAAACGGGTTTGTATGAGAGTGTTTGCATTGGTAGTAAAGATTTGGATTGTGGAAGATTGCGCGAACAACAGTTGTGCACGCTTTCTGCCATTGTTGAGGGAAATTTGGGATTCTTCAGCCAATCGGTAGCCTCAGTCGAAAAACCACGTTTCGTCCTGGATCATCGATGAAATACCGAAATCGGCTCAGATAGTCCCGATAGACCGTGTTAAAAAGATTCTGGACACTCAGGCCGAGTTGAATCGTGGACGTCCCCGAAGCTATTTCTACACGGTATCCAACTTCAAACAGGGAGTAGCCATCAGGGGGGTCTGCATAGTCAACGCCTTTGGGATAACGTATCTGGCGCCTGACAAATGTGCTTTCCAACTCAATCTCGGACGAACGAAATCTTCCGAGGTTTGGAAGATTCAAGACCTTGCTAAGCGTTAGGCGATCAGCAGGCATGAGGATTAGCGACATGCCCGTGCTTCGGTTGACTCCCCGGACGACTGATCCCTGTGCTCGAAACTCTAGAAATCCAAGGAAGCTGAATTCTGCCACCCCGTCCAAACCATGTATGAGGGCATCGGTCTGTTCGTAGCGAAATGACGGAAAGGTTCCTCGAATAGTAACTCTTGGTTCGGGCTCTGGAAACAAGTGTATGTAGCCATTCATCCAGTTGTTAAAAGCACTGACCTCTAAGCTGGAATTCCTGCCCACGTGCCGCAATGTCATATCAAGGTTGTAACTGCGCTCTCCACCGATGCCGCTGCTTCCAATCTCGAATTGCGCTGTACCGTGATGCACACCAAAGTTGTATAGTTCGTTGACCCCTGGGGGGCGCCAAGCAGTACCTAGATTTACCGACACGGACCAGAACCTGCTGAACTGCCAGATGGTACCCACTACACCGGAAAGGCTCGTGTATGAGTGAGTGACGCGTGTGTAGGGACCACGCTGATTCACACGCGGGTATGCCTTCAGCCAACGATGGTCCAGTCTTGCACCGGCCTCGACTGTCCACGCCTGGCGCACCCAAGTACCTCGGGCATAGGTTCCTCCAGTGAGAGCCCGGAAATTCGGAATCAGATAGCCGGATTCGACATTGACGCTGCCTTGGTTCATTCCACTCAATCCAATGACACCGAAATACGAGCCGCGTGGGAAGGATCTGAACTTCACATCGAACGTCTGCGTCGTAAGCCTCAGGTCAAAGGCTGGATCATCGATCGGGTTACCGTAACGCCGGTGGGCATCGAACTCCTGACGGTGATTCTGCTGCAACCCAAACTGCATCTCAATACGGTCACCGCTGCCCAGATTGTAGTGTCCGGAAAGCGTGAAGAGATCGTGACGCACTGTTTGTTTCGGTGCCTCTATAGAATACAGAAATTCGTACTGTACACTCGGCTCGCCGCGTTGGAGGACCCGCTGGAGGTCATCAAAGTTTCCGATGTGTGCGCCCTTGAACAGACCCAGCTCTGTGTTGAAGAGGCTATAGTAGGAGTTCAGGACAAAATTGTCCCCTTTGTACCCCAAGGCAAGTGAACCATTCAACTCACTAAATCCCGAGTTTCCGATAACGTAATCGGGTGTTTTTGAAGCTCCTGCCTTGCGAAAGCTACCCTGCACACGCCAACCTAGGCCCGGCAGGACGCGTACTGCACTCTCAAGCAAGGCCGACCCCGCTGCCTGTCGATTGTTGGAGAATCCATTCACCGACACCGAACCTGCAACTTTGGGGACCACCGGAAGCTCGCGTGGCTCAAGACGTATTACACCCCCAATGGCCCCCACACCGTACTCTACGCCTGCGGCTCCACGCACAAGTTCAATGCGAACAGGTGCGAAGGGATCAATCTCAGGTGCGTGTTCCCCACCCCACTGCTGTCCTTCTTGGGGCACACCAGCATTGAGAACGAGTATACGCTGACTGTGCATGCCCCGTATCACTGGTTTGGCTATGCTGGGCCCGGTCGTAAGTGTCGTCACACCTGCCAAGTGGCTGAGGGCCTCAGCCACTGTTTGGCCTCTGAGCTTTTCCAATTCCTCCGGTTCCAAACTCGAAACTGACAAGGTTGCCCGATTTAATTCCGCGCCGGGGCTTTCGGCCGTGGCGATTAATTCCTTAAGCTCTAGTTCTTCCGGCTCCAATGTCACGTCAAGCACCGTGCGTCCAATGCCGATCGAAACGGAACGAACGACGGTAGCGAATCCCACAAAGCGGTATTCTACCGTGAGCGTACCTTGGGGCAATCCGTCCAATGTGTAGTAGCCTGCAGAGTCGGTAGCCGTGCCCTGCATTAGTGCCGGTACAAATACATGAACTCCGTGCAATGGCTGATATTCGCCGTGCATGACTCTGCCCGCGAGTTGTTGTGACCATGTGGCACCGGAGGGCAGGACCAATAACAGTATCAACCGAATTCTACACGCACTCAGGATAGACTTCATCAAAGCCGTGGTAAGCTGTGAAAGAGACCAGAGGAACGCTTTGTCCACAACATGTGACTGACAAGCAGAATCCACACCACACAGTGGGGATGCCGATTAGCAGCGGGCAAGAGAATCCTCTAGCCAAAGCACACAGGATCACTCGCAGGGTGCGAGCGCATCAAGCCAGACTAAGCGTTGTCTGGCGGTCCACGAATTGAAGCAAAAAAGATATGGGACGCTTCCACGTTCAAGAGCAGACTCGTGCGAAACGCCGTAAAATCACGATTGGCGTGCAGGATCGTCTGCGGAGCGTCAAATTGAAGCAGACGAACACACAGTAAACAACTATCGTCGACAATGTCGGAGAGGAAACCCTCGAAACTGTCACCGTGCCGCTTGTGGTCGCACGCTTCAGGTGCGTCTACGTATTGCCGAGCGGACAAGTATCCATGGTGTGCGCGATGCAAAAACGGCGTAAGCACACCCCCTGTGACGAAGACCACTAGCAACGCCACAGCGCTATACCACCTGATGCGGCAAGATCTACGCATGTAGGCTTCAGCCGGTTAAGAAACCTGTCTAGCAGAAAAACAAGTTATGCAAAACAAGCTATGCAAGCTTTTGATCCCGTGCCTTAAACAGTCCCGAAGACCGCAGGAGTCCCCCCCCCCCCCCCCCCCCC
>JAAXGT010000175.1 GCA_012271205.1 Rhodothermales bacterium
GCCGGACGTCTCCAGGCAGCGCCAATATATATAGACGATACGCCCGCACTCAGTGTGCTGGAAGTGCGTGCCAAGTGTCGTCGCCTCAAGGCCGAACATGGCATCGGCCTGGTGGTGGTCGACTATCTGCAGTTGATGCAGGGCAACAATCCCAACAACCGGGAACAGGAGATCGCGCATATTTCGCGTTCACTTAAAGCACTGGCCAAGGAGTTAGATGTGCCGGTGGTGGCGCTCAGTCAGCTTAACCGGGAGCCCGAAAAGCGATCGGACAAGCGGCCGATTCTGGCCGATTTGCGGGAAAGCGGTTCTATTGAGCAAGATGCTGACCTGGTCGCTTTTATTTATCGGGCCGAGCGATACAATATTGAGACGTTTGCCGATGGCCAATCCACCGATGGAGTAGCCGAAATCATTATCGCGAAGCACCGAAACGGACCGACCGGCAGCGTCAGGCTGGCCTTTACAGACATGTATGCCAAATTCGAGAACTTGGATATGCTTCACAGGCCGACACCGCTCGAAACCCAGTCGTAATTCCCCCCGCTGAATACCGCCACCGGCGGAAGTGACCGGGCAAAATGCGCACGGCCTTGCAATACCGGCTGGGCCCGATGCGGCCCTCAGGAATATGCGCCACTACCATCCGGGTCACAAGCGCGGCATCATCACTCAACGAGGCTCCGCAACCTGCGGATTCAGGTAGCCGGGTTACGGCCTACACGGCTACCGGAGCCTTGATCGGTGCATGGTGGCGATAGTTTATCAGGTTGAAGTCGGCAAACTTGTAATCAAACAAGGTTGGCGGTTTGCGTGTGATTTCCAGGTGGGGCAAGGGAAGCGGTTTGCGGCTCAACTGTTCTTTAATTTGCTCCAAATGGTTCAAGTATGCATGGGCGTCCCCAATCGTGTAGACCAGCTCGCCCGGTTCCAATTGCACCTGCTGAGCCACCAAATGCGTTAGCAGGGCGTACTGCGCGATGTTGAACGGGGCGCCCAGGAACAGGTCGTTGGAACGGATATAGAGCTGACAGGAAAGTCTTCCGCCTCCCACATAGAACTGGTAAAACATGTGGCAGGGGGGCAGGGCCATGTCCGCGATTTCTGCGGGATTCCAGGCGCTCACGATGTGCCTTCGGCTTGATGGATTTGCCCGAATAGCCGCAATCACACTGGTTATTTGATCCACCCCGCCGAATTGACGCCACTGTTTTCCGTACACGGGGCCCAAGTCCCCGTATCTGTCGGCGAATGTCCTCTCTTTCCGGATCTCTTCCTCAAAGTCAGCCTTGAGCCGGGCCCATTCTTCTGAATCGGAAGGTGGTACCAATTGGCCGTGAGCCTCCAGGTACTTCCGCAGTGGCCAGTCTGTCCAGATTGAAATACCTTGGTCCACTAGGGGTTTGATATTTGTGGATCCCGACAGAAGCCAGATCATTTCGCAGGCAAGTCCGCGAAACCAGACCCGCTTGGTGGTGCACAATGGGAAGCCCTCAGTCAAATCAAACCGCATTTGGTAGCCAAATACGCTTAGTGTTCCGGTACCCGTGCGGTCTTCACGACGCAGGCCGTGATCCAGTACGTGCTGAAGTAAATTCAGGTAAGTGCGCATGTAGCGGGCAGGAACGCAGCCATGGTACGCAGGGTTGTTGTTGCCGGTAATACCTCAAGATAAGTCACGACTAGTCACACCGGCATGGATCCCAATCTTCATCAAAAGCAGGGTATCAACCACCTTAACAAGGTGCTCCAGTACGCGCCTATGGTGGCCTCAAAAGGTCAGGCTACGGTGCATCTGACGGTGGAGGACTGGCACGTCGTTGCAGATACGCTGTTTCGAATGGACACGCCGAAAGCTTTCCTGCCGGATGCCATAAATGACTACCGCCTGCGTGAAGACCGGCGGGCCATTGAGCTTGATACAGACGCCTTCAGGATTACCGTCGAAATGTTCTAAAATGACATTTGATCGTTGAAATTGGCCGAATCCGACGGTAGGTGCTGGTGAATGCCATAAAGGTGGCCGTCATTGTTGTCGTAGCGCCCCGACACCAGAAAACGTACCCTCGCGCCAATGGAAATCGGGCCGCTTTGCAATCCTTCCACGGTGGTCGTGTTCAGACTCAGTCCTTCTGGCAAGAAGAATAGGTCCTCGTTACGGGTGAGATAGTCTCCGCCATAGACCGTGATCGAACCATCGTAATTGGTCCCACCCCTTCTTTGGTCACCAAGTTCACGACAGCGGACATGGCCTTGCCGTATTTCGGTGTTGAAGGCCCCAGAAATCACGGTGAGCTCTTCAATGGCATTAATGGCGACACGTGTATTGATGCCATTAGTGTTGAAGGGATTGCTGACGGCCAGACCGTCCACAAGGCGGGAGATCTTGTTGTTGTGCCCGCCCCGGACATGCAGTTCGCCGCTGGCGCCTGTCGTAACGCCGGCTGTCGCTGCCAGAACGCCAAAGAAACTCTCCATGGGCAACGCTTCGATTTCCTCGGCTATGACCATCTTCTTGGACGCAGTCAAATCCTTTTGCATCAGCGGTCGCTCGGCCTGTACAATTACCTCTTCGCCTTCAATGACCGTCGGGGCTATTTTGATGTCAATTCGCGCACGTTGCCCGCAATCTTACCCTGTCCGAAGGCCGCACCTGCGCACAGACATAGCGCCAGCACACAAGAGCAGCCGCTTTTGCATCGCATCCATTCTATTACGCACAAGCCACCCGTAAATATAAAGAAGGGGAAGCCCGCACGGGGCGCGCTTCCCCTTTTAGCAATTCTTGCTGGGTGGTCTATTTGACGAGAATCATCTGTCGGGCATGCCGGAATTGCCCCCATGAGAGGGTATAGAAGTAGCTCCCGCTGGCCACGGCACTTCCGCTATTGCTGAGGCCGTCCCAAGTCACGTTGTGCGTACCTTCACTGTACAACTCATCGTTGATGAGCGTGCGCACGAGGCGCCCGGAAACGTCATAGATCCGAACGCTGACGCGTTTGTCGAGTGGCAGTGTAAAGGAAATGTGGTCGACGGATTGAACGGGTTCGGGTAGTTGGGATGCAGTTCAAAGTCCGAGGGCACAATCACACGATCGTATTCGATCCTCGTGTCCAGCCCGTCTCCGGACAGCACGCGCAAGAAGGCCCGCCTCGGATGCAGCATGGCGCTTTCCATAGTACGCGTATAGGTGGAATCGGCCGGATTGAACACTTCCTTGTACACATAGACACTGTCATCCACACCTTGGAAGGACAACGCGACCTCATTAGGGCCATCCCCGTGAGGATCGCCCAGGAAGGCCAATTTTCCGGCGAATTCAGGTCCCTGAGGGCCATTCTCATAATACGTCGTCATGACCCCCGCCGAATCCCGATGGATGGTATCAAAGCCATTAACCAGGTCATCCGGAAATTGTATGCTCCGCACCGAATAGCTGGCTGGATCTTCGACATCCCCCTCAATGTAGTCCGCAATGCGTATCCAGGTCGGCGGATTGCCGGCGACAAAACTACCTGACGTGTAAGACAGCCCGCTGCCGATCAGCTCCGGCTGACCGTCCATGTCAATGTCTCCCGCCGTAAGGCCCAGCCCTGACAAGCCGGGGATAAGCCCGTAAACCAGATTCCCTGCATTTACTTCAAGCGCGTTTTCTCCGGCCTCGTAATTCAGAAGCGTGACATTGGAGGTCGGATAAGCGGGACAGTACACTTCGTCATCGCCATTGCCATCCATGTCTACGGCTGCACATCCGAAGAGCGCAACCTGATCAGTCGGAGCCGCATGTCTAAACGCCGCCGTGTCAGGTGCCGTCGGAGCCACGTACATATCCGGGTCGATTGTTCTGGCATTTGTAAAGTTGAGATTGTTCCAACTCATCATGGCAATCTCCATGTCACTACCCCCATCCAAGTTGGCCGGAGTAATACCGTACGCACTGCCTCCGCCCCGATTTACTTCGTCAACGCCAGCCGTGATCCTTGACGTCCATCGCGCCTCTTGGAACCAAGCCCCCAATCCAGTGCCCAAATCGACGGCCGAAACGACATACCAACTGTCGTAGTTGTTATTAGAACCATTGTTACCAAACAGCAGCTCATTGGCCCCGTCGCCGTCAACGTCAGCAATAACCATCTGCTCGGTACGCCAGCGGTCTGGCAGATCGCCATCGAAATCCCATAAATCGGGTAGAGACGAAAATATGTTGTCCCCTACGGCTTCCAATGCAACCAGCGCGGGACGGAACAGCAGTGTAATTGGGTTCGTCGCGCTGTAACCGCGCCCCGAAAAGGACAACACCTCGCCCATTCCATCCCCGTCCAGATCACCACCAACAATACCACGTGTGTTGTTCGTCGTGCCGGTGGAATCAAGGAACGGGGACGACCAGACCAACTCCCACATATCCGGGCCGACACTTTCCAACATGTGAACACGGCCACCACCGGTATAGTCCGAAAGGATGATGTCAACCTTGCCGTCGCTGTCCAGATCGTACGGCCCGGCCACGGTACGTGCCCCCGAATGAACACCTGGCATGCAGGCGGGCGGATTAGGCAGCGTTTGACCTAGGCCTGTTTGTCGAGGCAGCCGTGGCCGACCCCGAGGTGGATCTCGAGGTCGGGGACATGTTGGTGTCGAGGGGTTGAGGAATCGGAGGAAGGCTTAGGAGCCTGCCTTGCCTGGGGCCACTGGCCCCGGGCAGGGCGGGCAACAGAGTCTTGGGGCCAGGGTGGAAGTAGTCGTGCGTGACGTCTTCCACATGTACCCAGAAGCAGCCGGGCTGGTAGTGTTTTTCATCGACGCAGCGTCCCATCGTGTGGTCGGGTGGATTAAGCTACAGTGCGACGATATCGCGGACCTTCTCGGCAAAGAACATATCGGTGGAGCGCTTGAACTGCTTCGGCTGCAGGCGGAGCGCACTCCAGAGGCGGTGGATCGTAGATTTCGAGATTCCCGTCGTCTCGGCCATGGAACAGTCGCTCCAGTGCGGGGCGCCCCTAGGCGGCCGGGACGTGAGCGTTTGCGCCACGAGTCCACCGTCTGCTGGCTGGTGCGGACGCGCTCGGTGACGGTCTTGTCGCTCAAGCCCTCGCCGCGGCGCACGAGCCTAGCGGGTCTGCTGCGCGCCAGCGCTTCAAGCTCCGTACAGGCGCCCTTGCTGACTGCGAGCGGCTTCAGTGGACATCCCTTTGTCAGGGCCGTCCCATCGTTCAGGTGTAGAGCTACGCATTGTTTTATTTTCCCTCTGGTGAGTGGAACAGAGGCGCGAATCAATGCCGTGCACACTCATTCAGTCACACGGTTTCGGCAAGTCAAGATGGGAGTGTCCTGCATCAGGTGGACACCGGGGGGCACGAATAGAATGATGTGCAAGGAAGGGCGGTTTGGCACCCTGTCGCGGGTCGGCGAATGCTTCTGTGCGACCGATTGCGCAATTACTGCCGGGGGCGCATCACAGCAAAGGTCAGAATGGCGTGCGCACAGGTAGCAGTCGTCCTCAGTTGATTTGATGTACGGGTCGAAATGCGCAGCCAGACAGGATGGCAAATGGTCTCACTGGCCTGCAGCGGCGTAATCAATCACGTGGTGAACCCTATGAATTACAGGGCCCACAACCTCGACGGCCACAAACATCCCCAGCATAATGAGCGCGTTAGGGCAGAGTTCACGAGTGTTCAGCCTGCGCATGTGAATGGAGGGCCCCAGTCTGAACTTGCCAGAAATTCTGAGGGTTCGCCAGCCGGGTGGCAAAAGCTATATTGTGGCGCTACCTTGCGTTGAACCGCTGCATATGCTATGGCTGCGACAATCCTGCTGGTGGGTACTCTGGATACTAAGGGGGACGAATATGCTTTTGTTCGAGAGTTGATTGCAGCGCGGGGCCATGTTCCCTTGCTAATGGATGTAGGCGTTGCCGGAGAAGCCGGTTGCGCTGCTGATTTTTCTGCGGCCGAAGTGGCCGAGGCGGGGGGCAGCACACTGGCACGTCTTCGAGCGGAGGGCGACCGCAATGCGGCCTTGAAAGTCATGACGCGTGGGGCCGTTGCCCTCGCGGGCAATAGCGCTTCGACGATTGGGGGTGTGCTGGCGCTGGGTGGATCCGGGGGTACTGCCGTAGGCACGGCTGTCATGCGCAATCTGCCCGTCGGACTGCCGAAAGTCATGCTGTCAACCCTGACTTCGGGTGATGTTGGGCCGTACGTCGGCGAATCGGACATCGCCATGATGTACTCCGTCGTGGACATAGCGGGTCTCAACCGGATTTCGAGGCCAATCATAGCTAACGCGGTCGGGGCCGTGTGCGGTATGGCTGAGCAAGCTGTGCCCAAAGTGCAGGACAAGCCGCTGATAGCGGCGACGATGTTCGGAGTGACGACGCCGTGTGTGACACGTCTGCGCACGCGCCTGCAGAATGCGGGCTTTGAGGTGGTAGTGTTTCATGCGACCGGCAGCGGAGGGCGGGCGATGGAAAAGCTTATCCGCAGCGGGTTCTTCGCCGGTGTGGCCGATGTAACTACAACCGAATGGTGCGATGAAGTTGTCGGCGGCGTACTCAGTGCTGGATCGGATCGCCTCACGGCTGCCGCTGAAAGCAGCGTGCCTCAAGTGGTTTCGTGCGGTGCGCTGGATATGGTGAACTTCTGGGCAGTGGGCACGGTGCCGGAGCATTTTCAAGCCCGTAGGTTCCACGCACATAACGCCAACGTCACCCTGATGCGGACCAGTCCGAACGAGTGTGCTCGTATTGGCAAGGCCATCGCGCAGCGGCTGAGCCGGGCCAGGGCGCCAGTCACACTTGTGCTGCCGCTTGGAGGCGTAAGCGCGATTGACGCACCCGGGCAGCCATTTTTCGCCCCCGAAGCTAATACGGCTCTTTTTGACGCACTCCGAGCTCACGCTGGCCCGAATGTCAACCTTGTTGCGCTGGACCTGCATATCAATGACAATGCGTTTGCGGACGCCTTGGCGAGTCACCTGATCGAACTGCTTTGATTCTATGGAGAAGATTGGCTCCTGCACAATCGCCTACAAAGGCGATGTTCAAACCTTGGTCTTCCCTTGGGGGGAAATCCGTCTCTTGGCTGAACCTGTGCTTTCTGGAGGCCAAACCATGACGTTCGGTGAAGTAACGGTGGCACCGGGAACCGGACATGCTCGGCACAACCATCCCAATGCCGACGAAATCATATATGTTATAGAAGGTGAAGCCTTGCAAATGCTTGATGACGAGTCCCCTGTTCCAATCCGGCCGGGTGCCTGCATTTATGTGCCTCGCGGTGTTTACCATGGAACGCAAAACACGGGATCAGGGACGCTGCGGCTTATTGTGATCTATGCGCCGGCCGGCGAAGAAACCGTGTTGCGTGCGCTTCCCGAAGTCGAATTGCGCGATCCGGACGGATGAGGGCATCCACTGCATTCCTGCTGCTACCCCTGATCCTCTCGGCCTGCCAGTCGGAGCAGCCCCGTCGTCTGGAAGTGCTCTTTTTGGGACATGATAGTCGACACCACGATTCCGGCACCTACGCGCCAATGCTCAAGGCCGCTCTCGCACCGGACGGTATCAATCTGACCTACACAACCGACGTCGCTTCATTAGGTGAAGATCATCTTGCACAGTTTGACGCTCTGATCGTGTATGCGAATCACGACTCTATATCGGCAGACCAAGAATCGGCACTGCTGGATTTTGTGGCCTCCGGAGGGGGCTTTCTGCCCATCCACAGTGCCTCGTACTGTTTTCGCAACTCTGATGCTTATGTGCAACTGGTGGGCGCACAGTTCCTCTCTCATGGTGTGGGTATGTTTACGGCCCGGATTGTGGATGCAGAACACCCAATCACGCGGCAATTGACGCCGTTTGAGACTTGGGACGAGACTTATGTGCATACGCATCACGCGTCCGACCGCCATATTCTGATGGAGCGGACGGACTCATCCGGACACGTGGAGCCCTGGACATGGACGCGTACGCACGGCAAGGGGCGTGTCTTTTATACCGCTTACGGACACGATGAGCGTACGTGGCAGCATTCGGAATTCCATGCGCTGATCAAGGCCGGGCTTTTGTGGGCAATTGGGGACAAGCGCCGCGCAAGTTTTGAAACATTGGAGCTGCCGCCACTGGAGTATGTGTCCCATGACAGCATTCCCAACTACGAAGAGCGCAATCCTCCACCCATGCTGCAGCGCCCGCTTGCGCCGGAAGCCTCGGCACGGCACATACAAGTGCCTCCGGGCTTCAGCCTGTCACTGTTTGCAAGCGAACCGGACATCATTAACCCGATGGCCATGGCTTGGGATGAACGGGGACGACTGTTTGTCATTCAGACGCAGGATTATCCGAATGCGTTGCAGCCTGCCGGTGAAGGCCATGATGTTATTACGATCGCCGAGGATACGAATGGTGACGGCCGAGCGGATAAGTTTAATAAATTTGCCAGCGGACTCAGCATTCCAACGAGCCTGACGTTCGCGCGTGGCGGTGTAATCGTATCACAGGCGCCGCATATGCTGTTCTTGAAGGACACCGATGGTGATGATCGCGCAGATGTGCGCGAGGTGCTGTTCACTGGATTTGGGACGGGTGATACGCACGCGGGGCCGTCTAATCTTAGATACGGATTTGACAACTGGATCTGGGGTACAGTGGGCTACAGTGACTTTAAGGGTGTAATCGGCGGCGATTCCGTCTTTATGCCCCAAGGAGTTTTCCGGTTTACACCTGGAGGTGAGCGGTTTGAACCCATTGCCGAGTTTACCAATAATACATGGGGATTGGGATTCAGTGAGACCTTTGACGTATTCGGCTCTACGGCGAATAACGAGCACAGCGTTTTCGTTGCCATTTTCAACCGCTACTACGACGGTGTTCCAAGCCTGCGCGCAGATGGCAAGATCAAAATCGATGGGCACTATGCTATGTACCCGAATACACCGAACATCCGTCAGGTGGATGTGTGGGGCGGGTACACAGCGGCTGCGGGTCACAATCTGTACACGGCGCGGGATTTTCCCCGGGAGTACTGGAACCGTGTGGCACTTATAAACGAGCCTACGGGGCACCTGCTGCACAAGGCCATAATGGAACCTTGGGGATCGGGTTTCAGGGAGCGCGACGCGTGGAATCTGCTGGCCAGCAGCGATGAATGGGTGTCGCCGGTACATGCCGAAGTCGGACCGGATGGTGCGGTGTGGATTCTGGACTGGTACAATTTTGTCATCCAGCATAACCCAACACCGGCAGGGTATGCCACAGGGCCCGGCAATGCCTATGTCAGTGCGTTGCGCGACAAGGCGCACGGGCGCATCTGGCGTCTAAGCTATAACGGGGCGCATCGGACGCGGCAGCCTGAGCTCACGCGAGCAAGTCCAGACGTACTCGTACGCACGCTGGGGCACGACAATATGTTCTGGCGCCTAACGGCACAGCGCCTGCTCGTTGAGCGCGGCAACTTGGATGTAGCCGACGCGCTGATTGCCTTGGTTCAGGAGCAGTCAATGGATGTCCTTGGGCTGAACAGCGCGGCCGTGCATGCCTTATGGACACTGCACGGCCTGCACACGCTGAATGACAAAAGTGCATTGGAAGCGGCCTACAGTGCGCTAAATCATCCGGCTGCCGGCGTTCGAAAGGCAGCCTTGCAAATCCTTCCTCGTACGGCTGCGTCACTGGATAGAATCGTGGCGGCTGATCTGCTGAGTGACGCGGATCTGAACGTACGCCTCGCCGCAATGCTGGCGGTCAGCGAAATGCCGTCGAGCCAAGAGGCCGGCGCACAATTGTATACCCAGACCCGGCAACCCGGAGTGATAGATGACTTGTGGCTGCCGGAGGCACTCCTCATTGCGGCAACCCGTCACCGTACCGGATTCATGGCCGCCTACGCGGAAGATGCAGGCGAGGGCCTCGGAGCTGTTGGGACGCCCGCGCCCATCAACTGGTCTGGTGTAAAGCTGGATACGCAGGACTGGCGCCGCATGTCACTGCCATTGCCTTGGGTTAGAACGGATGACTTAGCATCTTTTGACGGCGTCGTTTGGTTCCGGACAGAGGTGGAAGTTCCTCAAGCCGGAGCTGCGTTGGAATTGGGATTAAGCGGCATATATGACAGCGATATTACATGGGTCAACGGGGTGGAAGTAGGCCGGACAGAGAACGGATACGGCGCACTTAGAACGTATACGGTGCCGGCCCATGTCCTGAAATCAGGGCGCAATGTCATGGCAGTTCGTGTGGATGATCCGCGCGGACGGGGCGGTTTTTGGGGTGAACCCGAGGACATGTACTTGCGGGGAGCGGGCGTGGACATTTCACTTGCCACCTTATGGCAGTACAAGGTGGAGGAAGAGTACGTAGGTGGCAAAAAGTCAGAGTTTAGTTCCCGGGAGCCGCTCGCCACTCAGATTATGCGCCTGTTTGCTGCGAGCGAAAGCACTCTCGAAACCATGGATGAGCGCGTTGTGGCGCTAAGCGTGTTGCCGGGCGAGCTTCGCTACGACCGGCCTTCGTTTACGGTCGCAGCGGGTGAACGTGTACGCCTGCGCTTTACAAATCCAGGCGATGTGCCGCACAATGTGGTAATTACGGTGCCGGGCGGGGTGAGTATGGTTGGGCCATTATTGGATGCGGATCCGGAAGGTCCATATGTGCCGGATATTGCTGAAGTGTTGTATTTCACCGACATGGTGGATGCCGGCGGCGAGACGGAACTCGTCTTTACTGCGCCATCGGAGCCCGGAAATTACCCGTTCGTGTGTACCTTCCCAGGACACTGGCGCCTTATGCAGGGGGTGATGGCGGTGGAGTAACACCCAGGTGTGATTTAGGAAAGTGTCTGCAGGAGTCAAGTCCCCAATTGTGCTGTAAATGAGGACTGGACGCGCCATGGACGACGAAAAGCCTTGGGCATGGTTGACAGCAAACCCGTGTCCTCCGAGGCAACATGATGATCTAACGAGAAAGGCCAGTTTCGTTAGAGCGTATCCAGCAGGTCCTGTAGCTTGCGATCACCAGCCTTGGCTAAAGAGAAGGCGCAGTGTGGCTACGCGGCCAATCTTGGGGGCACCAACAAACTCACGGTGCAGGTTATTTGTAAGGTTGGAAACACTAAAATCCGCCCTCAATCCTCCAATAATGTTGTAGCCTATGCCTAAGTCCACTAAGAAGTACGGCTCAACCTTGCCATTGTATTGTCCACTAAGCACTTTGAACCCGCCCACGTAGCGACACGAAGTCCTGACAGAGAGACCCATGCCGAATTCGTAAGACCCGCCGATCTTGACCTTGAACGCTGGTGCATTGAGCGCCAGTACCGAACTCTTATCCTTGTGGCCCGTCTCCGTGTGGTCAAAAAAGTCGTCGCTCACCCAGGAAAAGTTGGAAAACATCTCAAGTCGCTCCGACGCCAGCACCTGCACAGACACGTCGGCCCCATAATAGCTGATGTTGCCAAAGCTAGAGTACGTCATCAATAGATCCGGTAAATTCCCAACACCTTCGTGAGTCTCTACAGTCTGGACTACCGCCACAGGCGTGCTGGCATCCGGTAGCGTCCCAGCGGCAACGCCTACCAGCGCCTCCGCTGCAGCTTCCGACGTTAGGTCCAACCCCGTAAACGTCGATACCAGATCGAGAAGGGATATTAGATCCTCGTTACCCGCTATGCCGTTTGCTAGGTCTCGCGTGAGGTCTGCTCCAAGGGTGGGTACCACCACAAAGGGTGTTCTTAGCTGCAGATCGCTGACGAAGTTCTTCTTCCTGGCATGGTAGACATCGATGGCCAAGAGCATCCGGTCACCCAGAATGCCCTTGTAACCTACTTCGTAGGTCTGGGAAATCTGTTCCTCTACGCCCCGCAGCGGACTCAGCTCGTTGGGAATTGGCTCCAGCGACTGCGTGCTGAGATTTAGCATGTGAAGCTGTCCTGCACTGAATCCCTCTACTGCAGTTTTGTCCGGGTGCAGAAGCTCCTTGATAGTTTCCATCTGCGATACCAGGATGGGCAGCAGCAAGGGGTCAATCCCAAAATGCTCGATCAGCAGGTTCGCTAACTCCTCGTTGGGCATGTCTACCAAGGCATCGTACACAAAGCCGTAGACCAGATCCGTCTCAACGCCTACAGGCATATCGACCCCCTCCAACCCGGGGATGATGCTCGTAGCGACAAGGTCCGTGGGCGCCCCCAAGTCTTCGTACGCGGTGTTGCGATGCCAAGTGTACCCGGCAATGCCGCCGCGGCCTCGTACGTCGATATATGCGTCCGGTCCAATGGGAAGCCTCGCCGCCACAAGGTCAAGAAAGAGTACCGTGACCGATGGGTTGACGAAGCTACGGTTGTAGGTTGCCCTAAAACTGTGGGCAGTCGTGGGGTTCAGTACGAGGCCAACACGAGGCGAAAGCTGTACGCTTTCGAACACGCTGTGGTAGTCTCCGCGCAAAGCTGCTACCAAACGAAGATCTTCGCTGAGCAGTGTATTTGACTGGGCATACACCCCGAGCTCTTGTAGGTTGACCTTGCCCTCGTTCTCATCATAGAGCGAGCCTCCTGAGTTGGGGTACAGGAACTCAAAGTCGGTACCGATGACTAGTTGCCTGTGGCGTTGTCCTAGTGGGAGATCGTATTGAGCTTGAACGTTGACCTGTGTCGGATATCCATCGAGAGGATCGCCATTATATACGTATGATTCATTCGAGTCGACACTATTGAGAAAAGCCTGAGCAAAAAAGGGTCCGCTATGCACGCGGACTTGCCCAAAGGAGGACGCATAGTTCACACCTTGAAGAGTACCAATGCCGCTTAGCGCCGTCATATTGACGGTGCTGTATCCTGCATTGAGGTGAAGTGCGGTACTCTTGCCGAAGCGATACTCCATATATCCATTGATGCCACCCTTGCTGAATCTGCTGTCTCGCGGTCCATCGATATAGAGTTGCTGCGCATCGTGGGGGTCAGGGCATTTCTCAAAGGCCTTTTCCTGTAGCACCTCGGGCGTGCAGGACTCCAGCTCAAAATCATTGGCCCTCCCGTAGATACCCGTGACCTTTAGGCCAAGCTTGCCCTGCACCGTACCCGCAATGCGCCCCTGAAAATTCAGCAGGGACCGCTCGCCGCCGGTCGCCGTAACCGTTAGGCCCGGATATGAAAAGGCATCCTTCGTTATGTAGTGAATTACACCCGCGTCGACCCCTGCGCCGTAGAGGGCTGATCCAGGGCCACGCACCACTTCTGCGCGCTTAATGTCGATTGGCAGACTCGGCATGATACTGTGAACGTTGACCCCTATCACGGCTGCGTTAGCCTGTCGATAGTCTGTCAAGACATACGTCGCCGTGCTAAACGCGTTGTTGAAGCCCCGCAGCACCACCTCGTGGCGGTCAATACCGCTTTGAGCCATGTCCACACCCACCACGTTGCGCAGTACTTTCACCGCCGTATGCGGCGCGTCTGCTTCTATCTCGTGCCCACCTACCACGCTGATAGACGCAGGAGCTTCTAACACCTTTTCTTGTCGACGATCCGCCGTAATCTGAATCGGATCCAGCTCAATGCCGGGATTAAGCACCACGTGGACCCACACTGTGTCTTCAGCGACGACGGTGACAGGAAGCTCGGCGTTTTGGTATCCGGTATAGCTTACCAGCAGGAGGTATCCCCCTAGAGCCAGGCCTTCGATCGTGAAGGCTCCGTCAATGCCTGTGGCCGAGCCTTGCGTAGTGCCTTTGACCCTTACATTGGCCCCGTTGAGCAGCACACCATTCTCGGCGTCTCTGACAGTACCTGAGATGACACCTGTCTGCGCCACCACAGGGCACACGCCAAGCACGACGGTCAGCAAGAATGCCACTAACAGAACAAACAGCTTCACCTGGGTGCCCTTTCGTATACCAACCTATACTATTGATAATGATATGAATTGTTACTATTTGCTCAATCCCACGTGCTGGAAGATGGCGTCAACTCGACGCAAGTGATAGTCGCCATCGAAGGCGTCATCAACATCCTTCACCGACCGGTATTCCATCACGGATGGATCGGTGAAGACTAGGTCCTTAAAGGATTTCTTCTCATTTCCGTACGTGTCTGAAAGACTATATCGAGACGTACAACGAGAAGCCTCGGCCCCGGGTGTGGACGAAGTCGGCCGCCTATATCCTCCAGAAAGTGGAACACGCCCGGTTCGCGCTGGCCGCCGCCTCCACCTAAATCAATAAAATAAATAGGTATAGGACACTACACTTTACCTTGAAAACGGCAATTTTGGTTAAGTGGAAGGACCACAGTAGTACATGGGTGGTGTTCGGTTTGGATTAAACCAAATCCACCACCGCAGGTCAAAGCAGAATATCACGCACCACGTGAGCCTCCTCCACACCGGTGAGCTTGTGGTCCAATCCCCGAAACTTTACTGTGAGTCGGTTGTGATCGATGCCCAACTGATGTAGCAGCGTAGCATTCAGATCGCGGATGTGTACCGGATTCTCAAGTACGTTGTAAGAAAAGTCATCGGTCAGCCCGTACTCAAATCCTGGGCGAATGCCGCCGCCAGCCATCCACAACGAGAAGCAGCGTCCGTGGTGGTCACGCCCACTGCTGGGATGACCGAGCGTGCCTTGGCTGTAAATCGTACGTCCGAACTCACCACCCCAGACCACCAGGGTCTCTTCGAGCAGGCCGCGCCTTTTCAGGTCCTTGACGAGTGCCACCGAAGCCTGATCCACATCCCGGCACTGCGCAGGGAGCTGCTTTTGAAGCGCAATGTGCTGGTCCCATCCGCGATGAAAAAGCTGTACAAACCGTACTCCCCGTTCAACCAGGCGACGCGCAAGCAAACAATTGGCTGCGTAACTTCCAGGCCTCCGGGACTGCGGTCCGTAGAGACCAAATACTTCTTGCGGCTCATCCGAAAAATCCGTGAGTTCGGGTACCGCGGTCTGCATGCGGTACGCCATTTCGTAGGCTGAAATCCGTGCCAGTGTTTCCGAGCTCCCGACATTTTCCGCTTCTTTTTGGTTCAGGGCAGCCAAATCGTCGAGCATCCTTCGGCGCTGCCTGCGTGTGATGCCTGGCGGATCCTTCAAGTAAAGCACCGGATTGACGCCGGGTCTCAGCAGCACACCCTGATGGCTGCTGGGCAGGTATCCGTTGCCCCAGAGTCGCGCAAAAATCGGCTGTCCCGGATTCTTGCCGGAGCCCTGTGACAGGAGCACAACGTATGCAGGCAGATTCTCGTTTTCACTGCCCAGTCCGTAGCTGAGCCAGGCGCCAAGGCTCGCATGGCCGATCTGCTGTGATCCGGTGTTGATGAACGTGATGGCGGGATCGTGGTTAATCGCCTCAGTGACCATCGACTTGACGATACAAATGTCATCGGCGATCGTTTGTGTGTAAGGCAAGAGGTCGCTGATCCATGTTCCGTGTTTGCCGCACTGCCGCATGGACCAGTTTGGAGCCACGACCGGGAAAGAAGCCTGGTTGGCGGTCATGCCGGTTACCCGCTGGGTTCCACGTACCGAATTCGGCAGCTCGGTCGCGTGCAAATCACGTTGCCGGGGCTTGTAGTCGAACAGATCCACATGCGAAGGACCACCGGACTGGAAGAGGTAAATGACGTGTCGCGCCTCGGGCACAAAATGCAGTCCCGAGTGACGCTTGACCAGATTCGGGAAGAGAAGTGAGGCCAGGCCAATACGACCAATACCGCGGGCCGATTGCCCCAGAAACGTACGGCGCGTAATGGTTCGTTCGTAGGCTAGAAGCGGATTCATCAGTTGCGGGTAATGGTTTCGCTGAGGTTGAAAAGCAGATTCGCCACGATTGTCCAAGCCGCATGTGCAGCTGTATCCGCTGGCAGCGTGGTCGATGAGGCACCAACACTCAGGATGGCACGGCTGCGGGCCGGATTGGCCTCAAATACGTGCATCTCCTCCGCAAGGCGGGCCTCCAGACGTTGCTGTTCCTCCTGGTCGGGTTTCCGGCTCGTCACCGCCTCGAACGCATACGCAATTCGCTCCTCCTCATCTGTGGTGCGGAGTATTCGTGCCGCAAAAGCACGGCTGGCCTCAACAAATTGCGGATCGTTAAGCAGCACCAGTGCCTGTAAGGGCGTGTTTGTGTTTTCGCGCTGTACTGTACAGACTTCCCGCGTTGGCGCATCAAACACCATCATGCCCGGTGGAGGGGCCGTGCGTTTCCAGTACGTGTACAGACTGCGGCGGTAGAGTTTTTCGCCATGGTCCTGTACAAAGGTTTGGGCCGTAGCGGGCGTGCTCCCGTAATGACTGACTTCTTTCCAAAGCCCGGCAGGCTGGTAGGGACGCACACTGGGGCCGCCGAGTCGGCGTACCAGCAACCCGCTTACAGCCAATGCCTGATCGCGAATGAATTCGGACTGGAGCCTGAACCGTGGACCGCGGGCAAGGAGGATGTTTTCCGGGTCACGCGTTGTTTGCTCCGGTGTGGTACTACTCGATTGCCGGTATGTAGCACTCATTACGATAGTCTTTAGAAGTGCCTTTGTGTCATATCCGGAGTCTGCAAATGTGACGGCCAGCCAGTCCAATAGCGCGGGATGCGACGGCAAAGTGCCCCGTGCACCAAAGTCCGCTGGCGTAACGACGAGCCCACGCCCAAACAGCATTTGCCAGAATCGGTTGACTGAAACGCGGGCGGTCAGTGGATGGGAGGGGTCCATCAACCACTCGGCCAGCTCCAGCCGTGATGCATTATCCGGCAGTGGTGGAAGCCAGGATGGTACACCGGCCGGCACAGAATCCGTGGGCTGGTCGTATTGACCCCGGTACAGGATGCGGGTCGGACGCGGCTTGTCCGCCATGGCCATGATCATTGTCGGGTGCGGCTGTGTGAGGATGCGAAGCCGGTCTTCCAGGTTTGCGATTGCGTGACGCACAGGCGCCGCCTCTTCAGCCTGCGCATAGAAGGTCTCGCGCAAAAGGTTCGAATCCCCGTCGTCATCAAGCAGCGCACGCTCCACTTCCGGGGGAAGCGTAGGGCCGTCATCGATGCCCTCCATGGCCAATACTCGAAAATGTCTCGCCACCTGCCGGTTTCCAGCACCAAAATTCAGCATTACGGTAAGATGCGGCGCTTCCCTCGCATCAAGTGGCGTATCAAATGTCAGCGTCAGGTGTACCGGTCGACCCCGTAGCGGACCGGGTGACCAGCCATTGTGACGCCGGTCGTCCAGCACGTTCTCCGGAGAGTATTCTGAATGCGCATGCGAAGCTGTGACGCGTGCCAGTTCCAGTGTGTTGTGAAAGTCCACTTGGTCAGCCGGAAGCGCGCCAGCGCGTACATGGACACTAGTCATGACGAAGGATCGGGGCAAAACGTGATCCCCATGTCCAAGTGCGCCGGAAGGTTCATGCGGATAGAAAGTCACGCGCAGTCCCGTGATTGCGGCATCCAGCTCTTCGGGCATGGTCAGCGACACGTTGTACGCGGCAAGGTATGCCGGCTCATCAATTCGCACCGAGCCATCGGGCTGCACTTCGCCTGTGTATCCGGAATTGGGCGTAGTCACCTTTGTGGCCTGCAATGGATGCAACTGCAGATTCTGCCCTCGTAAGCGGAGCAGTCTCCGCTCACGCTCTTCCCAAATGCCTTGGGCCCAATGCGTACGGCTGGTTTCGGCGTGCAACAATGCCAATTCGGCCCTTACCTGTTCAATTTCGACTTCTGTGGCAAGAGGGGTCAAGGTTTCCAGTCGTGGCACCGCGTTTATGCCGCCGTCTCCGTCCAGGCCGCGTTCGGGCACACTGTTGAAAAAGGCGAAAAGGCGGTAGTAATCGCGTTGAGTAATAGGATCGTACTTGTGGTCGTGGCACTGGGCGCACGCAAACGTCAGCCCCAGAAAGACCTCTCCCGTTGTTTTGACACGGTCGGCGACGTAGTTCACCAGGTTTTCCTCCGGGATAGTGCCGCCTTCATGCGTAATCATGTGATTCCGGTGAAACCCTGTAGCCAGGCGCTGCGCATCGGTTGCTTCAGGCAACAGGTCACCTGCGAGCTGCTCGATTACGAAGTCGTCGAATGGCTTGTTGGTATTGAAGGCGTTGATGACCCAGTCCCGCCAGAGCCACATATGCCGTCCGCCGTCTATGGAATAGCCATTCGTATCCGCGTAGCGTGCCAAATCCAGCCAATGCACGGCCATGCGTTCGCCAAAGTGGGGCGACGCCAGGAGCCGATCTACCAGATGCTCATAGGCATTGGGCCGGGTATCAGCCAGAAACGCGCGCACGTCCTCCACCGGTGCTGGCAATCCTGTGAGATCTAGGTGCAGTCGGCGAATCAATGTACGCCGGTCAGCTTCTCTCGCGGGTTCAAGTCCCTCTCGCTCCAGTCGCACCAAGACAAAATGGTCGACTTCATTACGCACCCATTTTCGCTGACGGATTCGGGGCAACTCCGGCAGGCCGGGGTAATAAGCGACCAGTGGGGCTTCCACTTGGCGCCTTGCGCGACCCAACTCAAAAGCGTCTGGATTTCGGACTCAGTGAGAGTGTGCCGGGTTTCTGGCGGCGGCATGCGCTCCTGTGGACGTTTGTGCGTAATGCGACGCACAAGTTCGCTGGCACTTGGATTGCCCGGCACAATGACACGCCGCGTGGTATCGTTCCGCAGCGGAGCGTACAGCCCCGCTTCCGTGTGCAGACTTAATTCGGCTTCACGGCTTTCCGGGTCCGGACCATGACAGGCATAGCAGTTGTCCGCCAAAATGGGCCGGACATCGTAGTTGTAATCCACCACCAGATGGGCATCCTGCAAGCAGCCCGCGGTAAAAAGTGCCAGTAGCAGCGGACCCAGCGTCCTTTGGTCCCCGAGCCTCATTACCAAGCTAAGCCGTAATCCTCGCCATGGTTACTGGCGCCTCCCCACATGGTCCCGTGTTCGCGGTCAAAATAAATCGCGGTGATAGGGCCGGACGTGCGGGCACGGAAAGTCAGCCTATAGCCCATTTTACGCAATTCCTGGCGTACCCAGTCCGGCACGCCGTCATGCAAAAGCAGGCGGCCAGGCCAATTCTCGTGTTCTCCGAAGGAGCCTCTGAGCTGAGAGCTGTTGATATTGGCAGCCTCGACGGCTTCCTGTACATTCATGTCGAACTCGACCATGTTCAAAAAGAACTGCAGCAGATTTTGGTCTTGGCTGTCTCCGCCCTGCACGGCAAAGGAGAGATAGGGTTTGCCATCCTTGAGCGCCATGCCAGGTGTAAGTGTTGCTCTTGGTCGTTTGCCCGGCTCTGCGACGTTAAAGGGATTCTCGGCGGGGTCCAGAACGAAGCTTTGCATGCGCTGGCTGAGCCCAATACCCGTACGGCCCGCAATCGTGGCCGGAATCCAGCCGCCGCTGGGCGTTACGGACACAACCCAGCCTTCGGCATCCGCGGCTTGGATCGAGGTGGTGCCGGCGTAGAAATCCTCGTCAAAGGTCGTCTCATCGCTTGTCGTCTCTTCGAGTACAGCCCAGTCCTTTAAATACTCCAGATACGGGTTTTCCTCCCCTTGGAAGGGATAGGGATCACCGGGCTTTGCCTCGGCATTATTCTTTGTCCAGTCAATTTCTTTCGCGCGTTCCCGGGCGTATTCTTTGGAAAGGAGACCTGCAAGCGGCTCTTCCGGCGGGAAGTAGGGGTCGCCGTAATAGAAGTCACGATCAGCAAAAGTCAGGTTCATGACCTGGTAGAGCGCGTGAATGTAACGCGCACTGTTGTAGCCCATAGCCTGGAGATCCATCTCCTCCAGCATGTTAAGCGCCTGCAGCATGACCGGGCCTTGCACCCAAGACGTGAGCTTGTATACCTGAACATCCTTGTAGTCCGTTGTGACAGGCTCCTCAATGTAGACTTGCCACTTGTCCAGATCAGCCATCGTGATAAGGCCGCCCTGTTCCTGCGTGCCGCGCACAAGCTCTTCGGCGATATCGCCGCGATAGAAGCGGTCATAGGCAGCATAGATGGCTTCCTTGCGCGACTTGCCGGCAGCTAGGGCTTCGGCTTCAGCCTCCACCAGTTTGCGCAGAGTGCGGGCCAGCTCGGGCTGGCGGAAAATCTCGCCGGTGGCCGGTGCCTCATATTCCTCTCCTAGGTGCGGCAGAAAGACCTCTTTGGAATAGGGCCATTCCTTGATGCGCTCCTTGTGCTGCTCAATGCTTAGTGAAGCCTCCTCTTCAATGGGATACCCGTCAGCCATCTGGATGCTGGGCATGAGAACGTCTGCGAGCCTCAGCGTGCCATACTCGGCGAGCATGACCATGAGTCCGCCAGGTGTGCCGGGTGTGACCGCCGCGAGTGGACCGAACTCCGGCGGGTATTTCAAGTCCTTTTGCTTGTAGAAGTTGGCAGTTGCTCCGGCAGGAGCTATGCCCAGTGCATTAATGCCAACAACCTTGCCTGTATTTGGATTATAAATCAGGGCTTGAGTTTCGCCGCCCCAGCTCAGAACATCCCACATGGTGCTGGTGGCACCGAGCATGGCACAGGCCGCGTCTACTGCATTTCCTCCCTTGGCAAACATCATGACACCCGCGGTGGCTCCAAGGGGCTTGCCCGTTATGGCTACCCAATGCCGGCCATGCAAGACGGGCTTTGCGGTGCGCTGGGCCGTGGCAGGTAGTACCACCAGGGTCAGAACAGAGAAATGAAGGAAGCGAAGACAAGGCATGGCAGATTGTGTCAGATGGTACTGGAAAGGTACCACAACCGACCGCATTCATGCCGCCCCGATTTAGAGCTTGTGCTGTCTTTGAGGGATGTCTTCTACGTTGGTGAGCTGGTGTCCCATGCGGTCGCGTTTAACGCGGAGGTAAACCGCATTTTCCGGGTTGGCGGGTGCCTCGATCGGGACACAGCCGACGATCTCCAGGCCATAGCCATGAAGTCCGACGCGCTTGGTCGGATTATTCGTCATAAGTGTGAGCTTGCGGATTCCCAAGTCGCGCAGAATCTGACAGCCAATCCCGTAATCACGGTGATCCATGTCATACCCCAGCGCTTTATTGGCCTCTACCGTGTCCATGCCCTTTTCCTGAAGCTCATAGGCACGCAGCTTGTTAAGCAGACCGATGCCGCGTCCTTCCTGCTTCATATAAAGTACGACCCCCCGTCCGGCGCTCTCCACGCGACGCAGAGCCATATGCAATTGGTCGCCACAGTCGCAGCGCAAGGAGCCAAACAGGTCCCCAGTGGCGCACTGGGAATGTACACGTGTGAGCACGGGTTCGTCCTCCGTCCACGTACCCTTGCAAATTGCCAAATGCACATCACCGTTCGTTTGGTCTTCGTAAGCGACGAGGCTGAATGTGCCAAATCTGGTCGGTAGGTTTACTTGCGCCCTCCTGCGTATGAGGCTCCGCCGGGCCATTCGGTAGGCTACCAAGTCACTGATTGTGACGATACGCATGTCCCGCTTGCGGGCAATTTTCATAAGTTGTGGCACACGTGCCATAGACCCGTCTTCGTTCATGATTTCCACGAGGACACCAACGGGATCCAATCCGGCTATGCGCACGAGATCCACGGTGGCCTCGGTGTGGCCGGTGCGGCGCAGGACACCGCCTTTTCGGGCAATCAGGGGAAAGACGTGCCCGGGCCTGGCAAAATCCTCCGGTTTAGCATCGGGGTTGGCAAGTGCACGGATGGTATGTGCACGGTCCGGGGCACTAATGCCGGTTGTGGTGTTGTGCCGGTAGTCGACGGAGACGGTCATAGGCGTGCTGTAGAGCCCTGTATTGGTGGGTACCATGGGTTCCAGCTGCAGCGCCGCTGCACGCTCCGGGGACATGGGTACGCAAATGAGCCCCCGGCCTTCTGTGGCCATAAAGTTGACCAACTCGGGCGTAATGGTGGATGCCGCGCCTACGAAATCGCCTTCGTTTTCACGATCCTCGTCATCTACCACAATAACCAGGCGGCCTGATTTAATATCGGCCACGGTGGCTTCAATGGAATCAAAAGAGTTTAGCCTGCGCTCACCGCCGGGTGCCATGCGTAATGCGTTTGGATTGCGGACGGGGCATTATTCGGACAAAATGCGTTTAGTTCGCTTTCTGGCTCTTTGGGTTGACATTGGCCAGCGAGTTCTTTTCGAAGCGTAATTTGACGCCCGACGAGACTTCTGCCAGGACACTGGTCTCGTCAACCTTGGTGACAATACCGTGTATGCCACCGGAGGTGATGATGCGATCATCTTTGGCGACAGCGGCAATCATGGCTTTGCGCTGTTTTTCACGCTTCTGCTGCGGGCGGATGATGAAAAGATAGAAGACCAAAAAAATGCCAATCAAAGGCAGAAACAGGCCCATTCCTCCCAAGGGGTTCGCAGCTTGTTGCACGGCAGGCAAAAAAAGGGTTTCCATTGAGATTTTACAAGTGTTACGGGTTGGAGGCAAAAAAAGAAGGGTAAGCGACCCACATCGCGTCGCTACGACCTCCTACCGCTGCTGCCTTCCGGCCCTGACGGGGTTCAGAGGGAGCTGACCGTGTGGGACTCACCCTTCGCATTTGGTGTACCGCAGGACCTTAGCGCAGTTCCTGTATAAAACTAGTAGAGACCGCCGGAATCTACGCTGATTCCGACGCGGTAGCCATAGGCCGGCGTACCGGCATCACGAGTAACCGCCCGCAAGTCATTCTGCAAACCTTGATAGCGCTTTGGTGCCTTGATCAAAATTTGATATCGATACTGGTTTTTGACTCGCGCGACAAACGCGGCTTCAGGACCGAGAACGGCGACCTCCTTGGGTAGCCGCTTCGACAATGATGCGTGCCATTTATGCGCCAATGCGGCTGTGGTCTTCTTGTGGTGCCCCTTGAATTCAATGCCTACAACGCGACTGTACGGCGGATACCTGAGTGCCGCGCGCTGCTGCATCAAAATGGCGGCAAATCCTTCAAAATCATGTCGGACCAGATGTTGATAGACCTCATGGTGCGGCTGGCGTGTCTGCAGCAGGACCTCTCCCCTTAGCGCCGCCCGTCCAGCCCGTCCAGCTACCTGCATAAGAAGTTGAAAAGTACGTTCCTCGCTGCGAAAGTCAGGTAGTCGCAGACCCAAATCACTGTTAATGACACCTACGAGTGTTACACGTTCGAAGTCCAGTCCTTTGGCCACCATTTGTGTGCCCACCAAAATATCTGCTTCGCCCCGCCCGAAGCTGCCAAGTATGGTGTAATGAGCGTCCTTGCCCCGGGTTGTATCCAGATCCATCCTGGCGATTCTGGCCTCAGGAAAGTGATCCGCCAGATCTTCTTCAATACGTTGCGTACCAGAACCAAGTATTCCGAAATCATGGCCTGTGCACTTGGGGCATTGGGAGCTTGGCGATTCCCGGTGTCCACAATAGTGGCAGCGCAAGTCTCCGGTGGCCTTGTGATAGGTTTGGGACACCGAGCAGTTGGGGCACTGCGGCACAAATCCGCAGAGCTGGCACTCGTAGATGGGCGCAAATCCGCGCCGATTCTGCAGTATAATTATCTGTTCCTCCCGCGCCAGACGCTCACGGACGGCTTGGATCAGCGGCATAGAAAGCGTGCCCGCGAGCAGGTTATTCTTTCGCTCGTGCCCCAGATCTATTATGCGCACGTTCGGAAGCGGCGCGGCCGCATATCCGGGCACAGGCACGCGCTCCTTCATGGACAGTAAGGTGTACTTGCCATCCAGTGCGTTGCCAAGGGATTCCAGTGACGGAGTCGCCGACCCGAGTACACAAACGGCATGCTCCATTTGGGCCCGCTTGACAGCCACGTCCCGCGCATGATAGCGTGGCGCAGGATCCTGCTGTTTATAGGAAGATTCGTGTTCCTCATCAACCACGATAAGGCCGATATTGGACAGTGGGGCCAGAATGGCGCTTCTCGGTCCGACCACCACACTGTACCGGCCAATCTGAATGTGTCGCCACGCGTCAAAACGTTCGCCGTAGCTCATTCGCGAATGAATGACGGCCACCTTGTCTCCAAAGCGGGCGCGGAAGCGTGCCACGGTTTGCGGCGTCAGGGCGATTTCCGGGACAAGCACGAGTCCCGCCTTTCCGCGCTCCAGTACCGTGTTGAGTGCCGCCATATAAACCTCGGTTTTCCCGCTTCCAGTGACGCCATGTAGCAGAAAAGTTCTGAATTGGCCCGCCGTAACGGCTTGTTGCAGGGCGTGCAAGGCGGTTTTCTGCGACGGATGATAGTCCGGTGGTATGCTGCGGGTTTGGGGCGCGCGTTCCAAGGCTGCTGGTTTTCGGATGATTTCGCGCTCCATGAGTAACAGCATTCCCTTACCGACGAGCGAATCAACGCTGGATCTTGCAGCATCTGCCCGCACGAGCACATCCCGGAGGAGCGGTTCCTCTTCGCCAGCTTCAAAACAGGCCAGAAGGGCATCAAATATCGCCTTCTGCTTTGGGCCGCGCACTTGCTGTCGAAGGTCTTTCAGTCCGCTGATACTGCGAAACGGGGGCGCGATTTGCACGTATTTCGCGCGCAGGACCTTAACCTTGGGGCCTCTCAGAGTCCGGCGTAGCATTACGGCCCCGGCTCGCCCGGCGCGGCGAAGCATCCCGTGCGTTATCCTGAGACCCGCGTGTCTCAGGCCACGAAATGTGGCTTGGCGGTGCCTTACGAGATAGTCTCTCAATTCAGTCGGCAGGCCTTTCCAGGCGTCGGGAGAGTCAGTCTTCAGCGCGATTAGCAGGACTTCCTCTGGCCACAGCCCCGCGGGCAATGCAGCACGCAGAACTTCCCCCCAGCCGCATACATAGTAGTTCGCCATCCACTGCGTAAGGGCAAGTATTTCGCGACTGGCTACCGGCTCCACGACGGCCAGGTCTCTCACGTATTTATACTTGTCCTCCTCTGCGAAATGCGTGTGAGTACGGGCGGTAACCACCCCGGACATTAGGCGCTGGCGCACCGGCACCACGGCCAGCGATCCAACGTGAACAAATTCTTCCAATGCGTCCGGTAACAGATACGTATAGACCGTATCTAAAGAAAGCGGCAAGGCAACATCGACCTGCACCGGCATGCAGTACCCGGAAGCTACTTTGGTGGCACTTCCGCTTCTGGATCGAAGAGCATACCCGTGCACAGGCACATTTTGCGCTCCATACGCGTCAGCACGTCATAATTCGGACAACTCTGGCATCCCTGCCAGAAAATGTCGTCGCTCGTAAGCTCACTGAATGTTACGGGCTTGTAGCCGAGCTCGGAGTTGATCTTCATGACTGCCAGACTGGTCGTTATGCCGAAGAGCTTTGCTTTCGGGTATTTCTGACGTGAAAGCTCGAACGCGCGCCGTTTGATGCGACGTGCCAGCCCCTGCTTCCGAAACCGGGGCGACACAATCAGGCCGGAATTCACCGCGTAGCGCCCATGGTTCCATGTTTCGATGTAGCAGAATCCAGCTACTTCGTCGTTACCCAAAGCAATCACGGCTTTGCCCTCAGCCATCTTTCTCCGGATATAGTCTGGAGCACGCTTGGCAATGCCGGTGCCACGGGCCTGTGCTGCCTGCTCGATGAGCAGGCAGATATCGTTTGCAAACCGAAAATGCTCCGGGCCCGCTACAACAACGTCAACCTGAGCAGCTTCGGGGGGGGCAACTGCCAGTTCCTCTGCAATCACTGGTTTCGCGAAAAGGTGAACCTAAATAAAAGCCCTTGCCGAGGGGTTGTTTCCGTGAACGTCCAGCTAACACATGCGTTGACCGGCGCAGCTCAGTGAGCGACCGTGCTGGTATGGTATGATGCACGAATGTCCTTCTTGTGCCCTTGCGGTGAACCGCCGTGAGCAAGTCTGCCCATACTGTGCGTACGAGTTCCCCAAACAGCCCGTTTCACGTACTCTCATAGTGTGGGTCATGGTGCTGCTTTTGGCGTGGCCGCTGGTTGAGCTTATCAGATGGCTGATGCCCTGATCCATGGCGATGAATCCACTTGGCGATGTAACGCCGAAGGAGTTTATGCGCACCCACTGGAATAGGCGACCTTTGCTCGTTCGCGGGGCGCTGGCCGGTTTTGAGTTTCCCATCGGGGAGGTTTTCCTTAAGAAAATGGCGTTCGACTCCAGGTGGTCGTCCCGAATTATTTTGGAGCAGGGCAAATACGAACCGTGGGAGGTGCAGTATGGGCCATTTAAGTATTCGCATTTTGATGCATTGCCTGAAAAGGGTTGGACGTTACTTGTCTCCGACACGGATCGTTGCCACAAGGAAGTGGCCGCTCTGATGGATCTATTCCGGTTTGTGCCGAACTGGCGCTTGGATGATGTTCAAGTCAGCTTTGCGGCGCCCGGCGGCAGTGCCGGCCCCCACGTGGACGAGTATGACGTATTCCTGGTTCAGGGATATGGGCACCGCCGATGGCAGATCGAATCCAAACGGGCCCGAAAGAAGAGACCGGTGCGGACGGATACGGATCTGGCAATACTGACCGAGTTTGAGCCGGACAAGGAGTGGATTCTGGGCCCTGGAGATTTGCTGTATCTGCCTCCCCGCTTTCCACATTGGGGCATTGCCCTGGACACGTGCATGACCTACAGTGTCGGGTTCCGTGTGCCGAGTGAGCAGGAACTTGTTTTTATGTGCCTGGAAGAGCTCGCAGAATCAGTTCCGGCAGAAGCTCGATTCCAAGACAGGCGTAGGGGGCCTACGTCCGATCCGGGCCGGATCGACGCACCTGTATTGTCTTGGGTGTGCAGCACCATGGAATCGCTGCTGACTGACCACCCCGGGTGGCTGGAGCGCCTCTTTTGCAGACACATGACGATGCCAAAGCGGCACTATTTTCCGGAAGGCTTCGAGATACCGGTCACCCGCAAATCCGTGATCAGATCGCTTGAGCATGGTGGGGCGTTCGAGCGCAGCGCAGCAGCGCACCTAGCCTACGCCTGTTTTGATGATAGTACCATGCTTTTTGCGTTGGGCCTGGAGTATGAGCTCCCCCCCCACCTGATTGGTTTCGCGCAACTCATAACCGGGACCGAGCGGTTGGATTTGCCTGCCCTGCGTCCTTATCTCGAGGAAGAAGAGGCCATAAAGGTCTTGGCACACCTTCTGACCTCGGGCGCACTGTACGAACCGAATACAATCGATTAACCTGATTATGGGCCAAACCTGGGAGCGAATTTCCAGTGCGTTGCATGGTGATTACACAATCTTCCGTGTTCGTGAGGACGTATGCCGCTCACCGCGTACGGGGACCCCACACCAGTTTTTCGTACTGGAATCACCGGACTGGGTCAACGTCGTGCCCATCACGCCGGAAGGGAAACTCGTTTGTATCAGGCAATGGCGACCGGGGTCTGACACCTTGGAGTTGGAGCTTCCGGGAGGAGTCATTGATCCAGGAGAGTCTCCCGCGGAAGCAGCTGAGCGCGAGTTGCGGGAAGAGACGGGCTACGTACCAGCCGCATTAACACTCATGGGATCGATGGCACCGAACCCGGCCCTGTTGGACAACCGGTGCCATTTTTTCCTAGCTCGGGGGGTAAAGCCGATGCAGGCGCAGGAATTGGACTGCGCCGAAGACATAGCGATTAAGCTAGTGGAGGTTGATGACGTCCCCCGCCTCATTCATGATGGTATCATAAACCATGGCATCATCATTGCCGCCCTGTATTTTTACAAGTTGTACAAGCATAGAAGGGGCCATGACCGAAACGGCACTTCAATCAAAACGGAACCAGCTGAGGCAGTGGCGCCAGAGGATTGACCAAGTCGTAAATGGTAGCGAGACTTCGGTTGCAAGAAGGTTCGATGTAATCCTGATTGCTGTCATTTTGGCCAGCGTTGTGGCGGTCATGCTCGAGAGTATTGAGCCCGTCAACGTGCGCCATCATATCCTCCTTCACACCTTGGAATGGGGATTCACACTAATCTTCACGATCGAGTATACACTCCGCCTCTATAGCAGCCCGGCCCCCTTGGCTTATGCCCGAAGCTTCTATGGTATCGTGGATCTTATGGCTGTACTGCCAACATATATCAGTGTGTTGATTCCGGGTGCACAAGCGCTGATTGTAGTTCGCCTGTTGCGCATTATGCGCGTATTTCGAGTGCTCAAGCTTGCCAGCTACACGACTGCCGGTGAGGACTTGGTCAGAGCATTGCGGAAGGGAGGACGCACCATCGTTGTGTTTCTGGTGGCGATTTTTGCGCTGGCAATTACGCTAGGATCGCTGATCTATTTGATCGAAGGTGCGGAGAACGGCTTTGACAGCATTCCGCGCAGTGTGTATTGGGCGATTGTGACGCTGACTACCGTAGGCTATGGAGATATTTCGCCCCAAACGCCCCTGGGGCAGCTTTTGGCCGCCGTCATAATGGTGCTCGGTTACGCCATTATTGTGGTTTGGGCTGGCATCATCAGCAGTCACCTCGCTTCCAAGAAAGGGACATCTACAATCTTTATGTGCGTAACGTGTGGCGACAGCACCAGTCACACCGAAGCGCGCTACTGCAGGAGGTGCGGTACTCCACTTCAGTCCGAATGAAGCATGATTTCGGCAGCGGGTGCACGCATGTTGTAATCGGAGCTCATGACGCGGCCGTAAGCGCCGGCATTCGCGATTAGCAGTACATCTCCTTCTTCTGTGTGCGGCAAACGCCGCGCCCGGCCCAGTATGTCGCCGGTTTCGCAGATCGGGCCAACGATTTCCGCCGTAATGGCAGCTGGTGCATCCAGGCGAGACAGGTTCACTACGCGGTGGTAGGATCCGTACAGCGCGGGCCGGATAAGTGAATTCATGCCGGCTTCCACACCCACATAGCAGGCGCTGCCCTTGTGTTTGATTTGAGTGACGCGGGCTAGGAGTACGCCGCTTTCGGCAACGAGGAATCGTCCGGGCTCCACCCACAGTTCAAATCTCGGACAGGCCTCGTGGAATTCCTGAAGGCTGTGGCTAAGTTGGTCCAGATCCAGCGGCTGCGTACCAGGTTTCTCGGGAACGCCAAAACCACCTCCCACATTGAGTCGCCTGACCTCGGGAAACTGGGTACGCAGAGAGGCGAGAAAATAAGCCGTTTCGCTCCACGTGGCAGGCGTCAGAATTCCACTTCCCACGTGGGCATGCAAGCCCGTGATATGCAGATCGGTTTGGCGGGCCACGTGTGCCAAATGTGGCAGTACGTCCGGCGTGATCCCGAATTTGGATTGGGCGCCTGCGGTGCGGACATGTTTGTGATGGCCGTGGCCGTGCCCGGGATCCACACGAGCCAGCACCTCGCGACCGGCAAAAACATCGGGCCACAGTTCAAGTGCGCGCACGCTGTCAAGTGTAACATGCCCGGCCAGTTCAAATCCCAGCTCATATTCTTGGCGCGGCACGAAATTGGGTGTAAAAAGAACGCGATCCTTGTCCAGATCCTTGAACAGCGTGTGGATGTAGCGGAGCTCTCCAGGTGACACACACTCGAATCCTAAACCGGCGGCATAAAGGAGTCGTAACACTTCTGGATGGCTGCAGGCCTTCATCGAGTAGAAGCACCGGTCCGCTGCATTCAGAGCCTGAACGCGCTGTGCCGTATTTGAAATAGTCTCGGCGTCATACACAAAGCAGGGGGCTGAATCGGCAGCCATCTCCAAGAGCGCCGAACGGTGTGTGCGCCACCAAGGCGCCTTGACATCTCCAGGGCTGTGACCAAACAGCTCACGATAGGTCGAACCAAACAGGCCGTCCGGCCCGATCTGACCGAATATCAGTCCGTGAAGCTTTCTGGTCAGCCGTGCGGCGTGCGCGATGTCCACCACAAATGTAAAATTGAGGTCACTGGCGGCCTGTGTAACGAGATAGAGCTTCTGTTCATCCAGTACTTCAAGCGCGGGTCCAAGCTCGTGGAGCACGCTGCGAATGGCGCGACCGACCAGACTAACAGCAGCGCAGCCACTGATTTGTCGCGCTTTGCAAAATGCGCTTAAATCGGTAAGCAAAGCTTCAATGGCGGTTGCATCCAGTGTGAAGCCATGGATGGGATCGATGGAGACCGTCACGTTAGTTTCCGAAGTGGCCACCAGCCCTACGGAAACCGCATGCCGTTCGAACACGCTGAACACACGTGCGAGAAAACCGACAGAGTGCCACATGCGTGGTGTTTCCATGGTGATCAGCGTAAGGTCAGTTCGGGCGGAAATGGCCTTTACCTGCGCGCCATAGCTGACTGCATCTGCAGCAATGACTGTTCCGGCAATCTGCGGGTTGTGGGTCGAGCGGACATGCAGCGGAATTCGCTGCTGTCGAAGGGGCTCGATGCAGCGCGGATGCAGCACTTCTGCGCCGGAGCTGGCCAATTCCTGTGCCTCGTCGTATTCCAGATGTTTGAGCAGGCGTGCACTGGGAATCAAGCTGGGGTTGGCCGTGAACATGCCCGGTACATCGGTCCAAATCTCCAGCCGGTTGGCTTGGAGTTTGGAGGCGAAGTATGCGGCTGAGGTGTCGGAACCTCCCCACCCCACCAGCACAGTTTCCCCGGATTGATCGCTAGCAATAAACCCTTGCGTCAATACAGCCTCATGTTGCACCGCTTGCAAGTTCTTATCCGGGTCGTGGTGGCACTGGGCGGAGAGGTAGCGCTCACGCGGGAGAAGGCGTGCATCATAACGGGCCGTAAGAAGCTTTCGGGCGTCCAGCCACTGGGCGGGAATGCCTTGATGCTGCAGAAACGCTGCGCCGAGCGTCGTCACCATGATTTCACCCAACGCCAAGACCCGAGCTCTGAGGGAGGGCCCGGCATCACGCGTAAGCGAAATGCCATATGCCAGGCGCTCCAAATCCTTCAAGAGGGTTCCCAAGAGCGCCTGCCCATCGACTTTCAGCTCACTGGCCAATTCAAAATGGCATTGCCGAATAATTGCCAGTGGTGCTTCATGGCTGCCGTGAAGCGCCCCATCCACGAGTGATTCCAGAGCGCGGGAAATGCCTGCAGCTGCGGAGCAAACGATGAATGGACGCTCCCCTTCGGAAAGGCGAGTGCGCGCAATGTCAGCGATCGTGTCCCAGTGTGTGCGTGAGGACACACTGGTACCACCAAACTTGAGTACTACCCAAGCAGACAAAGCGGATTAGGGCTAAAGCGAAAGACGGGTATATTGCGGCCGCGTGTCAAATACATTTGTGCACCATGCTGCTACACGGCTTTTGGCAACAGTTCAGCGAAAAAGCACTCGCAACGCCCTCAACACCGGATTTGTTCAACCAGTACAGGGATGAAGATCCCGGCTATGACTGCCCCGGTGCTGCCAGGCAGCGCCGGGAAAATCTCCGGAATTATCTGGCCGCGTTTGAGGTGCCGCCACCGGTGTTTATTCTGGCTGAGGCACCGGGGCCTTGGGGGTGCCGATTTAGTGGCATTCCCGTTACCAGTGAGGCCCAGTTGGTTAGTGCGGACATACCGGTGCACGGGCAAAAGACAAGCGTGAAGTCGAAGCCGCACACGGAATACACTGCGCGCATTTTTTGGCGCGAACTCCGATCGGCGTTCCCGAAGTTCCTGGTATGGAATGCCGTGCCCCTGCATCCGCACTACGAGGGGCATCCCATGTCGATCCGGACGCCGCGCAAGCGAGAAGTTCGGGCATTCACGCCGCTATTGGCCGGGCTGCTGCAGGTACTTCAGCCCGAAACTGTTCTGGCGATGGGTCGGACGGCCGAGGGGGCATTTGAATATGCAGGATGGCACTCCGAATACGTGCGCCATCCTTCCCAAGGGGGTGCCAATATTTTTGCGGAAAGCGTGCGCAGGGTTATGTACCGTTACCTTATGTAGTGTCGGCCTTGGACTGTGCGGGCATCTCGGTTACCCAGTCGAAAACGCACAAGGGATCGAATCATGTGCCTCATTCAGGATTCTCTGTGGCAGGTGCGTCTTATATTTGACCGGTTCCTGCCGAGGATTCGCCAATGTCCGGGCCGCAAGACCTGTCAAGAGAAAGCAAAGGTGACCGCGTAATGGACGCGTGGTCGAGCATAGCGGATCGAATTGAGCGTGTGAACGATGCTCTCGGAAGCATAACCTTTTACTGCACGCTGGCGATGGTGGCCGCAGGCACGTACAACGCGGTCATGCGGTACCTGTCTCGCTGGGCTCATATCGACCCCGGTTCAACCGATGGGTTGGATCCCGTTTTGTACTGGATTGGTGAAGCGGCGCGGAAGCTCAGTTCCAACACTTTCATTGAGTTGCAGTGGTATCTCTTTAGTCTGGTATTCCTGTTGGGGGCTGCATACACGCTTCGTTGCAATGCTCATGTACGAGTGGACGTGTTCTATAGTCGGCTAACACTGGAAAAAAAGGCTTGGGTCAATATTCTGGGGTCCGTGTTATTTCTGATGCCGTTTTGCGCGCTGATGATCTGGACTTCGTGGCCAGATGTAATGGATTCCTGGGCGCGATTAGAGGGTTCGCCTGATCCAGGCGGGTTGCCGCGATATCCGCTCCTCACGGTCATACCACTGGCCTTTCTATTTCTCATGTTGCAGGGGGCCGTGTACATCATTCGGGAAGTCTCAGTATTGTATGACATCTCTGTGCTTCGGCGGACCGTCCGCGAATGGCATGATTCGACCGATTGACCGGGCAGGAGGCTGCTAATGGGCTACGAATGGCTGGCTCCGCTCATGTTTGCGGTGGCGCTGCTGCTCATATTTTCGGGGTATCCGGTAGCCTTTGCACTGGGAGGCACTTCGCTCATCTTTGCCGTAATTGGCGTGTCTGCAGGTTATTTCGACTGGTTGTTGCTGTTGGCATTGCCCGATCGCCTGTTCGGCATCATGTCAAACTATACCCTGCTCGCGGTGCCGTTCTTCATTTTCATGGGGACCATGCTCGAAAAGAGCAATCTCGCGCAGGACTTGCTGCAAACCATTGGGCTGCTGTTCGGACCACTGCGGGGTGGTCTTGCCTTGGCCGTGGTTGTAGTCGGCGCGATGCTTGCGGCAGCGACGGGTGTGGTCGGGGCCAGTGTAGTGGCCATGGGGCTGATTTCGTTGCCGGTCATGATGAAGTACGGGTACTCGAAGTCGCTGGCGACCGGGGTCATTACGGCCTCCGGCACATTGGGGCAGATCATTCCGCCCAGTGTCGTGCTGGTGGTTTTGGCTGACCAACTGGGTGTTTCCGTGGGTGATCTGTTTATTGGTGCACTTGTGCCGGGTTTAATACTGGCCACGCTCTATGGCCTGTATGCCATAGGGGTCGCAATCGTTAGGCCCCATGCTGCTCCGGCGCTGCCAGTCAGTGATCGCACGATTCCCACGGCCGAGCTCGTGCGGCGCATCTTTTTTGTTATGCTGCCGCCGCTATTGCTCATTTTGGTTGTGCTCGGCAGCATTTTTGCCGGTATTGCCACGCCCACCGAAAGTGGTGCGCTTGGCGCTGCCGGGGCGATGCTGTTGGCGGCTCTGAACAAGCGTCTGACGCGCAAAGCCTTGCGAAAGACCATGGAAGAGACGGCCAAACTCACGAGCATGGTCATGATGCTGCTGATTGCCTCGACGGTGTTTGCGCTCATCTTTCGGGGCTTGGATGGCGGGATCTGGATTGAGAATTTGCTTACGAACCTACCGGGAGGTGTAATAGGCTTTTTGATCGTGGCCAACCTCGCCATTTTCACGCTGGGCTTTTTTATAGACTTTTTTGAAATTGCCTTTATAATAATCCCGCTGCTGACCGCACCGGCCGCACAACTTTTGAGTCCGATGCTGGGTGTCCCAGCGAGCGTGGCGCTGGTCTGGTTCGGTGTGATGGTCGGTATGAACCTGCAAACTTCGTTCCTGACGCCGCCGTTCGGATTCGCATTGTTCTATTTGCGTGGTGTGGCCCCGAGAGGGATCAAAACCGAAGACATCTATCAAGGTGTCCTGCCCTTTATAGGTATTCAGCTGCTGGGCCTGCTTCTTCTTATCCTCTTCCCTGGGTTTGTTCTTTGGCCGCTGTAGTGATTGAGGCGGCAGATGCGCTGCGCCTGCAGTCGAGTTAAAGCAAGTGGCCCTTCAGTCACGTAAAAACTGAACTTTATAGTATGTGCGCCAGGCTAACT
>JAAXGT010000194.1 GCA_012271205.1 Rhodothermales bacterium
TTATCACCGCGGGAATTGAGGCTAGGCATCCCCAATCGATCACACAGTCAACAAAGCTGTCGTCCGCACATTGCGCATCCGGCAAACGGTCATACCAGTCCGGGTGTTGCGTTGGCCAAAGAAAGGTTCCTGCCAAGTGGATTTTACGCGCCTTTCCGACGGATACCATCCACACGAAAATCCCGTACGACTTTGGTCGATTGGCCCGTTTTAGACACGTAGACATTGAATGAGCCACACCTTGGACACACCGTCTGCATTGTCCCTGTCCGGTCCGTACGTGTCGCAGGAGTATCAAAGTATCTCTTTCGCGTCCCGCAATAGTACGCGCCTCGCTGCGGATTCAGCCCTGTGATCGGCGGTGGCAAACGCAACCTTGCCGCATTGTATTCGCAAATGGAAGAAACCACGCACGTTTCACACGCGGGGCGGCGGGCCGTGCAAGTGTAACGGCCGTGCAGAATCAAGAGGTGATGAGCCAATCCCCAACTGCCACGCGGCACTACGCGCTTGAGTCCGAGCTCCACTTTGAGCGGTGTATCGGCATTCTTAACGAGGCCAATACGATTGGCCACCCGAAATACGTGCGTATCCACAGGCAGCGCATCCTGATCATTAAAGGCGACCGATGAAACAACCTGCGCGGTTTTGCGACCCACACCCGGTAACTTCATGAGCAATTCCTGGGACTTCGGCAGCCGTCCACCAAAGTCCTGTACTATCCGCTGCGACATACGCACGAGATGACGTGCCTTGTTGTTGGGATACGAAATGCTTGCGATCACCTGCGCTACGTCTTCCCAACCGGCCCGCGCCATCGCATCAAACGTGGGCCATGCAGCGAACACATCCGGCGTCACCATGTTGACGCGCGCGTCAGTGCACTGCGCCGACAGGATCACGGCTACGATGAGCTGGTATTCATCCCGGAACTCAAGCTCACTTTCCGGACGTGCAATAACCTTGCTCAACCCGTCAATTGTTAAATGGGCACGTTCCTTTCTGGTCAAAATCCTGGAATAATACAGTTATGCCTGTAACCCCGGCAATTTTGCGACGGTTCGCTGGGGGGCTCATGCTTTGGGCCTTGGCCATACTGCCTGCACGAGCCCAGCTTTCCCCGGAAGCCGAGGTATCTCTCATTACCATATATCCCGGTGACGCCGTCTATTCTCTCTGGGGACACAGCGCGCTTCGAATTGCGGACCCCGTGCTCGGCATCGACATTGCGTATAATTACGGCACCTTTGACTTTGGGAGCCCGCTGTCCTTCCTGGTGCGCTTTGCGTATGGCCACTTGGATTACAGCCTGTCGCTACAGCACTATCCCGCCCTGGTGGAACATTCCTGGCATGAAGAGCAACGGCCTGTCGTCCAGCAGATTCTGCGGCTGGACTCCACGCAACATGACACCCTCTACCGATTCCTGACCCGCAACGCACGGCTCGAAAGCCGCTTTTACCGTTACGATTTTCTGCACGACAACTGTGCGACCCGCATCCGGGATGCGTTGGAACACGTACTTGAGCGTCCGCTCTCCGGAAATGAAGACACGGGCATGTCATTCAGGGAGCTGGTGCGGCCCTATGCCAGTGGCCATCCCCTTCTCGATCTGTCGATGAATCTGGCCATGGGGCTGCCTGCTGACAGATCGGCTACCCAGCACGACCGCATGTTCCTGCCTGTCGATCTTAAGGACGCTGTGGCACAAGCCCGTATACAGTCCGGTGAACCACTTGTCGCCAGCACGGACACAGTATATGGCCTGCCCCTGCCACCAGCCCCACGAGATGTCTTGCCGTGGACAGGAATGCTGGTCTGGCTGACGTTGGCGTGGGGTATAGCGCTGGCCGCGATGGACTTTCGGGCTCCTCGCAAACGCAGACTGGATATCGTGCTTTTTCCGCTTGTTGGAATGGCCGGAGCCGTGCTGGCATTCCTGGGATTCATTTCCGAACACACCGTCACGTGGCCTAACCTGCATCTACTCTGGGCTTGGCCGACGCACGCGATCGTAATCTGGATGCGTGGAAAATGGACGCGGATCTACTGGGGACTTAGTGCCGCGTGCTCCCTCAGCGCAGTGGCTGGTCTTCCCTGGTGGCTCCAAGCTGTACCGGCACCTGCGATCCCGCTGGTGTTGCTCATTGCACTGCGCAGCATAATGCTGACAATAGTACCGCGTACGGGATTTGAACCCGTGTTACCGGCGTGAAAGGCCGGCGTCCTAGACCCCTAGACGAACGCGGCATTGCAGGGTGACCGAGGGGACTTGAACCCCCGACCTCCAGGGCCACAACCTGGCGCTCTAACCACCTGAGCTACGGTCACCGTTTTGTTTGGTGCAGCCCGGAATTTAATTCTGTTCCGACCAGTAATTCAACGCTTCACAGTTATCGAATGATCGCAACCTTTCCGTAGGCTGTTCCTTCGCCATTCTTCCCGGAGGCCACTATTAGGTACATGCCCGAGGGTACGAGTTCCCCATTCCGGTCTTTTGCATCCCAGCGGACACGGCCACCACGTGCTTGAAAGCGTTGCACCAGTGTCCCATGAGCAGCCAGCACAGTGATCTCTGTTTCCGCAACTAGACCTTCAATGAAAACCTCCGGTGCAGTGTTACCCTCTATACGTACCGGATTAGGATAAATGAACAGGTCTCGGGCGCTTTCCGAGGGGCTGATGGCATCGCCCTGATAACTTAACAGGCCTTTGTCCGTGCCCAGAAAGATACGTCCGGTGCCCGCATCTACGGCAATGGTCGTTACCATATCCGAGAACAGCGGAGAATCGTTTGCCCTGAAGTGTTGCACCAGCTCTATACCGTCTTGCTCTGCCAAGAGATACACACCTCGATTCGTGGCCATCCATAGACGGTTTGATGGATCAACACCTATATCGTTGACGGCCAGTCCGTTCAGCACATAGCTGCCGATACTCCGGTCTGCCCAGACGGGCCACGTGGCACGCAGGGCTTGATCCGTTGCCGCAAATGGACTTGCCAAGAAATACGCCGGCCCGCCACTCGTGCCTATCCATATTCGCCCGGCCAAGTCTTCCGCTATACTGAGAATCTGCGATTCCGGAAGTCCAACTCCGTTGGCACCTGACTCATCATAGACTTGGCACATGTCGTCCGATGGATCAGTGGGTGTATCCTGCGTGTCCAAAACCATTATACCAGTGGTCTGGTTCAGGTTGCCCAAGGATTGAAGCACGATCCATTTAATCCCGTTGGAATCCACCATAAGTGATCCCAAGCCGGTGGTTTGTGCACTCCCTGCACAAACTGGCGGCGGTAGCGCCGTCCAACTGCCATCCGGTGTACGCACATGCAGCGGCATGGCGGCCGTTGTGTTCGTGACCCAGAGTGTACCGTCAGGCTCGCTTGCCGCCCCGTGGACAATGATATAATTCTGTGTTCCGGCTGCGGGCAACAGGGTCGAGTTGGTATTGTTATACACCGTCACAGCATCCGCTGGGCTGACATGCGCAAGCCCTCCCCCTCGGGAGGGCGCCCACAAGTGACCGTGATTGTCGGCATGCACGCGCCAGAAGCTGCCCAATCCTTCCAGTTCAGCTACGAACCGCGTGGTGAAGTTCGTCCATTGACCTGCCGAAGACATCCGGTAGAATCCCGTGCCAGAGGCTCCGAGAACTCCGGCCGCCCAAAGGTTGCCCGCCCCATCGAGCTCCAAGTCTCCAAACGGTGCATCAAATGGACCATCAGGATATACCGAGGCCCGTACCAGCTCCGGCAATGCTGTGCCTGGGGACCATGCATATTGATTAAGTCCGGATTGTGCATCAGCTAGCCAGATATTGCCTTGCTCATCTATCGCAACCCTTTGCAAATCCAAGAATCCCCCGACGACTACGCGCGCGGAACTGGCAGCATTGATTTCAAACAGCCGGAAGGGGTCTATCGCCAATAAACGCCCATCCAATAGTGCCAAACTCTCCACCGGGCGCGTCGTCAGCCTCAGGTCCGAATATCCTCCGGCAGGGTTTCGGACGCCTAACCCAAGTTCGGTACCCACGAACAGACGCCCGTCGTAAAACTCCAACGCCCGCACCACCTTCCCAGGAAGAACGGCTGACTCGACGGTCCAAGATGCCGGATCCTGGAGGCTGCTTGACTCTCGCCGCGCATAAGCAATACCCCGTTGAGTGGCGAGCCATAATCCAGTGGCACCATCAGGAAGCGGCGCAAGAACAAAATCGTGCACTGCTGTGGCCGCAGCAAAACTTCCGAGCCTACTGTATGTGTCGCGCACTTCACCACGTACTGCATCGAAAACAACGAGGCCGAAGTCTGTTGCAACCAGCAGGCTGTCACCATGTACCACCATACGGTTAATGGCCTTGGCTGGAAAGCGGTCGCTGCGCTGAATATCAAAAAAGGTTGTGACCTTGCCTGACTGCAGATCCAAGTGATCCAATACGCCGTCGCTGTAACCAGTCCATACACTCTCGCGGTGCGGATCATAGGCTATGGCGCGGGCTTCCACTTCGTGCAGACCTTCGGCGGCCGTATAGCGGCTGATTTCTCCGCTTGAAGCATCATAACCAAAAATGCCACCCGAGGACGCCGCCCAAATGGCACTCCCGGACACAGACACGTCACTTACCTGGCGGGCAGATGTGTGCGCCATCCATGTTCCCGCAGGCATTGACTGGGCGTAAACGCAGGTTGGCATCGCACCAGTCATGAGCACTGCGAGACCGACTCGAAACCTAAGCGTCAAGCGCATCCGGTCCAGTCTCGACGTGCTCCAGTTCATGCCAAAGGCCGGCCATTTCCAAGGCAGCCAGTGCAGCCTCAACACCCTTATTGTCATTTGCGCCAGATCTGGCCCTTGCCTGCTCTATGGTGTCTGTAGTAAGTACACCCAACGACACAGGTATGCCAGTCTGCAATGCGACCGTCTGCAGACCGTTTACCGCCGCATTACTTATGACTTCAAAGTGGTACGTTTCTCCGCGAATGACAGCCCCGAGTGCGATAACTGCCAGGTATCGCCCTGAAGCTGCAAGCATCTGAACGACCTGTGGCAGTTCATACGCTCCTGGGCACCAGACAACATCCACGTCAGTCACGCCGTGACGCGCCAGCGTATCCTTGGCCCCGGCCAGCAGCGGTTGTGTGACCGTCGCATTGAACCGGCTGGCTGCGATGGCGAAACGAGCGTTCGGGGCGGCTTTGAGTTGTCCTTCTATAGTTTGTGCCATGCGGAAGCAGTTTCAGGCTGACCAATAAACCTATTGTTGCACCCGCAAGGTCCGAACGACCTGCAACCGGGTCAACCACGGCCACGGTGCCGCGTAGCGCCCAAGGCGCGCAGCATGCTCCAGGTTGTGAAAATCCGATCCAGCTGTTTCCAGCAGATTCATCTCGCGGGCGATTTGCCGATAATAAGCTGTAAGCGAATCATCGTGGGACGGGTGGATGGTTTCCAGGCCGTCGAGTCCGGCACCTGCCAAGCTCTTGAGCAGGTCTTGGCTCGTATGGTGTCCCGGATGAGCCAGCACACAATAGCCGCCCGCAGCGTGGACCAACGCGATCGCCTCCGGGGCGGATATGGCTGGGGCGGCAACGTAAGCAGGCTGGTCGTGCCCCAGCAGACGGTCAAACGCTTCGCGTACGGTGCTTACGTGCCCGGACCGGACGAGAGCCTCCGCAATATGAAGTCGACCAGGAGCGTGCTGGCGGAGTACGGTGTCGGCATCTACCAGCAACTGCAGGGTAGTGAGTCGCTTAATGATCTGCCGCGCTCGCTCGTATCGACGCAACCTGCACAACTCAAAATGCGCGTTAAGTGCGGTATCCTGTGCATCAAAGCCGTAGGCCAAGAGATGTATACGCTCTTCACCCAATATTGCACTAAGCTCCACGCCTGAGATTATTTCTATGCCCAAACGGTTGCCCTCTTCAACAGCTTCAGGCAGGCCGCCAATGGTATCGTGGTCGGTAAGGGCGAGTCCGCTTATCCCGCTCTCACAGATCAATCGTACAAGTGCTGCAGGAGCTAGTGAACCGTCGGAGTATATTGAATGGGCATGAAGATCAGCCCGGCGCACGTCGACCATATTTCCATAGGCCAAAAGGGAGCCGCAATCAACGCCGAAACCATATGTTCGTGCCCTGAACCCCGCTGCCTGTTTACGGTTTGCGCCCGGTGCGGACAGCGCGTCTTACATTCCATGACTGAATCCACGGGTTCCGGCAACATTTCCAACCCCCGGCGCATGAGTATCTGGCTCTCTATTGGCCTCAGCCTGATCGTACTGGGCATCATCGCTGCCTTCACGATCAAGCCGGACACGCTGTCCCATTTACGTAATACACATTGGGGTTTATTGACCCTGGCGCCGGTTCTGGTAGTTCTTCGGGTTCTGTTGGGGGCTTGGCGCCTGCACTACGTTGCACGCGGGCACCTTCGGTTTGCCGGCGCAATTCGCGCGCAACTTGCTTGGGACTTCTTTTCCAACGTAACGCCGTCCACATTAGGCGGGGGACCAATTGCACCAGCCTACATATCTCGGGACAGCCAGCTTCCACTTGGAGAAGCAACTGCCTTCATGCTTTTTGCGATGCTGCTCGACCAGATCTGGATTGCGGTTGGGATTGTCTCCGTCCTTTCCGCCAGCCTGGTTATGGACCTTGTGCCAGACTCGTTGGGCATTGCAGGCAGCGTAACATTTATGCTGTACTTCTCAGGTTACATGGCGTGGGTAGCGATCTTCGCTTACGCGACGCTGTTTCGCCCGCAGCTTCTTGCAGGTCTTGTCCAAAAGTTATTCTCTGTACGGGGGTTGCGCCGCATGAAGGACCGTGTCACTGCGGTCATGCACACGCTGCAACTGCGGGCGAGTATTTTGCGAAAGCAGCAACCATTGTTTTACATCAAGGGTTTCCTGCTCACAGTCGCAGTCTGGATCAGCCGCTATGTGCTGGTCGTCATCATTCTGGCGAGTTTCTATGATGATCTCGACCATGTATTGGCTTTTATGCGTACGGTAGCCATGATGCTGGGCGCGCTGATCATGCCGACTCCTGGTGGCGCAGGCGGCATTGAGGGTCTGTATGCACTGCTGGTCGGGCCGCTTGTGCCGCAGGGCCTGATTGCACCTTCGCTGCTCATCTGGCGCCTTCTGGCGTATTATGTGTTTCTGGCGGCAGGCGCATATCTCACCTTGTCTCAGGTCATGAAACATACGCCCAAGTAATTGCTGAATAAACGAGCAACTGTGGTATCCCTATTTGTGGCAAGGAGGAGACGAGGGGGAGGTGAGTGTGGACGAGGAGAAGTTGTCTCTGTCCACAACTAAGGTGGGAGCTTCACAGATCATGTCAGGATTGGCAGTGCGGCGGGGCACTTGGGTGGCCAGTGTCAATTTTGCCGAGTTTCCAGAGCAGTTCAGGATTGATCCGGGCGCCAAGCAGGCCTTCTGGCTATATAGTCCGTTGCAAAGGAGTCAAGGCGTCTGAACCCGGCAAAACGCGATGGAATGAGATCGATTATGAGTGGTGGAGCATCCACAGCAACACGCCCCCATCCACTGGCTGCGGACAGGACATACCGTAGGAGATAAGTAAAGGGGACTCCGAGCTACCTGATGATATCATTGAAGAACCCTTGGGGGACAAAGTACACTTGGAAATGTTCGCTTACGTCAGCGAACAAACCTGAATCATTCATCAGAGAAGACACTAGACTGGACGGACCCGACTGTTCAGCGGTTATGCATGGCAACTACCATGGTGAGCAGCCGCTGGGGCCGGATCCATACATAGTGCTGCTGATCCAGGTGTCCGATCAGGGGGTGATCTACGAGGTAAAGGCGTCGGGGGACACTGGAGGAGAACTCACTTCAAGTGCCTGGAGCTCCAGGGTGCCCAATCTTCCCATGGCTGCGATGTTTCTTCAGGAATATGCGGTGGGCGCGGAAGAAACGTTTGACATTGATTGGTTCTATTACAGTCCGGACCAGCTGGGTATTGACACGGTCATCGACCATGTCAAGCGCCTTAAGCAATACGACCGATACAATAACACCGGACTCAGGCTTGCGCGGCCAGAGAAGTATCTGGGGAGCTGTAGCCCGGATACCAGCCTTACAACTGAGTTGTATATCACGCTGCCCCGACCGATTCCCAAGTCCATGTCTCCAGGCGAGACGATTCATATTGTGGCGCTGCCGCCGCACAGACAGGGCCGTTTTCGATACACGTGGTCGTACACTCGACACGACTCACACGACAACATAGTCCCCTTACCCGTACCAATCCCCATCACTCCTAATTACGGTGGTTGGGAGGCCGACTTCACATTCCCCCAAAATGCATTTGCTACCACGCTTACAATTAGACTTGCGGAAGTGGAGGATGAGGGTGACGATGAGGGCGAGGAATGTACTAATGAACCCGTTAAGCCGAAAGAGTGGCGTTGGGTGATCCGCCACCGGGACGCTCCCCCACAGGCCGATATGAGCGACCCGATGAACTCGGCGGAATCCCGGATCGTAGCCGGTCACGATCCGGATAGACCGGAAAACGCTATGGATTTGCATAGTTATCCGAATCCGTTCAACCCCCAAACCACGTTGACCTTTACGCTTCCGGAAGCGGCTTTCGTGCGCCTGAAGATTGTCGACCTGACCGGACGGGAAGTGGGGCTGTTGACCGAGAAATACCTCGACGAAGGTCCCCACAGCGTGAATTGGAATGCGTCACGCGTGTCAACCGGTGTCTATGTGGCGGTGTTACAGGCGGGGCACGAGTGGGCTGTGACCAGATTGACCGTGGCCAAATAGTGGAACTCCTTGTTCCGGTTCCACCGCACGGAGCGCACCGGAAGGGCCTTTGATCGCATCCGGGGCAACTTGGCCGCGCTCCGGGCGTGCGAGCACCCCCCGTAGACAAGCCTTCCAGAGCCCCTTGCCAAGAAAACCGGTGACCAGGCGCCAACGCCAAGCACCGGGTGTGTCCCAACCTCGGACCAACCCCAATCCGTTGCCGGATAACTGTCGTGAGGGCTCGGCCCCGCAGTTTTGCACTCAATCTGGGTCTGCGGGGGATCCCAAACATGTGTCGGGCGTCGTAACTTTCAAAATGTGAACTTGGTGTTAGGAGTGAGGCGGGGTTTTCGAAGCGCTTGGGGAAACGTCTTCCGGAGCCTATATTTTGCGCCGTTTGTCCCATCACCTTCTAACAAATCCCGGATCTGATGAAACATCTCTTGAACCATCTTCTGGTCGGCGGCATGAGCATGCGGCAGCGTTGTTTGAGTGCGGCTGCAGGCGTGGCCTTGGGCTTGGCTGTAGTGTTTGCCGGTTTGACCTACGTGAAGACGGAGGCGGTGCCTACGAAGCCGGTGAGGAAATGGGAAACAGCTGCCCCCGATGGCTACTGCACCGAAGAAGAGAGCCCGTGCAACATGATCTATTGGTGTGATAAACCTTGCGAAGAGGACAAAGGGGATACGTGCTGTGAAACGAGCCCAGCCCAATCGCCTGCCTGCCTGGACGACTGCCCGCAGGACAAATAGTCCGGCTATGAGGCCAGGCCA
>JAAXGT010000199.1 GCA_012271205.1 Rhodothermales bacterium
TTTATAGTATGTGCGCCAGGCTAACTGGCGCTGGATATCGGGTGCCAGTTAGCCTGGCGCACCCACCCCGTAGACCAAGGCGCTGAGATGCCGGAAACTTCCCGGTACCGCGCATCCAGAAACCTGAACGCCTCACACCCCCGCCGGGCGGTCGCATTCCGGCCTAGGTCATGCGGTTCGCTGAGCAACACCCTCGCCCTCGGTACTGAGGCCCGAAGCGTGGCCAATATCTGAGGCTGTGTCTGCATGCCGGTGAATTAACCGACAGAATTGCAAATGTTAAGCACTATTTGTGGTGACTCGGCGGCACTAGTCACCGTAGAAAGCACTATGGAGTACGCCTTGCAAGAGCCCCTAAAACAGGGCAAACTCGAACAAGCCGCCTCAGAGAAACTGTTTTCTGTCGTGGTCATACCGGACGCACGTGGGTGTGCGGTATGCATCGTACGCGAACTGGTGGCACTGAATACCTACTGGAGCCAGCTCAAGGGCACATACAGGTCTACTATGGTGGTGATACCACCAAGTATCTGGAGGGAAGGAAAATTTTATTCGAATACCGCAGGTTGTTTGGTGTGGAGGAGATCCTTGGAACGGATTTCGGACCCGTTAATCCTACGGCGCTATTGATGGCTGGTGGACAGCTCCGTTGGCCCTGCAGCTGAAGTGTCAGCGTGCAAGGACGTACTTCACTTCCTAAGAGAAGTCAATCCAAAGATCATCCCTCCAGTGGTATTAAGGCGTTAGGTGCTTGGTCTACAGGTATACCATCAATAAACCATTAGAAGGATCTAAGTTGGAAAAGACTAAACGTGAGTTGCTATACACAGGTGCAAAAGTGCTGAACACCTGAGCTGCTCCTGATTCTACTGGTTTATCAGGCCTCATAGCTGCCGGCTCAGCATAAACAGTTGCTCTGTGAACTCATGTTGCTCCAGCAAATGACGAAACTTGCAATGGTCGCCTCACCACGCGCAAAGCCTAGTGGTCGTACAACTCATCCTCCATGACCGGGTCCGAATACCCGAACCATGCACAAAGCAGATGCGCAGCATCGTATCCAAGGAAATCTGGAGCCGCCTTCTCGTAGAGTCGCCGGAACTCAGTCACTCAGGCCAATACCTGGAGTCCCTGTATTGGCGTCAATCAACCCGGTTTGGCCTGCCGTTTCAACGTGCGCCTTTTCCACTGATAGTAGATGACGGGGATAACGACAAGCGTCAGAATCGTTGAGCTGACCATGCCACCCACCATAGGAGTGACAATACGCTTCATGACTTGCGACCCGGTGCCGTGACCCCATAAAATGGGCAATAATCCTGCCATGATGGCAAGGACGGTCATTATCTTGGGGCGTACACGTTCTACTGCCCCCACAATGATAGCCTCGTAAAGATCCTTTAAGGACGTCATCCGTGCCTGCTGGAGCCTGTCCCTGTAAGCGTGATCAAGGAAGACTAACATGATCACCCCCGTCTCGGCAGCAACACCAGCCAGTGCGATGAAGCCTACGCCAACGGCAACACTGAGATTATAATTCAGCAGATACAACAGCCAGATGCCTCCGATGAGCGAAAACGGCAAAGACAACATCACAATCAGGCTTTCGGTGACGTTCCTGAAGTTGAGGTAGATCAGCAGAAAAATGATCAGAAGCGTGACGGGCACTACGAGGCGCAAGCGCTGCTGAGCACGCTCCATGTATTCGTACTGCCCGCTCCAAACGATGCTGTAACCCTCTGGAAACTCGACCTGCTCATTGACAACTGCACGGGCATTGCTTACGTATGTACCTACATCAATATCATGAATGTCCACGTAAAGCCAAGACGTCTTGCGCGCGTTTTCGCTTTTGATCACTGGCGGACCTTTAACAATGTTGAAATCAGCCACATAGCTCAGTGGAATCTGGGCTTCCGTGGGCGTCGGAATCAACACGCGTGTAAGAGCTGGCAAATTGTCACGCAGTTCACGGCTGTAGCGTACGTTGACCGGGTAGCGTTCCAACCCTTCGACGGTCTGCGTAACGTTCATCCCCCCGATGGCTGACATGATCACATCCTGAACATCACCCACAGTCAGGCCATACCGCGCGGCCTCTTCACGATCAATCTGATAATCGAGAAAGTTGCCGCCGACGGTCTTGTCCGGGAAGGCGCTCAATGTGCCCGACACGGTCTGTACGACGGCGGCGATACGCTGCCCCAAGTCCGAAAGCACACTCAAGTCCGGTCCCATCAGTTTGATACCCACGGGCGTCTTGATGCCGGTAGAGAGCATGTCGATGCGCGTCTTGATCGGCATCGTCCAAGCATTCGTCAGGCCGGGAAAAGTGACAGCGGCATCGAGCTCCTGGATGAGTTTGTCCATCGTCATACCTTCACGCCATTCGGCCTCCGGCTTGAGCATGATCGTGGTCTCCAGCATTGATAGTGGGGCCGGATCGGTCGCAGTTTGGGCTCGTCCAGCCTTGCCCAAGACGTGCTCCACTTCGGGGAAGCTCTTAATAATCTTGTCCGTTTGCTGCACGAGCTCCTTAGCCTTGGTGATGCTGATACCGGGGTCGGTGGTAGGCATGTAGAGCAAATCTCCTTCATTCAAAGGCGGCATGAACTCGGAGCCGAGCTTGCCAAGAGGATAGAGCGTGGCTGCCAGGATCAACACCGCTGCTACAATCGTCGTCCATCTGAAGCGTAATGCAGCGTGGATCACTGGCCGATATATGCCAATGATGAGACGGTTGACAGGATTCTTTTTTTCGGGCAGGATCCTGCCGCGTACCAAGTATCCCATGAGAACCGGGACAACAGTGATCGCCAGGAGCGCCGATGCCGCCATGGCATAGGTCTTGGTGAAAGCTAAGGGCTTGAAGAGGCGCCCCTCCTGTGCCTGCAGTGTGAAAACCGGCAGAAAGGAGAGCGTGATAATCAAAAGCGAATAAAAGAGTGCCGGGCCTACCTCCTTGGATGCGTCAGTGATGATGCGCCAGTGGTCCTTCTTCCCTGCATCACGTTCAAGATGTTTGTGGGTGTTCTCGACCAACACAATGGCGGCGTCGACCATCGCACCGATGGCGATTGCGATACCACTGAGCGACATGATATTGGCATTGAGCCCCTGGTAATACATCACCAGGAATGCGATCAAAATGCCCATAGGCAGAGTGAAGATTGCCACAAAGGCGCTGCGGAAATGCAACAGGAACAGAATCGTAACCAGCACTACGATGAGGCTTTCCTCCAAGAGCTTGACTCTCAAATTGCCGATGGCTCGCTTGATGAGCCCACTGCGGTCGTAGGCTACCTGAATCGTTACTCCTTCCGGCAGTCCTTTCTTCAGCTCATCCAGCTTTGCTTTTACAGCATTGATCGTCTTGAGCGCATTCTCCCCATAGCGCATCACGACAATGCCGCCGACTGTTTCGCCTTCGCCATCCCAGTCGACCAGACCGCGTCGCAATTCAGGGCCAAGGTGCACGTGAGCGATGTTGCGGATCAGGATGGGTGTGCCGTTTTCGTCAACCCCGACCGGCGTGTTTTCAACGTCTTGGACAGATTGGATATAGCCCAAGCCTCGCACCATAAACTCGGTCTCCCCCATCTCGACAAGCCTGCCCCCTACATCGTTGTTGCTCCGCTGCAGCGCCATGCGCACTCTGGACAGCGGCACGTTGTAAGCCAAGAGCTTGTTTGGATCAACCTCTACCTGGTATTGTTTTACATAGCCCCCAATGGAGGCCACTTCGGCTACCCCAGGCACGCTCATCAGTTCGTAGCGCAGAAACCAGTCTTGGATCGAGCGTAACTCCTGCAGATCGTATTCATTGCCGCCGTTAAGGACGTATTCGAAAACCCACCCTACACCGGTCGCGTCCGGACCCAGTGTCGGTGTCAAGTCACCGGGCAGACGATCGCCCACGTAGTTCAGGTACTCCAGCACGCGGCTGCGTGCCCAGTACATGTCAGTGCCGTCTTCGAAGATGATGTAGACGAACGAGTAACCGAAAAACGAGTAGCCACGTACGGCTTTGGCGAAGGGCACTGCCAGCATGGCCGTCGTCAAGGGATACGTCACCTGGTCTTCGACAACCTGCGGGGCCTGTCCCGGATACTCGGTAAAGACAACTACCTGTACATCACTCAGGTCAGGGATCGCATCCACCGGTGTGCGAAGCATCGCATAGACGCCCAAAGCCGCGATCAGCAGGGTGAAAACGACAACCAGGAACCGGTTCTTGACCGAAGCCTCTATGATCTTGTTGAGCATGATCGTTTGGTAAAAGCTGCCGGGAGGGTCTTGGGCACCTGTCAGATGTTTTGTCCCGCCCAGCTTATTGATGCTGAAGCCCCATTCGGTCATGGGGGGCTGAAGAGATCGAATCCGACGTGCTTTCCTCCTTTTCGTTCACCGGCTGCGACTCAAGAGGGTCCTGCCCATGCAGCATCTTCTGGATAGCCTCTTGCAAGCGGCTCTCGCTGTCCAGCATGAACTGTGCCGAGGTAACAACTTCTTCGCCGCCTGACAGACCGGCAACAACCTGCACGTATCTGTTGCCAGGCCCACCTTCTTGCCCGATCAAGACTTCACGGGGCTCGAATCGACCTTCGCCACGCACAACAAAGACGATTGCGCGGGCCCCGGAACGTATCACAGCCTCTGAGGGCACCAAGAGTGCATCCGGGACGACCTTGCCCTGGAGTTCGACATTGGCATACATTCCCGGCTTCAAATCCAGATCAGGATTGGAAAAGATCAGGCGTACGTGAACGTCACGGGCCTTCTCGCGCAGATACGGGTATACATAGGACACCCAGCCTGAGTAGGTCTTTCCTGGCAGATAGGACAGCTCCATTTTGACGGACTGCCCTTCGGCAATCCACGGTACTTCATTGTCGTAGAAGCTGGCATGCACCCACACGGTCCTCAGGTCAGCAATTTCAAAGAGATCCATCCCGGCTTTTATGTAGGCGCCTTCGATGGCATTTCTCTTTACTACTATTCCTGTGGCCGGAGCTTCGAGCAAGATGGTCTTCTTGACCTCCCCCGACTGCGCCAAGTGCTCGATTTCCGAGGAGGGAATATCCCAATATTCGAGGCGTTTGCGAGCTGAGGCGAGCAGCTTCTCGGCATCAGCCCGGATGGAGGGGATGCTGCTCTCAGCAAGTGATCGGTAGTTCTTAAGCGCCAGCAAATACTCTTGCTGGGTGGAGACCAGTTCCGGAGAATAAATTTCCATCAGCGGATCTCCTTCCTGAACCTCGTCGCCGACAAAATTGACGTAGAGTATTTCAATCCAGCCGGAAACCTTGGCATTAACCAAGTAGAGCCGCTCCTCATCGTATTGGACCTCACCGACGGTGCGGATAATGCGGGAGAAATCCATCCGCTGAACATGGCTGGTACGCACACCCATGTTCTGAACGATCCATGGATCAATAGAGATGGTGCCGTTTGATTCCGATGCAGATTCGTCTTTGAACACGGGAACCAAATCCATTCCCATTTTCGACTTGCCGGGGCTGTTGTAGATCTCGGTCGGGTCCATGGGCGCCTGCCAATAGAGGATCTCTCGTTCGGTGGCGGGAGCCTCTTGTTGAGCTATCGTTGCTGTTTCACTGCCGGTGATTCGCCCTAGCAGGAAACCACCGGCCAAGAGCAACACAAGCAGCACCGGAATCCCGACCTGCTTCGCAAATGGTTGCATATTCATTGTATTTGAGATCTGGCTCAATGTCGAGTTTTATATCTAGAGCGTGTCCAAGTCTGCAAGTGAGGCAACGCCGAGTGCCCGTTCGAGGGCAGCGGTCACTTTGAGGTAGCGCACCAGAGTGTCTTCATAACTGGTTTCCAGTGAGTAAACCGTGCGCTCAGCATCCAAGAGGTCAAGGAAGTCCGCACGCCCGGTTGTATAGGCGCTTAGCGTAGCTTGGAGTGTTGTTTCGGCCTGGGGAATAAGAGCTTCCTGCAGCAGTGTGATTTGCTGTGTTTCTGCTCGAAGCCGATTCACGAGATCCAAGACCTGAGTCTTGTACGAGGTCTCGAGTGCCTCCAGACGTGCATCAACCTGATTCCTGCGTACATGGGCTTCTTCCAGCCGGGCCCGCAGCCGAGTACGCTGGAGAGGCACTTTAATGGCGGCCCCGATGGCGACGGCATCACGTCCGGTTGCCGTCGAGGGTACATCGGCCTTGCCGACATCGAAATAAGTAATGTTAAGACCGAAGTCGGGCTTGAATTGTTTGCGGGCCAATGCAATTTCTGCGTCAGCACGTTCTACCGCTGCTTCAAGAACATCGAATTCGGGACGTTCGCGGCGGGCCACCCTTAGCAGCCCGGCTTCGTCGAATGGCCTGAAAATCGGCGCCTCCACCCGGATGGTAGCCATCAAAGCATCTGACGCAGGCCAGTTGAGCAGGCGAGTCAAAGTCTCAGCGGCCGTACGACGCTGTTCCAAAAGTTCGAGCTGCACACTTGAGAGGGTATTTTTCTCCAGCTGTGCTTTCAGGACGGCCTGTTGCGTACCGGCTCCCACTTCGTATTGCGTGGCTGCCGCTTCTTCGAAGCTTTGCAGTCTGTCCTGAAAGGCGAGTAGAAGTTGTTCCTGCTGCTGAATGCGATAAAGTTCGTAGTAGGCCTGCTTAAGCTGAAGAAGAAGATCCTCCTCAAAAACCGCAGCTTCATAGCCCGCAACATCAGCACTAAGGCCGGCAATTTCCCCTTGAAGCTCAATCTTGCCTGGGTAGGGAATCATCTGCTCAATGCTCCACTGACTGCGCTGCGTGCCGCGGGCTGTGAGAAGCGAGTACGGTTGATAAATGACCGTTACGGAAGGATCCGGCAAGACGGATACCTGACGGCTTCGACTGTCCAGCGCCGCCGCTTCCAGACGAGAAGCCCGCAGCAACGGGTTGTTGGATCGTACTTCTGCAAGAAGATCGTCGAGGCTAAGTAGCGTGTCAGCCGGTGGATATGGTTCATGTTGCCCAACGGCTGCCGCCGGGAGTAGAAATAGGGCAATTGATATGGCGCGGAACACGCCAAAGAGTTGAATCAGCTTCATGAACTCCTGGTCGTATAGTACTTCCTGGTGCAGAGGCCTAGAGGTGCGGCAAAACGAGCACCTCCAGGGACAGTCACAGCCAGGAGCCTATCAGATCAGGAAGATGGCGAGAAAGGCCTGCCGGTTAGCGGCAAGGGGACAAACAGGTGATTTTACTGGCGAGATACGCCCCAGCGCAGCGGCCCCCGGTCCACCCTCGGAGGCGATTTTGGTAAGGCGGGCCAAGGGTGATTCGCCCGCGACAAGCCGATAGGTCTTCGGCAGAAAGGCCACTACCTCGAAAACTGGAGCTGTTTCAAATGCACAGCACTGTGCCGCCTCAATCGAACAAGGCATGTGCTCTGCGTGCATCGTGTGACGCTCGTGCGCACAGGGATTGGCCGGTGCGATTGAAGAGTCATGGGAAGGACCCGCTTCAGAATGGCTGGCCCCATGTCCGTGCGGGTCTTTTTCAGCCATGGAGCAAGCCGTTCGGACCAATGGGCTCGCAGCACCTAACAGCAAGCTCACGCTGAGTGCTGCGGACAGAAATCTGCATGTTCGTGGCGTGGCAAGCATCAGGCAGAACAAGCAGCGATGTTCATCCTCAAGGTCGGCAAGCGCTGGTAAACGGACACCTTTGACCCCGAAATACCCGGAAGACGATGGGGCCATATCCAGTGAACTTGCCAAGGCCTGTCGTGATCCGGAAAACCCGGTTACTGCGGAAACGCAAGCTCATACGGGCCATCACCTAGTTTCGGGCGGAAGCGGCTTCGAGTTCTTCCAGCGACGGGAGCAGCATCCGTTTAACCCACCCGAAATCAGGATTTATCTCCAGTGCCCGCTCGAAAGACATCCGAGCCTCTTCCAGATTGCCTCGGTCCATAAAGGCGATCCCCAGTCGCGCGTAAGTCTGGTCATGCCCCCAAGATGGCAAGAGGGGATCTTCAACAATTTCTTCGGCGAACAGGCGAGCCGCCCTTCGGAGCCCATCCACGGCGCGGTCCTTGTCACCTCCCACAATGCGCGGAAGGTTGTAATCTGTGATGGCCTTCATCAGCACGACCCGCGGATTATCGGGCGCAAGATCCCGGGCCCTGGACATTGCTCTGCTGAACTTGCGACTCAAGGACACGGCACTGAGGGGCTTCACCGTAATCTTGAAGCCATACGTAGCAGACAGCATTAACCAGCCCTCGGCAAAAGTTTCGTCCCAGTCTATCGCGGCCTGAATATGATCGATGGCGTATTGAGTGTAATCCAAGATTTTTGGCTGGTGGGCCGAGTCATCCAGCTCCGCCAGTATGTTGGCCATCTCGCTTGCCGCGGACGCGGCATAGTAATGGGCGAAAATGGCCAGGCTATCGTCGTCAACAATTTGCTCAAAGAGTGTGCGGGCCCGCAAGAGCTTGTCCAGATCGCTATGATTAGCTCCGACCTGCAGCATCTCCTTGCCTTCGAGTAATATCTCTCTATTGGACTGCGCCTGGACGGATGCACCAAATGTGACAAGTATCACAACTGCAAAGACGACCGGATTTCGCATCCTCACTCTGTTTCAGGAAGTGGTGACCGGAAATTCCTCGGCCAACCACATACCGTATTCGCTCACAACAACGGCTTTATCGAGCCGTCCGGTATACTGAAGGACGAGTTCAGTGAGATTCTTACGGATCGGCGACGAACTTCATTGCTTCGGATTCGGCTTAGGCTACCATTGGTCTTGTGAACTTTGGCTGGAGCACCACCCTCAGGAGCGGTGCCGCTGATCGTTTCCAGATTTCATTTTCCATTCAGCACACATAAGGAAATTCGGCATCCGGGGCAGATTGCCGGACAAATCCAGCTGACCGTTCTCGTATGGCATTTCGTATTCGGTTATCCCAGCAATTCTGGTTTCCGCTGGAGCAACGGGTAGATCCACGAGTCCTTCCTCATTCGTCTGCCGGAATGACGGCGACTCCTTGCTGAGCAGGAGCCGAGCCCATCAGAACGGCCAAGGGTCGTAATCCCTCAATGTTCTCAAAGATAATCTTTATGGTTGCGGTAAGTGGCACGGCCAGTATCATACCCGGTATACCCCAAAACCAAGCCCAGAAAATCAGTGACATGAGTACTACCACGGGACTCAAATTCAGACTGAAGGCCATTAGCCGCGGCTGGAGTACGTTGCCCATGACAACCTGGACCAGCCACAAGAGGACAAAGCACAAAATGGGAACAACCAGCGTATCGAATTGAAGCAGCGCAAGTAGCGTGGGCAGAAGCGTTGCAACCAAGTCCCCAACGGTTGGGATGAAATTCAAAATGAACGCCAGGAACCCCCAAAAGACTGGAAAATCAACTCTCAACAACCATAGGACCAGGAATACGAGCACACCCGTGCCTGCACTGACCAACGCCTTTGCGATTAAGTACCGCCGCACTTGGAGACTGATTCTTCTGATTATGCCTAAGATGCGTGAGGCGGTGTCCGGTTCATAAGCGGCCTTTACTTTCGTATCCAGTTGATTTACGCTAGCCAACAAGAACATCATGAATAGCACGACGAGCAAAGCGTTAGCCACTAGTGAGGCAACCTCACCCAGGGCACCTGATGCTATCGAGGTGACCGACGAGATGTCGATTATCTGGCTCAAGTCGAGATCTGCCAAATCCAAGCCTACCTGTCCTGCTATCTGAGCGGCGAGTTCTTCCACGTCGTACATCAGGGCCTCTATTCGCGGCATATAGCTGTCAAAAGTTCGCGTCAGCGATGCTGCGCTGGCATACACCATGTAACCCGGGGCGGCTAAGACCAGCAGCAGCGTCAGCGCCACAACTGCCAGCACGAGGATTGTCGGTACACGCCGGTTTCGAAGGAAGAGAACAATCGGCTGGAAGATTATCGACAAGAGCAACGCCACTGCCAGCGGAACAAGCACGCTCTTGAGGTGCAACAGTATTAGCCCCAGCACAAATATGCCAATAAGCATGGCGATAATGCCCAAGAGCGCCGGCACATATTTCCCTTTGTTCAAAGCGGCAAAATCCATCTGAAACTCTTACTGCTGTATGGCAACCTTCATATTCTCTGGCAACAGCGTTGCAGAATTCCGCCAGTTGCCAGGTGGAATGGTAGCGATGCAGCTAATTATACCGAAGTTCTCTCTATGCCGGAGTGAAGATAATGAGGTTTTGCGGGAATCTCCCGGGGAAGGCGCAATGGTGGCAGTGTGGGGCCGCACGAATTGCCAGCCACACAATGGCCATTAGAAGGGATTTTGTCCCGGTTAACTGTGAACAACCTGGTGAGTTTTCACAGCTAACGACCAGCGAAGACGGAAAGTATGCTGAAACACATGGGGGCAGTATGGCCCAAATCGATGACGGCTCGATCATGCTCCCGCCCTGCGATCCTCCAAACCTCCATAGAGGTTTAGGTGCTCTACAGAATTTAGCCAGGAGCGGTCTAAATCCTGTTTGCCGTGCATGGGTTCAGCTCGAGAGTATCCACATTGCAGGCACAATTTTTCGGCGGCGAATTATCCTAGTCGTGAACCTGTTGACCTCTCCGGTGGTGTTTCATGCCCATACGTACGTCTTAGTATGTGTCTGCCCTCCCTAACGGAGAATCGGTCACATACCCCCACTTACCTTGGCACACACCCGTTTCCGCCCCTGACTGCCGCATAAGTGGCCTATAGTGGATTCAACTCTGCACACAGCTGCCCGATCGTATCCTAACCCTCAAGCTGCGCGGGTATGTCTTCCCACGGTTTGGGGACCAACATTTCCTCCAGCCGGGAAAGACGGTTGGACAAGTCCACTTGCCCGCTGCGCAACTCGCAACCATTTGATCCAGCCGCACACTGAACTGATCTATGCGATCGGATAGCTCTGTCCGCAGCAGATGGATTTGCTTGGTCGCTAGAACGTGCATTCACCAGATTAATCCGCTTAAGGCAGCGAATAACGAAACAGTGGCAATGAGCAGACTGATAATACCCTGATCCATAAAGCCTAAAGATCAGCAAAGGCTTCCCTCTTAAGGCGCAACCAGAAAGAAGATTCGAGCTGCGCCTGTGTCAGGCGTTACTGTCAAAGCCGGCACCCTTTTTCACCGTCCAATGCCACGGAATCCTTGCATGCGGCCAATTGTAGGGCACCATCTGGGGTGTTGATCGCGCCTTGGCCGCCGGTGATCATACCGACGCACCCCAATAAGCACATAAGTGGAACTGCTGCCCCATCGCTGGCAGGGCAACCGTAAGCCGGCGGCACCAAACCAAAGTTACCCCGGCACAACCTCCAACACCCCTCGCCTATCCGAAATAACGAGTTTGCCGGACGGTTACCACAATCTCTCCGGTTGATCGTTATGCCGGACCGTTTTTTCCGGAGCAGCCTTGCCTTTATACTTTTCATTCCACAGCCTCAGGCCAACATCCCAAGGGTTATTGCCTGCAAGGCTGAGTTCTTCCCCCGAGTTGTTCGGACCAATGAAGACGACGGGGCTTCCTAACTCGACTTCCGCCTCGTCGAACCGTTTGAAATTGCGGACGATAAGCTTAGTAAGCATGCAATTTCACTACGTCGGCTCACTGCCAAAACCTTAGACCTTCGCACCATCAATTCGCTCGAAATATCTTGTCGTGGCCTGGCTGGTTAGCTCAAAGTGAAAAGAGTTCATTGCGGCTCTCCAAGCCGACCAGTCTGGGCAACCCACGCTTGGCGTTGCCGTGCGGCGAGCGGGTATGCTATCGGCCTCGCATCAGATCTTTGCCACCGTATTTATTGTTTTTGCGTGGCACCGCTGACTTTTTACTGCGCTTCCAACTTTCGAATGATTATCGCTCACACAACTTACTCCAGGCTGATGGCAGGAATTTCGGCCACGCGAATTAGCTCATTGAGGGCCGGCACCTCCGTTTCGAATATGGCGCGCAATTTCACCAGCTCAGCATCAATGCGCTGCACAAGATCATCCCGGACGGCTATGTGCTGATCCGTAGGCCGAAAGTCTCCAACAGCTGCGTTACCTCCCGCTGCGGCCAGTTTGTTGTTTAGCCGGATGGGGAAGTTCAGCGGATCTTGCCCACTCTGATTCTTGGTCTGGTAGAGCGCCTCTTCAATTGTGGTGATCCTCCGGATGAGCAACTTGGCTGTGTCCGCTATGACCTCGTGCCCTTCCGGCAGGTGACTGGTTACATCCTGAATCTGTTGGCGTACGGCCCGGATTTGCTTTATGGCTTTGTGCGTCTCGGAGAGTTTATCCCGAATCTCGATCAGAAACTCGAACTGAGCTTGAAGATCTGCTTCACTGGAAGTGGAACGTGGATCCTTGCGAAGCTCAAAGGAGGTTTCCATGGAGTCGCTGCCCGAAACCAGTCTGACACGATACAGGCCCGGCGCAGCGCGTGGCCCGCGTACGCTGCCCGCCCACATGATGAGTCCATCGAAGGATTCAGCATCTTCGTAACGGGTATTCCAGTCAAAGGTGTTCATGCCGGCTGCGAGATTCAGCCCGCCTTCCGTGGCCGTGAAAGTCTTGATTTCGGTACCATCTTCTTCCATGATGCGCAGGCTTGTGCTGCTGGAATCCGGGAGGTCCCGGAAATAGTACCTGAACCTTGCGCTGCCGCCTGTGCGCCATGTCGGCGCGGAGTCAAAAAGCCAGAGGGCACTGCCGGCCACTTCACTCGAAAGCTGGTGCAACGGCGTGACATCCTCCATTATCCAGAAGGAACGTCCCTGGGTGGCCACAATAAGGTCGTTATCCTTGCGATCCAGATCCGTGATGGGTACAATCGGCAGATTGCGCTGGAACGATTTCCAGTTCGTACCATCATCAAACGAGATGTACATGCCGGATTCCGTGCCAGCCCACAGCAGCCCCGGGCGCACAGGATCCGGCTGGACAGCGCGTGTGAAGTGCTGCGCGTCAATACCGCTGTTGATCTGCGTCCACGTTTCACCGTAGTCCGTGGTCTTGTAGAGGTACGGCGCAAAATCATCCAGTTTGTAGCGCGTGCCTGCGAAGTACGCCCCGCCCACTTCGAATGGATTTGCAACGATGTCATTGATCTGCATCCACTCGGGCATACCCGGTGGCGTCACGTTGGTCCAAGTCTCGCCACCATCGCGCGTCATGTGCACTAGACCGTCATCCGAACCCGCCCAGATCACCTGCGCATCGTGAGGACTTTCGGCCACAGTGAAGATTGTGGCGTAGTATTCTACACCGGTATTGTCTTTCGTGATGGGTCCTCCGCTTGGCCCCAGTTTGGATGAATCGGCCCGCGTCAAGTCCGGGCTAACCATGTCCCATGACTGACCCTCGTTGGTCGTGCGAAAAAGATGATTCCCTGCTGCATAGAGCACGTTGGTGTCGTGCTGGGAAAACAGCAGGGGGAAGTTCCACTGAAAGCGATACTTCATGCCTTCTGCCCCATGTCCCATCGGGTTGTCGGGATAAATGTTGATGGCGCGCCTTTCGCCGGTTTCGTGGTTCACACGCGTCAGATATCCGCCATAGGATCCGCCGTATACGATATCCGGGTTGTCCGGCTTCGGCGCGAGCCACCCACTCTCCCCTCCGGCGGTTGGCTCCCAGTCCCGCTCGTTGCGGCCGTTTGACGTGTGCAGTATGCGCACCGTGGAATTATCCTGCTGCGCCCCCAGAATGCGATAGGGGAAATGATTGTCGGTGGTCACACGGTAGAATTGGGCGGTCGGCTGATTGTAGTACGTACTCCAGTTGTCGCCGCCATCAAAGCTCACCTGCGCACCTCCGTCATCCGCAATAATCAGGTGATTGGAATCCATGGGATCAATCCACAGATCATGATGATCACCATGCGGTGTGGATATTCTTTGGTAGGTGTGGCCGCCGTCCTTTGAACGCCAGAAGCTCACGTTTAGCACATATACAATGTCCTCATTCGCGACATCCGCGTAGATGCGCGTGTAATACCATGCACGCTGGCGCAGATTGCGGTCTTGGTTTATACGACGCCAAGACTTGCCGCCATTGTCGGATCGATAGACACCCCCTTCCTCCGCCTCGATGATCACCCAAATGCGTTCAGGATTAACCGGCGAAATGGCAATTCCACTTATACCCAGCGTGCCTTGAGGCAGGCCGTTGTCTTGCCCTGTGACCTCATGCCAAGTGTCACCGCCGTCGGTGGACTTCCAGATGCCGGAGCCCTCACCACCGCTTTCAAGGCTGTACGGCGTACGCAGAATTCGCCAGGCATTCGCATAGAGTACCCGTGGGTTGGATGGATCCATGGCCAAATCCACAAAACCGACCTCATCGTTGATATAGAGCACTTTCTCCCACGTGGCTCCACCGTCTTTCGAGCGGAAGATGCCTCGCTCTTCATTAGAGCCGGACAAATGGCCCAACACAGCGGCGTAGACCAGGTCTGGGTCGCGCGGATGAATTCGGATGCGTGGAATGCGGTGGCTGTCCTCCAGCCCCACGTGCGTCCAAGTGCGTCCGGCATCCAAGGACTTGTACATGCCATACCCATGGGACACATTCCCTCGTACAGTCTTTTCACCGCCACCCACGTAGATCACGTTCGGATCCCAAATGCTGACAGCCACCGCACCAATGGACCCGCCAAAGTACCCGTCAGAAATATTTTCCCAAGAGGCCCCACCCGTCGTTGACTTCCAGACGCCCCCTCCGGTTGCCCCAAAGTAAGCTTTCAAAGGCTGACCCGGCACTCCCGTTACCGCTGCCGAACGGCCACCGCGATAGGGGCCTACGCTGCGGTACTCTAGCACATTGTACAATGTGGTGTCATACTGCACGGGCTGGGCTTTTGACAAGGGGGGCCCGGCCGAGCACAACAGCAGGATCAAGAGTGGCCCAGAAGCTGAGAGGTAGCGCATTGTTGCTATGAGCAGAGTATCTGAATTGGAGTTGCGCCCAATATACAACTGCTCCCTCGACATCGAATCCACCGGAACCATACCGTACGTACTTTGAAGAAGTGATGGCCAATCCTTGCCCCGTGCCTTATGCTGCTTGGTACTGAAGCCGTTGTGTTGCGCTCTATACCCTATGGCGAGACCAGTCGGATTGTCACGCTATTCACGCAGGAGAAAGGAAAGCTAACGGTCATGGCCAAGGGAGCACGGGCCGCGAAGAGCCGGTTTGGGTCATCTTTACAGGTGCTTTCACACAACCAGGTCGTCGTTTATTACCGCCCTTCGCGGAGTCTGCAGACCTTGTCAGAGAGTGGGCATATTTCACTCTATCACCGTGTCACACAGCAATTGGATCGACTGGCAGCCGGCCTGCGCGTATGCGAACTCGTGTATGCTCTGACCGAGGACGAAGAACCGCAACCGGACATATACGCGCTTCTCGTACGCACATTGGAGGCCTTGGATGAACCGCAAGCCAGTGCGGACTGCATCCAGATGTACTTCCAGGTTCGTTTAGCTGATGCGCTGGGTTATGCACCGGATTTTGACCGCGAGAACGTGCAAGTGCTGGATGATGCAGGCGGGTACCTGCTCCTGGACTCCGGGACTGTTGTGGCGCAGGCCACAGCTGGACGGACTGTGCAATATGCGTCTCGCGCTGCGCTTCGCACATTTGCCATACTGGCGCGGGCAGAACTGGAAGTTATCACCCGAATGCAGCTTTCTCCTGAACGACTATCGGAGGCACGCCAGCTGGTGGACGATTATCTGCGCTATCACGTTGCCGAAGCGTATCCTACGCGCGGTGAAGCCATTTTCAGAGAGCTCGGCCGCCAGCACCCGTCCTGAATTTTCCCCAGCCGTTCATAAGAGCGGGGAGACGGTATCAAAGCAGACAACGCGTCACCATACCGCTCGTAACGTAAACTGGGACTTGATTTGGACGGGCCAAGGAATACCCAACACGAAACGGGTAGAACGCTGGAAAGGATTGGGTAGTTACCGCGTACGTGTAGGGGGCTTTGCCTACTGTCCCCTCACCATCGGGGTGCCACTACTAATCATCCGTGTGGTCTCACTAAAGTCCAAAGCTGTTGGCAGCAGAGGAAGCAGTGGATTAAGTATAGGGGGCCGTCCCTCCAGCTGCTTCGGTAAAGACAAGCGCGGTAATCGTCTCCCTCATCTAAAGTCCGATCGGTAATGCTTCTGAACAGTGGAGTTTACTAACACGTGGGGCCATCAACATATGGAATGCTGTTCAGCCATGCCTGGAAAGTATCATCCTCGGGTGCATAGAGGGCTTGGCCACCAAAGCGCAGTTGCCTAAGATTTATCAGCTGCATGAAGCTCCTTGGCAGCCTATCCGTCAAAGCATTGTTAGCCAGATCCAAGGATTCCAATCGCGTAAGGTTGCCCAATTCACCGGGCATCTCCCCGGCAACATCATTATAGAGCACTTTCCGGTTACCTTTCCGGAAATACAGCTGTTTGGAGTAACTTTTTGCGGTGGAAACCACCGTTTTCCCTGCCGGCCGTGCAGTTTCTTATTGCGGTTGGTCCAGCCTCGGTTACGCAACTTGAGTCGTTTGATGCTCGAAAAGGTAACCGCAAAAGCCCTCATTGCGAGGGCCATCTCCGCCGGACTGAAGCCGATTTCGGGTGTTGGCCGCAATCCGCTGCCACCCGGGATTTGCCCGAACGACAGCGCGTTGCCGTTGCCGAACGGATCGGGCACACCGGACGGCAACTCTGTCGTGTATGCGCCATTGGTCAGCCAGGCCAGCACTTCCTCCACCCCGTAATCCGCGTCCCGAAACGTTTCCCGTTGCACTTCTAAGGCCTCTGCGAATTCTTCCGGAGGCCAGACCGTCATGCCGGCTCCCATGAGTCGCATGCAGTCCCGGTAGTACGCCGGCAAGAACAGGAGATCGGGTTCTTGCCACAAGAGCTCTATATCCGGATTTCGGTGTTCTATATACACCGGATAAACACGTCCGGCGAGTGCGGCATCATCCGAAACGACGGCCTCGTCGTTGCTCGTTACTACAACGGCAAACTTTCTTCGTACGCGTTCCGCCCGTCCGCGGCCCGGGCCACATCGATGCGTCGGCTCAACCAGGCTTTCGTTTCCTCGCGTTCAAGCCGCGTGGTGCCCGCTTGCTCCGCCCATTCCGCAATCACCACACAGGCCGTATCCTCAATGCTTCGTTTCGCGTCCTGGATATGTGCCGATCGAACTTCCGTGTACATGTCCTCCGGGGCAATCCTTTCGCAAAACATACTCTTGCCCACTTCGCGTCAGCCAATCAGGAGCAGGGATATCCGTGCCTGGGCCCCCGGGGTCTGCGCGCGCAAGGTGGCGGTTACTCCGGGGAGATAGAATCCCCACTCCGCATACGTGAGCTCGTAATCCACGAAACGCGCCCTGGCGTCCGGGTTCTTATCCAGTCCGAACCCGGCCCATATGGGTTTGAGCTCGAGCGGCCCGTGCGGATGGCCCAACCTGAAGACCCAATCCAGAAACGGATCGGTGGCATTGTCATAGGCAATCGCCGTTGTAAAATCATCCCAGTCAATCTGGCTGAACCGGGCGGGCCGTTTGAAGGGCTGGCCGTTTTTGTTTTTACCGGTGAAATGCGCGGTTTCGGTTATGCGCACCTTGAGCACACGGCTGATATTGTTGGAGAGCGGTTTCCAGTCCGATTCCGGACCTTTGTACTCCAGTGCTCCGAGCCGCGTATTATATCGGAGTTCAAATCCGGCGTGCTCAAGCGCTTTTTGCAGCCCCCTCCGCGTGCGGGCCACGGGGACAGGGTCAACAAGGCCTTGGGGCTCTCGGCCATTGATCTCAGGTGGAGGTTCAAGCCCTAATGATGGGACTTGGCCCTGGTCCGGTGAACCTTGCGGGTCTTTCTGTGTTGTATCTGACATATATCGCGAGTTTCGAAAAGGCCGCACGGATTGGATGCCCTGTGCGGCCTTTGTCATGTGGTTGCGAACACCTCCATCTGGGTGGCATTCGGCTGGAACTCGAACGGCTTCGCGTCTTTCGGCTGAACCGCGACCTGTGCCACGTTGCCATTCCAGGAGACGACCGCGATCCAGCTTTCCCCGCCAGCTTCCTCGATCTTCGAACACACGTGGGCCGCCAGCCGCTCACAATTATCCTTGAAGTCCTTTTTGGCGACCCGCTCAATCTCTCGAAACAGGTCTTTTGCAGCAAACTGGTGTGCCAGAGAAAGCGCCAGGTTGGTCCATTGGCTGTCGGTTTGTGGCAGTGGCTGATCGGTTGAGGCTGGCCGGTGTTTGAGGTAGGCGTCCTTGAATTTGTGAATGAGGTCGCGACGAATACGCATCGGCGGGTTCGGCATGAAGGCAGGATTTTGATAGACAGAATGTAACATGT
>JAAXGT010000045.1 GCA_012271205.1 Rhodothermales bacterium
CGGCCTGATCCTTGTCGTCGTCTTCGGCATTCTGCTCATACAGGACCGCAGAGCCGGTGGTTACCGTGCCAAGAAACTAGGGCGTGAAGATCACAACGGGTGAAAGGGGAAGTAGAAGCACATACAGTATTTGCCGCGGATAACAATGTGCCGCATTGGTGAAGACATGACCGGTCCAGCCTGTCACCTGATGCATCTTCCCAATCGGATCCATCGCAGACCATAACGGGGTGGTGCAGGACGCATTGCGGTATCGCACCTTTGCCGTGGTAGTCGGTCTTGGAGCAGGTGTATTGTTTATGATATGCGTGTCGCCGAAGACGGGATGATGAAGCAAGAGCATTCAGCCGGATTTCTGAATGTCGAACTCGCTGGGGCCATCCGCAATCGGTACGCCGACACTTTATTTTACCGTGCAGGTCAGAGCCACTGGCTCTGCACACCTGACCGTCTATCCAGAATAGGCGAGTGAGTGCCGGAATAGTGCTTAAGTTTAGCCAACAAGGATTCCAAGATTACCAGAAGCACAAGATTTGAGCTCAACCCAGCAACTGGTCGGATTAGGCCTCCTTATTTCCCCGTACCAATAGGTCTGCAACGCAAAAGCCGGCGCCTTGCTGCTCTGCCTCAACATTACCCACGGCTCCTTGAATGCGGTGCGGGCCGTAAATCGGATCACCACCCACTAATCCGCCAACACATTGGAGGAATTCATGATCACGTCCTCCGAGACAGACTTCAAAGTCTCAGCGTAATTGCTCGACGCGTTGTACTGTGATGCACCAGCGGCATATTGTGGCCACGATGAAGGCAAAGCATGAATCCGCAGGGGGGCGTTGCAGAAAAAGGTTGGCGGGGATTTCATGCTACCGGATTACCGTGACGGTACGTAACGTGGCGCCGGCCTAGACCAAAGCGTCGCGCAATACCTCGGCTGGATGCAGCACACGGCGCGCGCTGCCGTGCTCTATCTGGTGGCGACAGCTAGTTCCCGGCGCCACTACTATCGTAGCCCCGCCTGAAGCCCGGACTTCGGGCAGCAGGCGGCGCTCCGCCATCGTACAAGAAATCCGGTAATGCTCCTTCTCGTAGCCGAAGGAACCGGCCATCCCGCAACAGCTCGAATCTACCTCCCGCACTTCGTAATTCTCCGGAAGAGAGAGCACTTGGCGGGTCGGTTCAGTACCTACGAGTGCACGCTGGTGACAGTGGCCGTGGAGCAACAGGTCACGCTTTTCGCGTGTGAAGGAAAGTGGCAACTGGCCCGCATCTGCCAGACACGCAATGAATTCCTCAAACAGCACGGCCTGCTTTGCCACACGCTGCGCCTGGGCATCTCCGGGCAAGAGGTACAAGTATTCATCCCGGAAGGAAAGCAGGCAGCTGGGCTCAAGCCCGATAATCGGCAGGCCGGCTTCGGCAAAGGGCACCAGCCGGGCTACGGTATTCCGTGCGGCCGTGCGGGCTTTTTTCACCAGTCCCTTGGAAATCATCGGCCGACCGCAGCATCTGTGCCCCTCCGGCAACAACACCTCAAAACCGGCCGCTTCCAGCACCTCGGTAGCCGCAACAGCAATATCCGGCTCCTGGTATGTATTGAACGTGTCGTTAAAGAGTACCACTTGTCCCATTGCACCGGCTCCTGCCTTGTGGCGTTTGAACCAAGCCGTAAACGGCGTCCGCGCGAAGGGCGGGAGCACACGCTCGCGGCTGATATCCAGCCACTTATCCAGCGCCCAGCGTGTCAGGCCATTTCCAAGTACTGCATTCGTAAGCGGGGCAGCAAAACCACTACCCATGCGGGCAAGACGGGCTATGTCTCCGAACAGGCGGGTGCGCAGCGGCGTACCGTTCTTGGCAAGGTACTGAGCCAGGAACTCAAACTTGATTTTGGCCATGTCCACCGAAGACGGGCACTCCGACTTGCAGGCTTTACACTCGACACACAAATCCATGACTTCGTACATGCGCCGGCTGGTGAGCTCTTCCGGCGGCAACACACCTGAAAGCGCAGCCCGCAACGCGTTTGCGCGCCCGCGTGTGGAGTGCTCCTCCTCACGGGTCGCCATGAAGCTTGGGCACATGCCACCGGTGGTTTCCTTGCGGCAAATGCCGGCACCATTACACATTTCCACGGCGCGGTCGAATCCATGCTCCTCGCTGAAGTCCAGTTTTAGCTCCAGTGGGATGACCTTGTAGTTCGCTCCGTAACGCAGATTTTCCGTGACAGGCGGCGCATTCACTACAATGCCCGGATTCAGGATACCGTGAGGATCCCACGTGCGCTTGACCTCCTGATAGAGCCTGTACAGGCCTGGCCCGAAAAACCGCTCATTCATCCAGCTCCGTACACGTCCATCACCGTGCTCACTGGAGAGTGCCCCGCCATAGCCGTGCAGGAGTTCGACGGCAAAGTGGAGGATTTCTGGAATCTTGGCGATCTCGCTCGCCGCTTTCGTATTGATTAGCGGACGGATATGAACGCAGCCGGCACTGGCGTGTGCATAGTAGGCTACACGGGAGCCCAACCCCTCGCAGAATTCATCTATCTGGCGCACGTAATCTGCCAGATGCTCCGTCGGAACAGCAGCATCTTCAATAAAGGGAATGGGCTTGTGATCACCCTTGATACTCATGAGCAGTCCCAGCCCCACTTTGCGCACTGTCCAAACGTCTCGCTGCCTCCGCGCGTCCAGCACCCTGAGTACACTCCCGTGGTGCCCGCTGGCTGTAAGGACCGAGCATAATCGGTCGATTTTCGCAGTTAACTCGCTACGTCCGCTGCCGTAAAACTCTGTAATCAATATGCAGTCGGGTTCGCCGTCCACAAAGGTCTTTAGCAGCCGGGCGTATTCCGGAACCTCCCGGCATAGCATGAGCCCCAGATTGTCCAGTAGCTCAACTGCACTCGGATCCGCTTTCAAAATAACGGGAACCGTGGACAAGGCGGCCTGCAGACTGTCGAAGTGGACGATCGCCAGACCGCGCGCCGCCGGCAAAGGCACCAGATTCAGCCGTACGTCCTGCATGACGGCCAGCGTACCCTCGGCGCCGCAAACAAGCTTGGCCAGGTTAAAGCAGCCATCGTGCGGGAGACGAAAAGAGGGTCCCGCACCAATGAAGCGGTCCAAATTGTATCCGCCACACCGGCGCCAGTGACGCGGTGTCCCGTCCAGGATGGTCGCCCGGTTCTCCGGCTCAGCGGTGAGTGCCGCAATCTTCCGATAGACCTCGCCCTCCCGGCCGCTGCGCCCGGCGTGTCCAAGCAACATGTCCTCTCCCACGGGCCCTAGGCTGACTTGGCTCCCGTCGCTTAAGACCACGTCCATCCCCAGCACGTGGTCGGCCGTCATTCCGTAGCAAATGGAGTGGCTGCCAGTGGCATTGTTGCTCACAATACCTCCCATCGCGGCACGGTTGCTGCTTGCGGGATCGGGACCGAATTGCAGCCCGAAGGGTGCCAGATCCAGATTGAGGCGGTCAAGCACCATACCGGGCTCGGTGCGTACCCAGCGCTCCGCCTGATTCACCTCTATGATCCGATCCAGATGACGCGTAAAATCCAAGACAAGCGCCTCACCCACCGCTTGGCCGGCCAAGCTGCTCCCTCCGGTGCGCGGCAACAGACTAATGCCAAATTCCGCGGCAAGACTGACGGCCGCGTGCACGTCGTCCCGAGACGCCGGGAAAAACACCCCATGCGGCATTACACGGTAAATACTCGCGTCCGTGCTGTATAGTACCCGGCTATAGGTATCGGTCCGCACCTCCCCCTGACTTACCCTGCGCAGTGCGCTCAGGAAGTCCGGCAGAGCTTCAGACGTATGAGACAAGCGAGTCACGAACCGGTGTAGATGATGCGCCAGATACGACCGCGAACAGAATCCGAAATATACACGGACCCATCTGGTCCCTGCGCCAGCCCGGTCGGCCGGGCTTTGGCCCGACCGGGCGTGGAGAGGGAATCGGTCCCCGCAAAGCCCCCTGCAAACACTTCGGCGTCACCTGCAACGCCTTCATCACCAAGCGGCAAAAAGCTGACTTGGAATCCAGCCTGCAGGGGCTCGCGATTCCAAGAACCGTGAAAGGCCACCAGTGCGCCGCCTTGATAGCGCTCAGGGTACTGCGTGCCTGTGTAGAATATCACATCATTGGGCGCCCAGTGCGCCGTGAATCCATAAATCGGATCCTTGGTCTCGCTGCAACGATCTGCCAACTCTCCGTCACCCCCATACTCGGGACCCAACACTTTCTGGCCCTTCAGGTGATCGTAGTAGCAGTAGGGCCAACCGAAATCATCTCCCTCCTCCACGACAAAAAATTCTTCCGCCGGCAGCTGATTGTTTTGCTCTACAGTAAACCGGTCCTGCCAGAGACGGTGCAAATCATCGCGTCCGTGTTGCACAACGTACAGTCGGTTGTGGGCCGCATGCCAAGTAAGGGCCACGGCGTTGCGAATACCCGTGGCGTAGCGCATACCGTCGCCGTAGACCGTCTGATTGGGCGTTTCTGCCGCGACCCTCCATATGCCGGCATACTCCTCCAGAAGCGGGCAAGGATCCTGTCCCGCTACGCCGGGCATTCGCGAGGGCGACTGACAGGCATTTGATGGCGCGCCGATGTTGAGGTACATGCTTCCGGCGCCGTCAAAATCAAATGGCTTGGTGGCATGACTGGGCTGATCGTGGAAGCCTCGGACAATGGTTTCGGCATCCCCTTCCGGTAGAAGGGCCCCCTCCTGCAATGCGTAACGTACAATCAAAGTATCCGCGCCAAAGTAAAGCCAGCCATTCTGCAGGTGAATGCCCGTGCCGCCCAATTCACCGAAGTAGGCAATGCTGTCCGCACGACCATCGCCATCAAGGTCACGCAGCGCGGCAATCCCACCCCGTTCGGCAACCTGACGTAAAGCCACGTACACATCTCCGTTTTCGCTGACGGCAAGATGACGCGCACGGCCCAGTGAATCGGCCACAACGATGGCGCAGAAGCCTTCCGGGAGTGTGAGACCGTCGTTGCTTTCGGCGCAGGTCAATTCAGGCGAATCGCTTGTTCGGCAGGCCACCACCAGTAGAAGGACAGCCATAAGCAGCTTTTTCATGGATTCTCGCGAGGTTAACCAAAAAGATCGGGTGGACTTTTCGGATTCGAGCGACCAAAATGCTTGTACGCTTTGGGAGTGGCTACGCGACCGCGGGCGGTGCGCTGCAGGTATCCTTCCTGAATCAGATAAGGTTCGTACACCTCTTCGATGGTTCCCGCATCTTCACCAGCCGCTACTGCCAGCGTGCTGAGACCGACTGGCCCCCCACCGAAGTTGTCAACTATGGTGAGCAAAATGCGTGCATCCATGTCATCCAGACCGGCTTGGTCGACTTCGAGCGCCGTCAGTGCGCGATCTGCCGTCTTCAGCGTAATGCGGCCGTCCCCCTCAACCTGCGCAAAGTCGCGCGTCCGGCGAAGGAGACGATTGGCGATGCGAGGCGTGCCTCGGCTGCGACGCGCGATTTCGGTCGCCCCCCTGGCATCTATCTTGACTTTTAGAATACCGGCCGAGCGCACCAGGATTTGATTCAAGAGGTCGGCCGAGTAGTAGTCGTACCGGAAGTCAATACCGAACCGGGCCCGTAGAGGTGCGGTCAAAAGACCCTTGCGCGTCGTAGCCCCTACCAGTGTGAACGGTGGCAGCGTGAGCTTGACACTGCGCGCGTTGGGGCCGCTGTCAATGACAATGTCTATGCGGTAGTCCTCCATGGCGGAGTAAAGGTACTCCTCCACATGCGGCGGAAGACGGTGTATCTCGTCGATAAACAGTACATCTGCCTCGCCAAGCTTGGTCAGAATACCAGCGATGGCGGCCGGCTTGTCCAGAACGGGACCACTGGTCGTCGTAATGGACGCCCCCATCTCAGCAGCAACGATGTGGCCCAACGTGGTGTTGTGATTCAAAAGCCCGTTAGCAACAAATGCATGTGTTTCCGGCAACACGAAGTCGAATGTCTCCGCCGCCGAAGGATGGATTTGAGTTACGGCATCCAGGAATACGGGACCGCGTGAACTCGCAATCGGCCGGTTAACAGTTACTGTCCGGCCCGCGCGATCCGGCCGACCTAATTGAGGGCTATTCGCCGGCGCACTATGCCGCAACACAGTGCGGCCACTCCCCGAGAACGAGGGGTCTGCAACCAGAAGCTCGTCGCCCGTTGTCAACAAATCCAGAGAACGCCAGACATAACCGTTCGGCGTGTGGACCAGGAGGGGATGGCAGGGTGTGCCCTCTATTTCGAAGCCACGTTTCGTTTTGACGCAAAGCGTTGGCCCGTAACCGCTCGCATAAACATGTGACGTTGTTTCCGGACCATGCAATCCGATTAATGATATCTCCAGCGCACGATACTCGCCAGGACGCATATCCGCTGGTATGAGTTCACGCATCTGCACGTAACCCTGCGGGGTCAACACCTGGCTGCACCCGGTAATGCACTTGCCCAGCCCCGGGGGGCCGGAAAGCAGCACATGGTCCAAACTTTCGCCACGTTCCAGCGCAGCTTGCATGAACACACGCAAGTTGTCCTTGATCTTGTCCTGACCTATAAATTCCGTCAGCCTTCGCGGACGCAGCCTTCGCTCGAAATCATCGTCTCGCACGCGGGGGGATGTTAGGCCGTGTCGGTCAGCCATATTGCTGCGAAATGCAGTCGTGGTAGATTGCCGCCTACAAACAATGTCGTTCGCTGCTACGTTTCAAGTGTTGAATGCAAGGCGAGTGACGACGCATTGGACAATGCTGAATCTGAAACAGGAGCTAAGACTTCAGCAAAAGCTCTCGCCGCAGCAGATCCAATACATCAAACTGCTGCAGCTCCCGACACTCGCGTTGGAGCAGCGCATACAGCAGGAACTGGAAGTTAACCCCCTGCTGGAAGAAGGTGCGGCAATAGAAGAAACCTCTGAAGCGGACCCCCCCGAGGTTCAAGAGGCCGACGATGACTACGATTGGGAAGAGCTACTACCCGGTGGCGATGATCTCTACGGATACAAGGCACGCGTAGACACGAGTGAAGAGTGGCGGGAAATCCCACTGGTAGCTCAGGAGTCATTGGCCGACCACCTGCGTGCCCAGAAAGCCTTCCTGAGTCTGACCGAACGCGACACTCTGATTGCCGAACAGATTATCGGCTCCATCGACGAGGACGGCTACCTGCGTCGCGAATTGGTCTCCATCGTGGATGACATCATGTTCAATCACGGTCTGGAGTTGTCCGAGGATGACGTGCTGCGTGTGCTCCATGATGTGCAGCGCCTGGACCCGGTCGGAATTGCCGCGCGCAGCCTGAAGGAGTGTTTGTATGTGCAACTGGAAATGGCGTCGGAAGGTACGCCGGGGCGCAGCGTGGCATTGAAGATCCTCGACCAGATGTTTGAGGCCTTCACGCGTAAGCGCTTTGCCCAGATAAAGGGCAGGCTGGGCGTGGACGATATTGAGCTGAAGACCGCGTTTGATCTGATTCAGCGCTGTAATCCGAAGCCGGGTGAGGGTGCGTTTTCGGCTCAGGAGAACTACATAACCCCGGATTTCCTGGTGCGTTACGAGGACGACGATTTCACCATTTACCTGAATGGCAAAAACACGCCCCAGCTCCACGTTTCACGGGCATACCGAAAGATGCTGGAGCAGCTTTCGGATGGACAGCAAAAAGGACCAGCACGTGCAGTGGACCAGGAAACCCGCAAGTTCTTACGCAACAAGTTCGACGCCGCTCGTTGGTTTATCGACTCCATCCGGCAGCGCCACAACACCCTGCTGGCCGTTATGCAGGAGATTGTATCGCAACAGGAAGCATTCTTCGCATTCGGAAAAGGGCACTTGCGCCCTCTAATTCTGAAAGACATAGCTGATCGGTTGGGCATGGATATTTCCACGATCAGCCGGGTAGTCAGCGGCAAGTACGTACAATGCAATTTTGGCGTTTACGAGCTGAAGTATTTCTTTTCGGAGGGCGTGGCCACCGAAAGTGGAGACAGCGTGTCCAACAAGGAAGTCAAGGCGATAATCGCCAGCATTATCAACGAAGAAGACAAGGCTGCACCGCTATCAGACCAGAGAATGACTGCCAAGCTTCGGGAGCGCGGGTTTCAGATCGCCCGGCGCACAGTCACCAAGTACCGTGAACAGTTAGGCATTCCGGTTGCGCGCCTGCGCCGGGAAATCGTGTTGACCTAACTGCGTGAACGGGTGGTTGCGCTCATCTTCACATGCAAAGGACGCAGTCCCACCAAGTTGTATGGCCATTTCCGGGAGCCTGAGGACCTCTCTGCCTATTTCGGGCAAGCATTGCAGGCTGAAACCAGGTTGTTCAGTCGCCGTGCAATCAGTCAAGTCCCCTTTGTGCTGTAAATTGGGGTTGGGCTGATGTGGCGGACAGCGGGAGCCAGCCGCGCATTCTGGGACTGCTTGTGCTGGAGCCAGACCTCGTAAAGGGGACTCTTCAGAGCGGACAATAGCCGGTAGCGTTTGTTACGCATATGGATCTCTACTTCCATCATATTCTCTCGCTGGAAAAAATTGTGACGGTGTGGTGGCCGAGTCTGATACGCTCGGGGAGGACAAGCTGGCTTTCGTCCTCTGTCTTTGTTGAGGGTGCCTGTTAGCACATTTAGGCTCCCTTGCAAAGGCCTTCCAATGTCTCAACATGCCCCATATAGTGTTCGCATGTTGTGTGTGCCGCGTCAGAATCAGTTGAGGCCATTCCGGTGAATACGGGCGGCGGGTGTCAGCCTGCGCCAATCGCCCATTGTCGACGCAGGGCAGATACGACCCAAGGGTTCGGAAAATATTTTTGGCCCGATTTTTGCTGTAGGATTAAATATTAGGCGTGACTCAGGTGTACTTGAGGCGGAGATTAATTATTAAGAAAACACGACCCCGGCGCCATGCTAGGCGGATTATTTGCAAAATACATGGCGGGCCAGATCGACGAGCCCCTGTGGAAGAAGTTCATGTCGGCGGTGGACGCCAAGGAATCCACCCCCCGCGAGCGCATGGCACTCATTGCGTTTATGCATGACGTGCTGACATCTCCTGCGGGACGTGGTAAACAAAGACTGCAACTTAACCGCCTGCTGGCAGAGACGGCAAAGGTGTAAGCGCCACGAGGCTTCCGTGCCAAGCTACGCGAACTGCCGCACGCAGCAGCATAAGGACCTGCAATCCAACCGCCAGTATCACGGCTGATCCCATTGTGCCGGCATTCAATGAGCTTTCCAGCGCAATCGAGACGGCCAGAATACCGAGTGCAGCCGCGGTCCACAAAACATAGGCTCCAGTCATTGGCCAAGCGGCCAAACCGGCCCGTAGCGCGCGACCCAGTCCAACGTCCTGTACTACAAGGGCGGCACGGGATGCATCGCGCATGAGATTTATCAGCAGCACAGCCAAGACCAGTCCAACCGGAATACCCACCGCTTGCAGGTAGAAGCGGACCGCACCAGGCGCGATTAGTAGACCCATTGCTTCAATCATGGCGATAAGGCCAGCCAGCACCGCGATGAGCATTGCCAAGTACACGAGACCGATCACGACACTTCTGCCGGCAAAGCGTCCGGCACCGTGCCAGAAGCCATGGCCGTTGGCAAGCGCGAAACAGAGTCCGACACTGGAAGCCGCATCCCAAACGAGGTAAAGCGGCACGACCCAAAGCAGATGCAGCGCAACGGTAAACAGGTCGCCACGCGCTTCACGGAAAGTATCGTACCAGAGACCCAATTCGAAACTGCCGGCCAGCAGGCCTTTACTCGATCCAGCCGCGTCCTGGATTGCCACGGCAAACGGAATTGCAATCAGAAACGCCATCGCCACCCCGACACCATAAATGATGAGCGTGAGGATCGGCCAGCGACGTATCGCCTGCCATCCACATGCGAGCGCTGTACGTGTCATTTCGGCTTAAAACAAAAACCCCAGAAGGTGCCAGACGTGCTGCATCCAGGCTGTGCTCTTGGCCGCGTATTTCAGGGCCAACTTTGGCGACGAGTCCCCTTGGGCCACTATCCGGTTGTTGAGCCAGTGTACGTCGATCGGGTTCTGCTCCAGCCAAGCTTCCGACACTTGGCCACGCAGCTGAAACGTCTCTTCTTCAGAGACACCGTCCCACTCGTGCATTTCTTCGCGTCCGTTTGTAAACCGAACGCGCAGTACCTGGGGAAATATGCCATTTCTCAAGCGCCTTACGCGAACGGTGCTCTTGAACGAATAGTCTGGCAACTGGGTTAGGTTCAGCTCTGCCAATTCGTAGTCCACTACCGCCGTGCCGTACACATACTGACTGAAGAACCAGTCCAAGTCCTCCTCCGCCACTTCCTCCATCACAGCTTGTACATCGCGCGTGGTCGGATGCCTGAAACGCCAGCGTTCATAATACGTGCGGAGTCCGCGATCCATCACCGCGCGTCCCAGATACTGCTCTAGCGCACGGAGTACCGTAGCCGCCTTGGAGTATGTAATACGCCCATAATCGAAATCGTTGCTGTACTTCCAGGACCAAGTAAACAGCGCCCCTCGCTCTGGCGCTGTGCTCAGATACATAAGGCGGTGGGACGGACCGTCATCAATGCGCAATCCGGGTAGGTCAAGTACCGAGCCCGGCCCGTATGCTTCATCCATAATCCGTGTCTCCATGTAGGAGTTGACCCCTTCGTCCAGCCAGGCCTCTTCGAATTCGTTATTAGCCAACATTCCATAGAAGTACTGGTGCCCAAACTCGTGGATTGTAACAAGCTCTGGCATGCGCACCCAAGACGGCATAATCTGCAAGGTGCCACAGGTTATGAGCGTGGGGTACTCCATGCCATTGCTGCCACCAACCCCGTCCACGAGCGTGAGCGTGGTGTATGGATACGGCCCTATGATTTCATCAAAGGCCTCCAAGGCAATCCTTGCAGCCTTAAAATGTCGCTCAGCCTGCCGTGCATGCTCTGGCTGCATGAGCAGCCGCAAATTCACATGGCGCCAAGTGGTCGTGAATTCGCGAAAGACGGGGCTTGCCGTCCAGGCAAAGTCATGCACATCCTCTGCGTAATAGCGCAGTGTCCTGACGTCTGGCGAGTCGTGGGCATGGGTGCGTACACCGGTAGCCCCTACGACGTAATCCGGAGGCACATGGATGGTGATGTCGTAGATGCCAAAGTCCGCATAGAATTCGCTGTTTGCGTGAAATTGATGCGTATTCCAGCGACCACGTGGTGCATCAACTGGGACGTACCGCTGGCCTGGTATTTCATACACACCCAGTTTAGGGAACCACTGCGCTACCATGAAAAACAGGCTGCCATCGTCCTTTTCCATCCAGCCAGTGCGCGCGACAATCTGGGGCAGGGAGGCCTCAAAGGTTACATCCAGTATTATGCTGTCACCGGGCTGCACTGGATTTGGGAGCGGCAATGCCGCCACCGTGTAATCATCAGGATTACCGTCATCGGGTCGGATGAACATGAGCGAGTCCAAGAGATTCTCACCGCGCACAGCCAATCCAGTGATGTTTATTGCACCATGGTTGCTGTCGGAAGCCGAAAATCCCCGGTGCATGCCACCGCTCTCGCGCATGAACGTAGTGTTGGCATCCCGAAAGGCATTGAGGTAGAGATGAAACTGTAGCGTGTCGACGGGAACGCGATCGGGATTTCGCCACTGAAGCTGCCCGGAACCCTCAATGGTGCGAGTTGCGGGCCTTAGTGTCACCTCCAGCGTATAACGCACGCGCAATTCGCTCTGGGGTTCATCAAAGGTGGTGGGCCGCTGCGCTGAAGCGAGTGTAGTAAGTGTACAAGCAACAAGTAGCACCAGAAAACTGCGCATGGATAAGAGGGAAGCGCTACTGTATTGGTATGTTGCAGTGATTGATCCTGGGCCGTGACAGATTACGCTATTTTGAACACCATGAAACGATTCGAAGAGCTGTTTTACGAGCTTCAAGAGAAAGTCCAGGTGCAAGATCCCGATTCGGGAACGGTTGCAGCGTTGCGGCTTGGCCCACACGGGATAGGCAAGAAAATCCTGGAGGAGGCCGGCGAGGTGTGGATGGCCGCACAGCACGAATCGCCCGAACGGGCCGCTGAAGAGATTTCACAACTCTTGTACCACATTCAAGTCATGATGCTGGCCTGCAACTTATCACTTGAAGACGTCTACCGCCACCTGTAGATCATCGTGTTTCAACAAGATGCTTCAAATTGCCTTACCGAACAAGGGCGCCCTCACAGGGGGCGCCGTCGAACTCATTCAGGCGGCTGGTTACCGCTGCGCGCGTTCGAACAGAGAGCTGCTCGTACGCGATGCCGAAAATGAAACGACGTTCTACTTTCTCCGGCCGCGCGACATTGCGACTTATGTCAACAACGGTGTTCTGGATCTAGGGATTACGGGGCGCGACATGCTGATCGATTCCCAGGCGAGCGTGGAGGAGCTCTTGCCGCTGGGCTTCGGCCGGGCACGGCTATGCTATGCCGCCCCCCGAAACAGCAACCTGCTGCTGGAGGGCTTCAGCGGACTGCGCATCGCGACTTCGTTTACACGACTTGTAGCACGGGATCTTGAGCGCCGCGGCATTCAGGCTACGCTGGTACATCTTGACGGCGCCGTTGAGATCGCCATTCAGTTGGGCGTCGCTGACGCCATTGCGGATTTGGTGCAGACCGGCCGAACGCTTGAGGAAGCCCATCTTTCAGTCGTGGGCCAGCCCATTCTGACCACAGAAGCCATTTTGATTGCCCGCTCTCATGCGGTGGCGGACACACAGCCGGTGCATTTGTTCTTGCAACGCATCCGCGGCATACTCTTGGCCCGGGAATATATTATGGTGGAGTATGACTGTCCCCGCACATCCTTGGACGCAGCGTGTACGATTACTCCAGGGATTGAATCCCCCACGCTTGCACCGCTAAGCAACCCGGATTGGGTATCGGTCAAGGCCATGGCGAAGCGAAAGGAAACTAACCAGATTATGGATGCGCTCCAAGAAATTGGAGCCAAAGGCATACTGGTCACCGAAATCCGAACCTGTCGCATTTAACGGCACCGTAAATATGCTTCGCTCTTTCGCCATGGCTCTACTGGGCATAACAGGGGTGGTCGCATGCAGCGAACCGCCATCCCTGGAATCTCAATTGACGGACATTACCAGCCGCCATTCGGCGGCAACGGTTGCGGTTGCTGTGCGGGATCACGGGGTTAACGTGGATATCCTTAGTGATCGGCCGTTTCATGCAGCGAGTACCATGAAAGTCCCGGTCATGATTGAGGCTTGGCGACGCGCCAGATCGGGATCCCTGAATTTGAGCATGCCGCTGATAATCAAGAACGAATTCCGTTCGATAGTGGACAGCTCGATGTACCATATCGAAGACGATACGGACGACGCGATTTATGAGCGGCTGGGCGAGACGATGACCGTGACCGAGCTCATTTACCAGATGATTACGGTTTCGTCCAATCTGGCCACCAACCTTCTTATTGACTACCTCGGCGCTGATGCTATACAGCAGACCGTCGATTCGCTGGGCGCGCCAGGCATGCGGGTTTTGCGCGGTGTCGAAGACTTGAAGGCGTTTGATCTCGGGCTGAGCAATGAGACTACGGCCGCGGCGCTGGCGCGTCTCATGGAAGTCATCATGCTCGGCCAAGCCGTGGATCCGACGGCGGACCGCTCCATGGTGGACGTTATGCTCGATGCCGCATTCAATGAGATGATCCCTGCGGGCCTACCTGATGGTGTCCGGGTGGCACACAAGACCGGGCAAATCACGCGCATTCACCACGATGCCGCAATTGTTTATCCGCCGGATGCAGAACCATACGTACTGGTCATCCTGATTGAGGGGCTAGAAGATGACGTGTTGTCAGCGACCTTGGGCGCCGATATCGCGCGCACGGTACACACCTCACTGCGTTCCGGCAGCTGACTGAGGATAGTGAGATAGTGACCGTAGTCCAGCACTGCCTTACGGACGCGGCCTGTGAGGGTTTGCTGGGTTATGTACGCAGCGATGCCGATGTGGTGTGACGTAGCCATTTTCTGCGGCTGTCTCAGTTGCAGGCGAGAATCAGATACCCGAGTGTTCGGATTGGGGGCGAGGGAAATATCCCGTGGGCTACAATTGTATCGGTACCGATTTTGGCATAGAGAATGGTTCGATACTCGCCCCCGTCACATCGCAGGCCCACCGGTCTATTTGACCTATCGCAGGTTCGCAGGCAGATATTGTGTTTCCGGACAGTCTGAACGCAGTTGCTACATTTATCAGGATCTTCGCGAAGCTCGGTTCCACTGGCGGCTTTCCCACTCCCAATTGCACTGTTTAGCGCACCGAACCCAGCGATCCCTGCCGGGCAGCGGCTTCCAGCGAACTGTCCGAACTCTTTACAATCACCTCCAGCCTTTCATACTGGTCCATCATCCATTGCGCAATTGCGAACCAGTTTGCATCGTTTTCGTAGTTGCGCGGCAGCGTGGCGGCAATGGACCTTCCTTCACCAGCTTCTTTTTCCACGTCTTCATCCAGCTGTTGGTCACTCATCTGGTCGCAAATCATCCGGGAATATTGCACCATCTTCATTTTACGCCCCCTTGCACTGGTATAAGCCCTCCCCCCCTTTACATAGAGCCACGCTTTCTCGGGAATTCCAAAGTAGATTCCAATACGGTCTCCGGCCGTGTTCAGCGCGCTGGTCCACTGATTTCCTCCTTTCCAACCATCCTTTTGCCCCGGTACGCCTCCGGTGTGCTCTTTGAAGAATCTCCAGAAGTCTTGAATCTGGTTGGGCCTATCTAACTGTACCTCTACATCGACACTGCATCTTTTCCCCATTGCCCGGCAGCGCTTGGCAGCACCTTCGAAACTGCCACCATACGGGTACACCACGTATTTCTCATGGCCTGGCACGGCATGCATAAGAAGGCGACGTACCTTTTGGCCTGGTGGATATGTGCTGGCAGGGTGCACGTTTGTGGTTATCGCCTCTCCAGACAGCCTGTCAGCATTTGCAGGATCCATACTCAAGAGTACCCCTACCCTACTACCCCAAGCACCATTTTGTATGCGTGTGACTCCACGTGCCAAGTGCCACCGTTAATACGCCACCTGAGGACTTCATTCATTGGCTTTGGCCTTACTGGGTCACTCCAAGGCCACCGGTCCAGAACCCTTCTCGCAAGACATTCAGCTCTTCGCTCAAGCGCCTCCCTATCCCACCGGTCCTCATCTGCGATGCGCCGTGTCAGCCCGATTGGGTTGTTCTCATAATCTTTCCGCTTCTGATCGAACGGGCGTGCTCCCATCCTTGAATTTGTAACATCACCACTGAGTGTCAGGTTTGGAAGTCGGTTGCAGTACTCTCCGTGCAACTCTTCTGCATCTTCTCCCAGATCGTCCCTCCATTCAGGTGTAAGCGTCCGCGGCATAATATGCTCAATAGTCAAGGTACTCCGGGCCGGAGCTGCATCCCCGTGCTCGGCCTCCATCAACGCGCAAAGAATCGCAGACGCCGTGCGGGTAGCACTGCCCCCGTAAGCTTTGCGGCTTCTCACTCCTTGACAAACCTTCGCACCGTCCGGAACTCCAACAGACTGATTCCGGAGCCCGCTAATCTGTCCTCGCCAGAATTCCACGTAATCATCATCCGGTGACAAAGTGGTATGTGCCAGACGCACAAAGGCGGTATTTAATCCATGCGTCGGCCGGTTCGCCAGCCATAACCGAGTGGTCCACGAAGAAATCAGGGCGAACACCTCACTCAGCACAGCATCTGTCGCTCCTGAAATACCACGATCAGCATCATTTAGAAGCCTCAGCGTCAACGGCCGATGACTGTCAATTCCCATTGAGCGTAAGTGAGCGAGTTCTCTTTCAACCTTCGAATTCTTATGCTTTCCAGCCGTGCCCGTGAGAATCCCATACAGACGAGCCAATTTTGCAAGCTCCTCAAAAAAACCCTTCATATTCTCCGTATTCTCCGTTCTACCCGTCTTAATCGCCCACCGCCGAAGTCCCGCATATGTTTCACTTTCGGATCTTGTGGAACCGGTACGCCAACGCAGTACGCCCCGAAGAAACGTGTCGACCAGTTCGGTTGAGTCCCGCGCATTAAGCGCAGCTTCAATGTTGCGCCAATGAGTGTCGTGAAGATCTTGCTGATCATCTCCTGGCAGTCCCATGAGTAGCCAATTCTTGACCTTCTCACTTTCCGTCAGCGGGCGACCTGTAGCGTTCAGGCTTTCAAAAACCTGCTGCGGATCCTCTACGCTATCCAGCCCGATACTAACCACCCGAAATCGGTCGAGGCCAGTAAGCAGTTTCCCCACATCATTCTGAGCAACAAAGCGACGAATTATTCTCCATGCCTGGGTCACCGCACCAGCGCCTTCCGGGCTACCCTCCAGAATCCGGCGATACTCCTCTTCCTCTCCATCCTGAAGTTTTAACTTCCGTAACTTCGTTCGTGGCGCGTCTGGATTGGTCAGCCTTGCCCTGAAAATGACTGGGCGGGTCCAATCGCGATAATTGCCGTCAAGGCCAAGTTTTTCTGCAATGCATGCCAATAAAATGCTGACGGTAGCCAACCGCTGCTGGCCATCGACTACGCGAATCTCAGGGATTACGCCAGCAGGGCCATGCCCATGAAACGTAATAAGGGTTCCCCATAATGAGATTTATTGTCGCCGGCATCTGCTGTAGCCACGAGATCCTCAAGCAGTCGTTCAATGTCGGATTTCCCCCACCAGTAACGGCGCTGCCAGCGAGGCACAACGTATTGGACCTGCCGGTTCAGAAGCTGCAGGAAATCAATTTGCTGGGCTTGCATAATGCATTTCGATTGCGTGGTTCAGCTGGGCCCCTCTGTTAACGAAGACCCTTTTGCTACATACATCGCTCGTTGGCCATTTGTGTGAAGCTAAAGAATTGGTGAGCCTCACTCTTCCGACCAAGTAGCGAAAGCATTCCTTCATCGCATTAGTTTCACACTGCGACAGCCCCGTTACCCGTTGCTTCTTGCACAGCAGCAGTCCGGCTAACTCGCTTGGCCTGACTTTCCCGAGTCATTCGCTATCTACCGACAATGACTCTGCGGTAGCGATTGTCTCCAAATCCTCCACACGGTGACACAGATGCTTCAACTCACTTTCCGCAGCCTCGAGACGCTCAGCCAACCCAGCGATTGTGGGGCTCTCAGCGCCCGTAATACGACGGTCCAGCTGAACCCAGATGACCACTAATACTGCGATGGCAACGATCGTGATCGCGCCGAGAATCAGATAGAGTACCATGGAATTACGCTCTTACTTGCCGGGCAATGCGTGAGGCGGCATTTTCCGATGACTTGACCTGAAGTTCGGGGCTGCCTGGTACCTCCAGTAGCCGATTGACGACGATCGTCTCCAGATTCTCGATCCGCCGCTGCGCAGCGGCTAATGCATCTTCGCTTTCCTCAAAGCGTAACTTCCAGTCGGCCGCTGCATCTGGGCCTTCTTGTGACTTCTTGAAGTCTATCCACTTGGAGAAGACCTTGTATGCAAACGGAGCCGTTATTGCCACAATTGGTATCAGTATCCAGATCCAGTCAGCCATCCTTTCTACGCGTTATCCGGTCGATATTGAAAGATAAGCACTCGTGAAAGTACTCCGATTTGAACTGGGGGTTGCATAATGGGACGTTTCTCAAGCCTTTGGGACCGACTCTGGAAACGAATAGGCAGCGGCCCGCGGAGCGAACTCGAAACGATCCTAGGCCTGCAAATCCGACAACTGTCGCTGTATGAGCAAGCACTACGCCACCCTTCCTTTGAGCAGCCACATAAAGACAATCTTCTTCGCTCGTATGAACGTCTCGAATTCTTGGGCGACGCCGTTTTAGGCTGCGTAGTGGCCGAGCATTTGTACCGCGCGTTTCCAGGCAAAATGGAGGGCTTCCTTACGCCGCTTCGCTCAAAACTGGTCGACCGAAAAGCCTGTGCACGCGTCGCCAGAGCCCTTGATCTCGGTGCACTGGTGCATCTGAGTCCAGCACTTGAGTCTAGAGGTGGACGTACGAATCCATCTGTGCTGGCCGACTGCCTGGAGGCTATAATCGGTGCGATTTACCTTGACCGGGGCATGACTGCCGCCAAGTTTTTTATCCACAAGCACATGATTGCGGATGTGGACCTCCGTCGGCTGGCTGAATTGGAAGACAATCCCAAGAGCCTCCTCTTGGAATATGTGCAGGCTAAAGGCTGGAAGCATCCGACGTATAAGGTTGTTGCAAAAGACGGTCCGCCACATGACCGTATATTCACCATCGCTACGTATGTGCGTGGGCACCAGTATGGACGAGGACAAGCAGGCAGCAAGAAGAAAGCCGAACAAATGGCGGCACGCCAAGCGCTTTCCCGACTCAGACGTGAGGCTTGAGTCGTATCCTGGTGCAAGAAAGAAAGCTTTTCGGGCAACTGCCCACTGATCCGCGGCCTGAGTTTAGACCTGCCATGATTTGCATTGTAACGCGGCTGGAAGCTCTTCGTAAAAGTATCATGAACAGCCAACCTCACCTCTCGTAGAACCGGCGCCTTCCTACGTATATCGCCGATATGGCCATTGACCTTGCGCGCACTGACCGATTCGTTGATCGGCACATAGGCCCTTCCGATCATGACATCCAAGATATGCTCACTACCATCGATGCAGCATCCTTGGATGAATTGGTTTGCCGGACCATACCCGATGCCATACGCAGCGATAGCCCGTTAAACTTGCCGTCGGCGTGTGCCGAACACCAGTTGCTGAACGACCTGCGAGAGATTGCCAGCCGCAATCAGGTGTTCCACTCATTTATCGGCATGGGCTACCATGACACGGTCACGCCACGTGCCATCTTGCGGGCCGTACTGGAGAATCCATCCTGGTATACGCAGTACACCCCATACCAGGCGGAGATTTCTCAGGGACGTCTGGAAGCGCTTCTGAACTATCAAACCATGGTGATCGACCTCACTGGTATGGAGATCGCCAACGCATCTCTATTGGATGAGGGTACCGCCGCCGCAGAGGCCATGATGATGTTTCATCGACTCTCTCGCAACCGGAATACATTCCTGGTTTCTTCGGACTGCCACCCGCAGACCATCGCTGTAGTACAGGCCCGCGCCGAGCCGCTGGGCATAAACGTTGTGCTGAAAACCCATGAAGCATTCGAGTTTACTCCCAGTGTTTTTGGCGTGTTGGTGCAATACCCCGCAACAGACGGAGCGATATACGACTATGCACCTGTATGCGCAGCTGCGCATGCCTCCCGTGCATATGTGGCGGTAGCAGCTGATCTTTTGAGTCTGACCTTGCTCGAAGCTCCGGGAATCTTCGGCGCGGATGCAGTGCTTGGCAATTCACAGCGTTTTGGTGTCCCGCTTGGCTATGGGGGCCCTCACGCGGCATTCTTCGCCACACGCATGGAATTCCGGCGACAGGTTCCAGGCCGGATGATTGGAGTGTCCAAGGATGTGGATGGGCGACCGGCTTTACGCATGGCCTTGCAAATGCGGGAGCAACACATCAAACGCGCCCGCGCGACCAGTAACATTTGCACTGCACAGGTCCTGCTTGCCGTGATGGCAGGCGCTTATGCGGTGTATCACGGCCCCGAAGGCCTGCGCAGGATCGCTGAACGCGTGCATCATCTGGCACGTGTGCTGGCGAAGGGTTTGCGAGCCATGGGCTATGCCGTTCGATATAACGATTTCTTTGATACCGTCCGCGTGGATACGCCACCGGCAAACCTGAAGACGCAAGCAGAGGAGGCACACATCAACCTGCGTTATATGGCATCTGGCGGGGTGACCATTGCGCTTGACGAAACCTCGTCCCAAAGCGACATAGCTAAGCTATTGCAGCTTTTCGGAAGCAGCGTGCCGCACGTGGACGTGTTGGTAAGAGACATGGCTCCGGGCTACCTGGGGCCTATGGCGCGAACAACCCTGTTTCTGACACATCCAGTGTTCCAGCGCTATCACTCCGAAACGGAACTGATGCGCTACTTGAACCGCCTGGCCTCACGCGACTTGTCACTTACCACAAGCATGATCCCGCTCGGCTCTTGCACCATGAAGCTGAATGCCACCGCGCAACTGGCCCCGCTGAGCTGGGCCGCGTTCAATCGGCTGCATCCGTTTGCGCCCGCGGAACAGGCGGCCGGTTATCAGATCATCTTCGACGATCTCGAGGCCTGGCTGGCCGAAATCACCGGCTTTTCGGGCGTATCACTTCAGCCCAACGCCGGGGCATCCGGCGAATATGCAGGACTGCTGGTCATTCGCGCCTGGTTTGAAAGCCGTGGCGAAGGCCACCGCAATGTATGCATCGTACCCGATTCTGCCCATGGCACAAATCCGGCCAGTGCCGTCATGGCCGGTATGCGTGTCGTCGTCGTCAAGACCAATGGTTCCGGCGATATCGATCTTGAGGATTTGAAATCAAAAGCCGAGCAACACCGTGACCATCTGGCCGCGCTCATGATTACGTATCCGTCTACGTATGGCGTTTTCGAGGAGCGAATTCGTGAGATCTGCGACCTTATCCATGCGCATGGCGGCCAAGTATATATGGATGGCGCCAACATGAATGCACAGGTTGGCTTGTGTCGTCCAGGAAGGTTTGGCGCAGACGTATGCCATCTGAATCTGCACAAGACGTTCGCCATACCGCATGGCGGTGGTGGACCCGGAATGGGTCCCATATGTGTAGCGGCACACCTCAAGCCCTTCCTCCCCGGCCATCCCGTGGTCCAGACTGGCGGAGAAAAGGCCATAGGCCCCGTGGCCGCGGCCCCCTTCGGCAGTGCAAGCATATTGCTGATTTCGTGGGCCTACATTGCGCTTCTTGGTCCGTGGGGGCTCAAGCGTGCATCCCAAGTGGCCATCCTGAATGCCAACTATCTGGCCCGCAGGCTTGAGAAACACTATCCGATTCTGTACCGGGGAGAGCGTGGCTTCGTGGCCCACGAGTTTATCCTGGATGTGCGCCCCTACCGCCAGTCCGCCGGCATTAACGCCATGGACATTGCCAAACGTCTTATGGACTATGGCTTTCATGCGCCCACAATCTCTTGGCCCGTGGTTGGGACCATGATGGTGGAACCCACCGAGAGTGAGTCCAAGGCGGAACTTGATCGCTTTTGCGAGGCCATGATTGCCATTCGCGGTGAAATCGAACAAATAGTTGCCGGAACATTTGACACGCAACTAAACCCGCTCAAGCAGGCCCCCCATACAATGGCCTTGGTGTGCAACGATGACTACAATCTGCCGTACACGCGCGAACAGGCAGCTTTTCCCGCGCCATGGACCAAGCAGTACAAGTTTTGGCCTTGTGTTCGACGCATTGATGACGCATACGGAGACCGACACCTTATGTGTTCTTGTGTATCGCTTTCCGATTACACAGCCTGATCTGCCACACCTTCAAACCCACGCATGTTTACTGAATTGAACGCCCGACTCAAGGACTCCATCAGCATGAAGCTCCTGTTCATGTGGCTTGTGGCGGTGGCACTAATCGTGCCCTTGATCTTGATTGCTGACCTTGTGGGCGATCGTGGCAAGACACGAGATGAAGCCGCCTTTGAAATCGGCCGGTCGTGGGGAGACCGACAATCCCTGTTGGGACCAGTCGTTGTTGTGCCATTCGAGGAAACCTTGGCAGCCGGGGACAGCCCGGCCCGAACTCGCGTGCGGCAGGCCTATTTCCTGCCTGAATCACTTGATATATCGGGCACTATCGAGCCGGAAACTCGCTACCGAGGGATTTACGATGTGGTCGTGTACACGGCCCGACTCACGTTCACTGGACAGTTTGGCGCTCCGGACTTTAGCCCTTGGAACGTGGATCCGGACCACATCCGCTGGGACGAGGCCTTTTTGGCCTTCGGCATCACCGACATGCGCGGCATCAAAGACGCGGTGACGCTCGCTTGGAGGAATGCGGAGGTAATTTTTTCGTCCGGCACAAATGAAGCCGAACTTGTAGTTCCCACCGGCATGAGTGCGCGTGTGGAGGTGCAGCAGGGCGGAATGTATTCGTTTGATCTGGCGCTGGACGGCAGTCGCGCGCTACAGTTTGTGCCGGTCGGCAAAACAACAAACGTCGAATTGTCGTCACCATGGCCAAGTCCGAGCTTTAATGGAGCATTCCTGCCGGATGAGCGGAACATCAGTGACGAAGGGTTTACCGCATCGTGGCAAGTTCTGGATCTGAACCGTCCATATGGTCAACAGTGGCGCGACCAGGCTGGCGGCCTTATGGAGTCTGCATTCGGGCTTTCGTTAGCGGTACCAGTGGATGAGTACCGAAAGACGATGCGAGCCGTCCGCTATGCCGCCCTCATAATCGTCCTCACCCTCTTGGCTTTCTTTATTATTGAAGTGCGGTTTCGCAAGCGCGCGCATCCTTTTCAATACCTGCTGGTGGGGCTCGCCCTGTGCCTGTTCTACCTGCTGCTGCTCTCGCTCTCTGAACAGATGCCATTCAACTGGGCCTATGGCGTCAGTGGCGGCGCTACGATCAGCCTCATCACGCTTTATGTGCGGGCACTTTTTGGGTCTCGTTCGCTGGCAGTGTTGACAACCGGCGTGTTGGCCATCTTGTACTGCTTCACGTTCAGCCTTTTGCAGCTGGAAGATTATGCGCTGCTAGTGGGCAGTATTGGCCTCTTCGTGTTGCTGGCCCTGACCATGTATCTCACCCGAAATTTTGAGCAGTTCCGGACCAGGGAACAGTCAACGGCCAATTAGTCGGGGGCGAAACCGCCGATGGGGCCTGCCCGATAGAAAACTGTGTTGCCCGCCGGCATTATGTCCTTGCGCACACATGCCAGAGATCGCCCACTGATGCGATCTCAACGAACTGTACACAGGAATTATTTGTGCGTGCGCACGGGGCCTCTGCAGCTAAAAAATGACAAAGCTGCCCACCAGTGCGGGTGATTTCTTGTACGGAATGTCGCTACCAGCTGCAAGGCAGGAACATGTAAGTGGCTATCCTGCCCTCAGCTGCTCATATAGCTCCAAAGTGCGCCCGGCAATGGCCCGCCAGCTGAAATGCTCCTCTACCCGCTGGCGCCCGCGCTTCCCCATAGCTACGCATCGGTCCGGATCCTGCATGAGTTCATTAATGGATTCCGCGAGCCGCTTCGGAAACTCCGGCCCGTTTGAGTCAACGAGAAGCCCCGTGTGCCCTTCCTCCACTACCATGGGGATGCCGCCTACCCGCGAAGCCACCACCGCGGTCTCGCAAGCCATGGCTTCCAAGTTTATGATGCCGAAGGGTTCGTAAACCGACGGACAGACAAATACACGGGCGTGAGAATAGAGCACAATGAGCTCAGCGCGCGGCATCATTTCGCGGATCCAGACTACGCGGTGCGTGCCCGCAGCCTGCACCGCAGCCACTGCACTTGTCATTTCCGCCTCGATTTCCGGGGTATCCGGCGCGCCCGCCGCAAGGACTACTTGCATGCCCGGCGTCAAGTGCGCCGCAGCATGCACCAAGTGAATAATGCCTTTTTGCCGTGTGATACGTCCCACAAACAAAGCGAAGGGCCGCTTGGGGTCAAGCCCGTACTTGTGTAGCAACTCAGCATCATACGTCGGCCGATACTCCTCTGGATCAATACCATTGGGGATCACATGGACACGCTCAGGTGCAACGCCGTAGAGTGACATTACATCCTCGCGCATTTGCGGCGAAACCGCCACTACACCGTCTGCAGCTTGGTATGCGGTTTGCTCGATCCAAGAACTCGCGTGATAAGCACGTCCCAACTGCTCCACCTTCCACGGCCGGTGAGGCTCCAAACTGTGTGTGGTCAGCACCAGCTTCGCCCCGGTTAGCTGCTTGACCAAGCAGCCCGCCCAATGCGAATACCACGTGTGGCAGTGGACAATGTCTGCTTCGTCCACGGCGGCAGCCATGGCCAGGTTGCGCTGCAAGGTGCCAAAGAGCTTGTTGAAGCGTGCTTCGGATGCGCTTGGGGCGCCCTCATCGCCCATTCCCCGCACGCGTGTGTTACCTTGATGCTCACATTGATCTCCAAAGGCATACACCTGCACAGGTTGACTACGCGCCAGCTCCCGAACCAGGTATTCTGCATGTACCCCGGCACCGCCATAGACATGGGGCGGATACTCATTGGTCAAAACCACAATGCGCATTGAAGACTCCTCCCGCTACTCGATCGTAATCTGCTGGGGGGAGTAAACAAACAACACATCCTTCAGACTCGCGTGGTTTGTGAACACCTCGGCACCGCGTCGCTTAAGCCCGTCCACATCAAAGCCAATAACGACTAAGTCCGCATGTTGCGAGCGTCCTTTCACCAAGGTCCGAAAAGCTGCAACATCTTCGGTAGGGATATACTCAATATTCTTTTCTGATATCGGTAGCCGCCCCTCGCGAACCAAACGCCGAAACTCCCTGCGTGTCCGCCTCACCTCTTTAAGCGGGAGCGCTGCAAATATCTGGATTTGAGCATTGCGCCAGTCGTGGTGGCCCAGCAAAATGTAGCTGAGCAGGATCATCATATTGGCGTTCTCCTTGTCGTTCCAAGTAAGCCAGATGTGAAGGGTACGGCGCTCCCCGAAATAATAATCACCATGGCGCAAGACGAGAAGCGTCTTGTCGGTGCTGGCCGCAAACAGGCAATGGCGAACTATATCACTGCTGATTTTGGGCTTATCCCCCTTTGAGAACTCAAACATAATCGCATTGTTGGCCATGCCGGACACACCAGGCACCTGGAGGCATTGGGCCATTGCACTGGTCATGGACGGGCTCACCACCGTATCCATGTAGACTGTGCTCCTCTGTGAGCGGGCAAGCTCCAAGAGTTGTGTCTTGACTTGTTGGCTCTCCGCAAATGAGTCTTCATTGAGCCGGCCCTTGATAAAGTGCAAATACGTGCCGAATCCGAATCGGTAACACAGCCAGCGCAGCATAATGAGCGGGCTGCGCCGGTCAAATGTCCGGTCGTTGACCATGATCACGCTTGGGCGCCATTCATCATATTCTATCTCTTCACGCCGGCGTTGGAGTCGAATATGCATATGCCGTGTGGCCTGCGTAATAACACCATGGAACATGGACGCAAGGTCCCCTTCTCCACGCCGTCCGTGTCGTAGCCCCTGGTATATCCCGACGAGTAAGAGGATCGCAAGGAGCGCAAACAGCGGGTCCATCTGAAACATCATGAATAGACACATCACCGCCCCCAACAGACTGATGTACCAGCGCGATCGAAAACTGGGCCGGTAGCTGGGACGTGCTGCAAAATGCTCCAAGAAGCTGATGGCGCACAGCGACCCGTACGTGACCATGAAGAACATGGAAATGAGGCGAGCCACGAGATCCACGTTGCCCAGGCACACGATTACGAAAGCGATCACGCCGGTAACCACCGTCGCATTACGCGGCTCGTTTGCATCACCAGTTCCCTTGGCCAGCCAAGTATTGATGAGGGTGACGGGCAGCGTACCGTCACCTCCCAGTGCTTGCAGCGTACGCGGTGCCACAAGTACGGACCCTATGGCACTACTCAGGGTGGCACACGCCAACCCTATCAGAATCATGGGGCCCCAGACTGCGATCTTCGCCATGACGAGCTGATCTTCCGCCAATAGCTCAGGTGGTGCGCTCCAGGCAAGCTTCACCACAATAAAGAAGTAGACGATCATTCCAACTATTGTGGCCCAGAGCGTACCCTGCGGAAGCGACTTGCGCGGATTCTTCAAATCACCGGACAGACCCACGCCGGCCGTCATGCCGGTAAATGCTGGAAAAACAATCGCGAAGACAATGAAAAAAGCATCCGGATCACTGGCTGTAGAGGTCAGACTTACGGTGTCAGGATCAAAGCCCTCAACCGGCGAACCGACAAAAAAGGCTATAAGCGAGATCAGGAGAACTCCGGCAACGACATAGAGCATTTTGACACCCGAAGCTGCACCCTTGTACATAACGGGCACCAGCATGGCCACCAGGGCCGGCAGAGACACGAAACGTGGATCAAAATCAATGTTAAACCAAGCCTTGACCTCATCTGCTATCGGCGAAAAGGCCTCGGCAAACGCTATCATGTAAAAGGCCACCGAAATAGCCTGGGAAATGTAGAGTGATATTCCTATCACGCCCCCGATGGTCGTCCCGAAGGAGCGCGAAATGATGAAGTACTCCCCCCCACCTTCGACCTTGCGATTGGTCGCAATCTCCGCGAGCGCGAGTGCAGTGGGAATCGTCACAAGGTGCCCGAGGAAGATGATAGCGACGACGCCCAGCAGTCCGACATTGCCCACTGCATAGCCGAACCGCAGAAACATAATCGCACCCAGAATGGTGCAGATTCCTGCGAGGAACACGGGCAGTGTACCAAAACCGTGTCCTTTGCCTGCGTTGTGCGACGCGACCATTTGATCAGGTGCTTTTGAGTGGGGTTGGCGGCGGACTGCCGCATCCCGTGCACATGGATATCGCCCCTTCGCACAGGCCATGAGGCCCGAAGGAGCTCACGGGATGCTTAGCCATATCGATCAAATATTGCTGTAATATAGAGGCTAAGTATATTGTAGTATATGTTATGGGTAGTTCACTTCCCGAGGCAGGTCATCATGCGAAGCGATGAGCCTGGTGGACCGAGATCAATCAGGGCGGAAGCATATGAACCCTGCATGGATACCGACGACTGCCCAAGCTCGACGAAGTCGCAGTTGCTGTCGGTCTGATCCCATCCCCGACGAGGCCAGGACAATGAAGAGACCAAGAGTAATGTGGGACAACCCCATCGATCGCAGTGTTAAGCTGCTCAGAACGTTCGACAGACGGCGGCGTGAATACAAGAAGCTGGGATGGATCTACGCGGCTCGCAACGGAAGTTTTACTGACCCCGTCTTCAAGATCGGGCAAACCAAAGTGTCCCCCAGAACCCGGGTTGAACAGCTCAGCGGGTCGACATCCGTGTACCGGCCATTCGAGCTGGCCTACTTCGTCCACATCTCCGATCGAGACCAAGCGGAGAGCTACGTGCATGGAGTGCTGCAAAACTCGCGGGTGAACCCTGGCAGGGAGTTTTTCGAGGCTCCGATCATGACCGTTATCAGAGTGCTTGATGACGCTGCTCGTCAATTCCCGATCCCTCTGGGAAGGACGCCGCGAACCGGATTCCTGGAGCCCGCGCTAGGCAAACGGATCGTTCCTTGCACCCGTTGTACGGCCAAGAACAGGTTACCCCAACTTCTGGTGGACATATCGGTTACGTGTTCGGCGTGTCGCTCGTCGTTTACGCTGGTCACCGATATACGAAGTAATACCTCCCGAAGGTGAAATTTGGGTGAGGATCACACCTCGTGCCCGCACGGAGCAGTAAAAACGACAGGGGAGAGCAATTCTCGACTCGGACCGGCAGCGATCCACACCAGACTGCCCACATATCAGTTGACGCGGCAGCGTCTTGCCCCTCTGCAGCCGGCTTGGCCGTGGCGCACGGGCCGCAACTGCAAGACACCACAAGGAAGCCGCAGGCGTGCACATCAAAATATAATCTCCGTGCACATGCACCCGGTGTCTGATGTGCACGCGCGAACCGGCATCGCCCCTCGGCGATCCGACTCCCGAGAGCCATTCGCGGCAGCCACACCTTATCTCTCCGGGCTACACCGCATCGCTCGTAACCGGCGCCTGGCAATGGTGTTTGCTCCCCTGCCAGACCTTTGGTTTACGCCGGCAATGCCGCCCAAATGGTGCAGTATCCCAAGGGATGAATCGGACCCTTGACAGTCTGGCACGTACCACAGTCCGAGCCTTCAACGGGCACCTCATACAGCACACAATTCTTACAATTCTTGTCTGTCTCTGGCGAGGTGTCAGTGTACTCAAGGGTCGTGCGCATGGCCGCCTCCGCCGGTGTAAGACCAGAAGTGTCCATACAGCTGAAGGACTCATCTGCGGCCATTCCGACATCGGGCACCTCTTCGAGAGGCATCTCGGTTGCGGACTCGCCGCCCCCGCCGCAGCCAACCATCACAGCTCCTGCACCCACTATTCCTGTAAATGATAAACGCCGAATAAAGCTTCGCCGGGACAAATTGCTCATGACAATACCATACTGAATGGATGAGATATTCGCCAAATATATCTGATATCACCTGTTTGCGCAACAACATCTCCAGACAACCGGTCCCCGTGTGAAAATTCACCCTGCCTTCTTAATCTGGATTTCGGATTGTGTGTATTTTAGTGAATTACAGTGCCTTCGGTCCGGACACTTGTCCGGGTAAATGGGAATCCGGTGCCTTCTTGCCTAAAGAACATGCCGGAGCTGTACCCGCAACTGTAGGCCGTATCGGGACCATCTGGTTCCACAGAAGAGGCCCCACGGGGCACATGGTCACTGTCCGAGAAGACGGGAAGGCTATGCGCACCACCTCTTTGCGCACGCCACCCGCGTGTATACGGCAAGTCAGGAAACCTGCCGAAGGATCAACGCGCCACCAGCCTCCGGGACTGAGAGGTCTGTGGCCTAGCATCCCCCGGTATACCCGGCAGGACGCGGCGGCCTAGATCTCTCCAATGAGGTTCAGGCAAAAACATGCTGCGTACCCTTCTCTTTTGTGCACTCCTGCCGCTGCCGGCCTCCGGCACCCAGGTGGCTGACAGCACGGTGATGCTTCCGCCCCTGACGGTCACCGCCTCGAGACTGCCCGTTTCGATAGTAGAAGCGCCAGTTCGCACCCAGCTCCTAGACCGCAGCGACATCCTCGAGTCCGGCTCCAGAACCGTAGCCGATCTCCTTGGCCAACGAGCGGCGCTTTACGTGCGCCACTACGCGGGCGGCCTGTCGACGCTTTCCCAGCGCGGCGGTACGGCCTCGCAGACGCTGCTGTTGCTGGACGGCCATCGCATTGCCAGTCCGCAGTTAGGGCAATTGGATTTATCCCTGCTGCCTACAGTCTTGCTGGACGCCGTAGAGATAACATCCAGTGCGGGCGGTGCCCTCTATGGTACCGACGCCATGGGTGGCGTGGTCAATCTGCGTACGGCACCCGCTGAAAACCTCCTTTCCATTCATGCAGGTGTCGGCGCATTCGGAAACCGGAATGCTGCACTGCGGGCTACGGCTCGTATCGGCCAACTCACAGGCTCGATGGCCGCCCAAGTGAATCGCTTTGAAGGCAACTACCCTTATTGGAACCCGGGCGTCTTCCCACCGCGCGACACGCCTCGCGAGGGCGGCGATCAACACAAGCGCGATGTACTCGGGGCTTTGACTTGGGCTCGCACACTAAGCGAATGGCGGATAAGCGCGTGGTACAGCGATGCCGAACGTGGCCTTCCTGCTATTTACTCCACGATACCCACAGGTGAGCGCCAGTGGGATAAGCATGTGCGCATATGGACGCATGGCCGGCGCACGTGGACTTGGGGTTCGGTGAAGGTCAGCAGCCTCGCCCAGTTGGGTGCCCTGCGTTACCTGAATCCGCAAATCAGAATTGACAACACAGGACGCACTTTTATTTCGACGACTCAGCTGAATTTGGACCTTGCGCCGGTTCGGGCCTGGCGATTCGGTGTGGGGCTTGAAGCAGGCTATGGCTTGGCGCAACACCCGAGCCTTAACGAAGAAAGCCGTGAGCACCACTTTGCTGCGCATGTACACGCCACACGCCGCTGGGGACGGGTCACCGTATATCCCTCAGTTCGCTTTGACCATTACGTACGCACCAGTAAGGCCCAACCGGTTAGTCCGCGCTTGGGCCTCAATATCCGACTCTTCAGGGGCTTTCACGCCAAGAGCTCTCTGGCTCGAGCGTTTCGAATGCCCACCTTCAACGACCGCTTCTGGCAACCGGGCGGCAATCCGGATCTAAGCCCCGAACGCAGCTGGTCCTATGATGCAGGCCTGATTTGGGCGCGTACGACACTTCGGGTTGAGGCTACAGCCTTCACGTCCCGGATGCGCGATCAGATTGTGTGGCAGCCTGTGCCCGCCGGGCATTGGGCCCCCTCAAATGTGAACCACATCACCACACGAGGGCTGGAAGCTTCATTGGAACTCAACAAGCGATTAGGCGCCCGTGCGCACACGGGCGCCGGCCTGATGTGGACACGCATCGCGCAGCGGAGCGAAAGCTTCCTGCGGCTGGTGCCGCGACACCAGGTCAAAAGCCACGCGCACCTGCGCTGGCGCTTTGTATCGGCTCATCTCAGTGCACGCTACACAGGCTCGCGTGCTGTAACCACGGTGACCAAGTCCACAGCATTCTTCCTGCTCCACGGCCATGTGCGTGGATACGTGAGCCCTGTGACCGTGAGCCTTTACGGTGAAAACCTGCTGAATGCCCGCTACGAGTACCTCCCCGCCAACCCCATGCCGCCTCGGCTGATACGACTCGAACTCACGTTAACTCTTCACTAAACACAACTCTGTCGATGAACCACACACTACGCATCTGTACGTTCCTGGTACTGACGGCAACGCCCGTTTCCGCACAGGAAATCCTTGGCGTCTACGTAGCTAATCAGGGCAATTTCTCCACCAACGATGGCTCAATAACCTGGTACGACCTGTCCACCGGACAGGTGCAGGAAGTGCTGTCGAATTTTGGCACACTGGCTCAAAGTATCACGCTACACGGCGAGTTTGGATATATCGCATCAAATACGTCGAACGCCGTCGACATCCTCAAACTGTCCACCAATGAGCGTATAGGGCAGATTCCAACCGTTTCCAGCCCGCGCTATATCACCGTCATCGGCCCAGATAAAGCTTACGTATCCGAACTCTGGTCGTCAAAAGTTAAGGTGCTGGATTTGGCATCCCGGACCGTTGTTGGTTCGATTACCACAGGCACGAATCCCGAAGACATCGCGGTGGTGAGTGACAGAGTCTTCGTGGCCAATTCAGGATTTGGTAATGACTCGACACTGACAATAATTGATATCCAAACTGACATGGTAATCGAAACACTCGATTTGGAATGCGACGGCCCCCGACACCTCGAAGTGGATCAGCAGGACGAGCTATGGGTGTTTTGCAACGGTAATACAGTCTACAATCATGACTTTACAGAAATACTGGAGCGGACCAATGGCGCCGCGCTGGTGCTTAATCCGCTAACGGGTGACCTTGTCAAACGCATTGATTTTGACTACCAGGTTGGTGCAGGCGCCTTGGGCCAAGACACGCACTACAGCCCTCAAAGCGAGGAGATCTTTCTGATTCGCAATGACAGCACGGCCGTCATTGTCTTTGATACCTCAACGAACGAATACATGGAAACAATTGCGATCCCCGGAACTGAGTCGTTGGGGGGACTGGTGTACGATGCCACGAGTCGCTTATTCTATGTAGGACGCATTGTGAGCTTCACCGAACCCGGCTATGTCCAGATCTTGCGTCGAGGAGATCTTTCGGAAGCCGGCCACTTTGACGCTGGCATTGCGCCGGCGCATCTGGTCTTTCACAGGGCTTCAAACATCACGACGGCCACAACCACAATCCTGCCGAATGAGACGAGTCTGACACCGGCCTACCCAAATCCTTTCACCCGATCTACTACGCTCACTTTCATGCTCGCAGAACCCGGGCCGGTGTCGCTGGTGATCTATGATGCGCTTGGGCGCGAAGCGGCCCGCCCAGTTTACGGCGAATTACCGGCCGGCCAGCACCGCGTCACTTGGGAAGCCGCAAACCTGCTTCCCGGAACCTATTTCAGCCGGCTCATGGCCGCAGGACAAATTGCAACGAGCAAGCTGGTGCTCGCGCGTTAGCTTCAAACGAACTTGCAGAAGCGCAGAGGCGGATGGCAAGCTTGCCACCCGCCTCTGCCGTAAATAACATAATTGCGTAAAGTTCGCTTAACAGGAACCCCCAACCGTTTGCGTACTTTGTAATGTCCAGCTCCCCGCTGCAGCATGCAACGACCCGACCAGACCGTTTCGACCGTACTCGTCGTCGATGATGAGGACGACATATTGGAGCTATTGACCTACAACCTCCAGCGCGCCGCCATTAAAACCCTCACCGCACGCAACGGTGTCGAAGCAATCAGTATCGCCCGGCACCACCCGGTCGACCTGATTATTCTCGACTTCCTGATGCCACGTATGGACGGACTGGAGACCTGCCGGCGCATACGCCAAGACTCCCATCTCCGCTACATTCCCATACTGTTTTTTACGGTGCGTTCCGGGGAGGAAGACCATATTCGCGGGCTTGACTCCGGCGCGGACAGCTACTTGCCCAAGACCAGCAGCATGGGCGTGATTATCTCCCAAGTGCGCGCGTTGATACGAGGTGTGGGACGCCAGGACACCGCCCCGGCCAAGCTCGCTGTACACGATCTTGAAATAGATCGAGGCCGTTTTGTGGTATTTAGGAAAAAGGGGGATGAGCGCATCGAACTACGATTTCCGCGAAAGGAATTCGAACTGCTGCATTTCTTGGCCAGTTCGCCCGGGCGGGTTTACGGACGGCAGGACTTACTCGATCGCGTCTGGGGTTCCGATGTGTATATAACGGAGCGCACCGTCGACGTACACGTACGCAAAATCCGCGAAAAGCTTGGTAGCAAATATATTGAAACCGTGACCGGGGTGGGCTACCGCTTTGCAGATCAAGCGTAATCCAGAGGGACAAGCACCCTGCATTCGGCAATCTGGCAATGAACGCGCGGTGGCACCGGCTCTCTTTTCGACTCGCTTGGCCCGTAAGCGGCATCACGCTCCTTGCCTTGGCCGCCGCAGCCTTAGCCGGGTATCGCCTCCCCCTGTGGGTCATCTGCATCATCAGTGCGCTTGTTGGCGCCGGTGCTTACGCTTTGATCCGGCATATGGTCGCCCCGCGCCTGGCCCGCGCCACTGGAACTTTGGAAGCCATAGGCCAGGAAAGCTTCGAGGAGTTTGATTCTGAGTTGTCAGCTGTACGCGATGAACTGGATGTACTGCAGCGTGAGTCCTTGCGTACGGGTGTCAGCGTCGCTGCAGAAATTCGTGAGCGGAAGCGCATTGAGCACTATCGGCGGGAGTTTTTNNGAACTCAAGACACCCATTTTTTTGATTCGGGGCTTTGCGGAAACCCTTCTGGACGGTGCTTTGGAAGATGAAAACGTGCGTCGTGACTTTTCCGAAAAGATCCATCGTAATGCCAAGCGGCTGGATAGCCTGGCCGAAGATCTAAGTGAGATTGCCCGTATCGAAATGGGCGAGCTTACCTTGAATATTGAATCCTTTAGCCTGCGTCACCTGGCGTGTGAAGTCATGGAGGCCTTTGAGCCTCTCGCCACCACTCAGCAGGTAATCATACGCCATACCATTGCGGACGACTTGCCCCTGGTCCGGGCAGACCGCAGGTGCATAAGCCAGATCTTAAGCAACCTCATTGACAATGCCCTCAAGTACAATAAGGAAGGCGGACAAGTGGAGGTGGGTGCTCGGCTGCTGCCAACCGGACAAGTGAAGGTGTCCATCGTGGACAACGGTCTAGGCATCGACCCAAAGCACATTCACCGGTTGACGGAGCGATTTTTCCGGGCCGACACAAGCCGGTCACGCAGCCTCGGCGGCACAGGACTGGGACTCGCGATTGTCAAACACCTTCTCAATGCGCATGACAGTCAGCTCTTGGTGAAAAGCAAGCCAGATGTTGGCTCTACCTTTGGCTTCACACTGGCTACAGCCGCTGATTCTCCTTAAACGCAGCGCGGGTCAGGGGAGTAACCGCGGTGGCCAGCGCAAATATGAGGCGCATTTTTGCTTTCAGTGCCACCGGAGTGCCCTCATTCGTCACCACGACATCCGCTCGCTTTTCCAGCACCTCAGTTGGCCACTGGTGCTGCAATCGCGCCAATACCTGTGCTTGAGTCACGTTGTCCCGCGTCATCACTCGGGACAATCGAAGCTCGAGAGGCGCAGTGATAACCACAACTGCGCCCAGCTGCTGATCTGCACCACTTTCGAAAATAAGGGCGGCTTCATGGACCAGAAGCGGCACCGTGCAAGCGGCACGCACATCCTTGAACGCCCGTCGGACTGCGGGATGTGCGATGTCACTGAGCCGCTTCAGTGCATCAGCGTCGCCAAATACGCGCTGGGCCAGCCACGGGCGGTTGAGTGTACCCTCAGCCAGATAGCTCTTCTCCCCGAAAGCCGCCCGGACAGCGCGCCGAAGCTCCGTATCACGCTCCATTAAATCGCGTGCCACCTGATCAGCCGCGAATATGTGCGCGCCGCATTGCTCCAAATAACGGCAGGCCAATGACTTACCACTGCCAATGCCCCCCGTAACTCCGATCGTATTGACCATGTGATTCTGATACAGCGGCTACGACCTCACCCGTTCCTGCGGGAAAATTGGCCTAAAGCACAAATGCAGACACCGATGTCTTCCCCGGGTGCATACATATGCGGCGTGCCTCGAACCGTTTCTCACCGTGGCTGCCACCGAACGCTCATGGATACCAGCGGAATCAGCCGCCGCGTACCGTGCCGCGCCGCTTCAAGAATGCGGACACGGCTCGTTGCGGGCAACATCCCGTACAAATTGTAATAGACGCGCTGCCCATTTGCCCACGCGTCCAGCCTGAGCATAGTCAGGCCCCGCGTCCAGTAAACCGACGCCGCCGGCCCGGATTGTGCAATCCACCGGCGACCCGGCCGCACAATGCTGTTTGTGAGCTCACGTCCGGAGGCATCGTGAAGGGGGCGGCCATCTGTGTCCGTCCGGGGATATCGGACTAAGGCGGCCCGGTCGTAATCGCTCCGCAGGAAAATGCGCCATCCAATTTCGGCGCGCAGACGGCGTCCGGTCTGCACGCGTGCCCACGTGCTGTACGTACGCAAAGTGTCAAACGGAATTTCGGCGAACGCGTCCCACAGCAAGCGTCCCAGCCGCATGTCGGAGTAGCTCGAGGTAAGGCGAAAACCGGTATCACGAGTAAGGTGTTGCTCCCAGTCACCTTCCAGTCGCATTTCCCGCGCGGATTGATCCTTCGGCTTTCGCCCCGGCAACAAGAAGTCATCTACCGTATACGTGGCCCTTATTTCGCTCGCGAGCTGGACGCGAGTACCCGACCCAGGCCTCCAGTCCAGCGAGGGCCGTAACCGAAGCGAGCGCTGCACGCTGTTCTCGGCGGAACGTTCTCCATTCAAGTAAACCGCGTGATAATACGAGCCAAACAAACGTACATCTGCCTGCAAGTATCGGCTCGCGAGTACACTGAGTCCGAGTTGCCCGTTGTGATAGACTTCATCGCGATCATCTAGGTTGACAATCGGCGTATCATGCCGCACAATGCGTGAACTCCCGCTAAAATGCAGCGTCACGAGACGCAGAATTAGTGTTCGAAGACTTGCCTGCACCCCTACAACCCCCTCATCGTAGTCTGCCTGCTGAAGCAGGACTATCTTGCGTGCCGCTTCGGAAGTCGGTAAATCCTCCCTGTTGCTAAGGCGCCGCTCCTCGGTCGTAGCGCTCAGTTCCGCGATCAGGTGTGCCGTGGTGGTCCCGCGGTCGAATATCAGCCCGACTTCACCGCCAAAGGCCCGGCGATTGAAGTCCGTTTCAAAGTATAAGGACTCTTCCGGGAAGCGGGGCGTACGAATGCGCCGGTTGTTGGCGCGTACATCCGCCTGGACCAGCAGACGCAAATCCTGAATGATGGGGGCCATGACCTGCAGCCCTGCATCAAGCGTGTCACTCGTAGTCGCTTCAATGGATTCCGGACTCAGAGCTTGGGCGCGATTCAAGAAAGATGCGGCCTGGTAAGTGTCTCGTCGCCGGCTCGCAACCCGCAGGTTGGACGATAACCGAGCGGCGCCGAACAGGCGTTCTGCACGACCGCTGATATTCAGGTGACGGGCGCGGCGTGGTGTCAGACGCTGCCAGATACCCTCCGCCTCCAATTCCAGCACATAGCCGGCCACATTGTGCTGCGTCATTTGCAGAAGTCCACCTGCGGCCGGTCCCGCATCAAAACGCTGTGGCAGGGATCCATCCGCTTGTGGCACGCCCGGGCGCCGGTCGGACGCTACGCCCACGAGCGGCTCAAGGGTCAGGGACGCATGGGGCCGGTAGCGGACGCCTCCGTACAAGGCCTGAGTGAAGGCCCGGCTTGAGCCATACCAGTCCAGGTCGCCACGCACGCTTGCTTCCAGGCTGCGCGCGATCGGCCGCGTACCCGTTACACGCAGCCGGTTTTCATCCCTGAACCGAAGGCGGTCGTCAAACTGGATAAAAGCATCCGATACAAACCGGTTGCTTACCCCCAGATCCCAGCTTGCGAGTCCGGCCTGCCAGTCGGCGACCGAGGTCCACCGGTACTGATTGACCTCACGCGCAAAGCCGGATTCGATTTGCAAGGACGATTGGGCCATGGCCAGCGATGCCAGCGATGAGGCAAACAGCAACCCCGTCGCGACACGTAAGCAGGAGCCGATAGGAAAGCTCCTGCTCTGCGCCCGGCTCAGCCGGGCGGCCACGTGAGCGTGCGCCCACCCAACACATGAACATGCAGGTGGTCCACGGTTTGTCCTCCATCCGAGCCGCAGTTGATCACTACGCGGTAGCCCGCGCTTAACCCTTCCAAATGTGCCACATGGCGAGCGACCATTAAGAGGTGACCGGCCAGAGAGGCGTCAAGATCACCTTCCAAGGACGGCACGGGCTTACGCGGCACAACCAGCACGTGAGTGGGCGCCTGCGGCGCAATATCCCGGAACACCACGCAGCGCTCGTCCTCGTATACGCGATCGGACGGTATCTCTCCGCTGATAATCCGTTCAAAGAGTGTGGGCATACAACGACTTGCGACTTGCGTCAGAAGGGGCCGCATCCTGAACAATACCTTGCAGGGTTCGTTCCTGCAGCGCGAGCACGTGTTGTCAAGCCATGCCGACGGTTTATATCACTCGCAAAAGCCATTTTAACGCTGCCCATCGCCTCCACAACCCCGACAAATCGGACGATTGGAACAAGGCGACTTTTGGCTCTTGCAACAACGCCAATTGGCACGGTCACAACTACGTGCTTGAAGTGACCGTGGCCGGCGAGCCTGATCCAACTACCGGATACGTGCTCGATCTTTCTATTCTTTCAAGAATCTTGAATGAGCGTGTGATCGAACATCTGGATCACAAGAACCTGAATCTCGACGTACCCTTTCTAAAAGGTATTCTGCCGTCTACCGAAAACGTCGTAGTGGCCATCTGGAATCGACTGGTAGACGCCTTGCCGGCAGGCCGCCTGCACTGCGTACGACTTTCTGAGACCGAGCGAAATGCCGCCGAGTATTTTGGCCCTGATGCATGAATAGTAACGACACTTTGCCGCACGACGTGACAGCTGTACAGGCACGCAATGATTTGGAGAGTCACGTCCACTCCATGCTGATCTGTTTGGGTGAAAACCCTTCTCGCGAGGGTCTGCTCAAGACGCCGCTGCGCGTAGCCGAGTCTCTCCAGTACCTCCTGCAGGGGTACGATATGTGCCCCCGCACCATTTTGGAGAGCGCCATTTTTGAGCAGGATTACAGCGAAATGATCTTGGTCAAGAATATTGACATTTTCAGCCTGTGTGAACACCACATGTTGCCCTTTTTCGGCAAGGCCCATGTGGCTTACATGCCTAGCGGCCGCATTGCGGGACTCAGCAAGATCCCGCGCGTTGTAGACGCCTTTGCCCGTCGCTTGCAGGTACAGGAAAGGCTTACGATTCAGATCCGCGATGCCATTCAAGACGTGTTAGGCCCTCTTGGGGTTGCGGTCGTAATTGAAGCCACACACCTGTGCATGGTCATGCGCGGCGTTCAAAAGCAAAATGCCATAACCGCCACCAGCGCCATGAGCGGCCAGTTTTTGTCCAGTACATCTACTCGCGCAGAGTTTATGCGCCTCATTAACGGCAAGTAACGCACTAGTTGACTGACGGGTGTTCGGGGAAGTTGGCCAATAGTGCGTACGGTCCGCCCATACGACGAAGCACGGTGCCCCAGAGACGCTCCGGGTCACTGTTGAAGATCAAATCACCATCCCCGCGCGCCACGAACCAGCCGCCTTGGTGGATTTCCGCCTCGAGTTGCCCCTCCGACCAGCCGGCAAAGCCGGCGAAAAAACGTAAATCTTCCGAAGAGCTTTCATTTGATTGGATGAGGGACTGCACGTCTTCGTACGCCCCACTGAAGTAGACATCGTCGGCCACGTGCAGCGACTTGCGTACGCGGTCGCCGTGGCGGTGCAAGTAACTCAGGCAATCTGTGCGTACGGGGCCACCGTAATGGAGGTTTTCACGATCAGTCAAATTCTCCAGAATGCTGCCCAAGTCAAAGTCTACCGGCCGATTGATTACAAGTCCCAAGCTTCCCTCTCGGTCGTGGATGCACAAAAGCACCACACTCCGCCGAAAGTTGATGTCATTCAACTCAGGTACCGCTACGAGCAAGTCGCCGGCTTCGACTATGATGCTGTTGACGCTCATTTCGCGTTATGAATTAACGTAAGTGGCCCTGAGGCTCTTCTTCCAACAGCGCCTTGTAAGCTCCACACCACCAGTCGGCACTGCGCGTTACGGTCGCAATCGTAATATCCTGAAAGTAAGGGATAAGACCTACGAATTCCGTCGGAATCTCTTCCCAAGCCTGGCGGCGAATCAGCGCCTCCAGCTTCTTTGCTGCCTTACGGCTCCACCGCCATTTGTTGCGCAGCGCTTCCGCTTTCTTCCAGTAGCCGCGGTCATCCCATGCCTGCGCGCTCTCTTCGATCGTTGCGTGAATGCCACGCAGGTTAAATACCATGAACGCGGCCATGTCGCGCTCCTCACGGTCAAACGAGGCACGCTGAGCCAAGAGCCTAAGCACTTCCGCACACGAACGACGGTGCGCGTTTCGTCTTTTGGCCGGTGTTTCTCCCGTACGTATAATGCGACTCATAGTCCAGATTAAGCGTGATCTCCGCTCGTCGATCCTCAGCTAACGTAACCGTGTCCTGCTGTGTTGTGTAGCGGTGGGCAAAGGTACGGCTAACCAGGCAGACTCGGATTCTCAGCAAGACGCTGCAACCCGGAGAATCCTGCCGCCTTCGCGGGCTTTACCGAATGCTTAGAGCCGATTCTTTCGCCATATCGCACTGGTGCCCTGTCAGCCATACAAATTCTCGCGAGTCTGCCGACCCGGCTCGAGTGGCAAGAATTCAAGGATAATCGGTTGGTTGCTGTACAGCGCGACCCGGTCTTTCTCCCCGACACCCGGCAATGGTGTTCAAGCTCCCGGACGACAGCAAGCACACGTCCCGATCGCCGAATCTGCTAAAGCGGCTTACTTGATCAGCAGCATACGCTTCGTGAGAGAAGCGGCACCCGCATCGAGCCGATAGAAGTACACGCCACTCGCCAAGGAATTCGCACGGAAGTAGACTTTGTGCCGGCCGGCTGGCTCAAACCGCTCCTTGAGCGTAACAACCTGCCTCCCCATTGCATCAAAAACATTAAGTCGCACGTGTACGGGTTCGGGAAGCTCAAAGCTGATCGTCGTAGAGAGGTTGAAAGGGTTCGGATAGTTCTGCTCGAGCTTAATGCCGTCTGGCAGGCCCGCAAGGTGCACCGCTCCCGTGACATCCGCCGGGTGTTCCGTCAGAATGAACTGAGCACGGGTCGGAATCACGGTGTTGTCCGTTGCAGTGGTATCACCGCTCGCAAACCTGATGTCCCACAAAGGGATCCAGGCCCCACCACTTGCACTCTTGTCACCGATGAACGATATATCGTCACCGTCATAGGCGGAGGGGCCCACAACCAAGCGATTGGGGTCCGTGCCAGCCTCGCCAATACCGATGAAAACCGTGTCTGGAAGCTCTCCGATCATTTGTGCTTCCGCTGACAGGTCCAATTCCAGATGCGTCAACGCATAACTGGCCCCGGCCGTGCTCAGATCCGCGAACTCCTTTTGAAAGAGAACAGTATCCGGCTGATTGTTCCTGGCACTCCACACATACAAAATGAAGTCTCGCGGAGCATCTGTGGCAACACCTGTATTACTGAACTGACTGAACCAGTAAGGCGCTACCCAAACACGATCCAGATAAATCAGCCGATTGTCGCTGGCGTCTGTATGCGGCACGAAGCGTGTCGCTATGACCGCGTCTTCTCCCGACTGCATTGAGAAAAATGCATTGTCTCGACCGGAGCCCGTGCGTCCTACAGCGTAGCCGTCATCGTACTGGACATACACAATCTCGGCTTGCGCCTGCGACAGTGACCATGCGGCTCCGTAATCCACATTTGCCGGACTGGAATCGGGATTAAGGCCTGCAATAATCAGTACTGCCCGGCTCGATTCTCCCTCCACCATCAGCGTGTCGCCGCTTACAGGAACCTCCTGCATCTCCGAATACTGGCCCACTTCGTCGTATCTGATCACTCTTGCCTGCACCTCTTGTTGTGCCGTGGATTCGCGTTGGACCGCGACCTTCAGGTCGTTTACTTCTCGCCATTCGACGTACGCTACTCCGCCAGGAGCAATCGAAACCGTCTTCGTGGGAGAACTGGTTGCCGCGGAGCCTGCAATAATTTCTCGCGGCGCCGCCTTGATGGTCAAATGATCTGGGGACGTGTAACCGAACGCAGGCCCCCGAGACACGTCGTTGAAATAATTCGCAACATGAAAATCGTAAATAAGATCCGACACTGTGACACCGGCCGCAATTTCGTTCAGGGCACCGGCCAGTCCCGCCGAGCCGCTTCCAGGCTGCCGCGTAACATGGCCTGACTCCAGCACGCCAAAGCGGTTGCCGAAATACGTCATAAAAAGGCCGGCGCGCTGGTAGTCGTCATAAGGTTCATCCCGGTTCCAGCGGTACAGGGAGACATTGTAATTCTTAGGAGTATCCAAATACGTCATCGGGCGACCCGGATAGCCCAACGCAATTTCGGACCACTCTGAGAGGCCTTCATTAATGAATGTCAGCTCACCACGATCGTAATTGTTCATAATCAGGTGTTGGTACTCGTGCGCCCCGGTCTGCGCAACAAAGTCCGCCCCGTAGCTGGTCAGCTGCGGCCAAGTATCCAAGTACACAATATCTGCTCCGTTACCGACCGGGCTGCCCAGATCTGCCGGATTTACGAAACCGGCAACAAATCCAAAGTAGTTCTCACCATCATATTGATCCCGGATGTCGAGCAGGAGCATGTCCGAAATGTCATCCCCGTCGAAATTGGGCGGTTCCCCAAAAATCCGTTCCATGTTGCCCACAACTCCAGTACCAGGAGAAAAAGAGTTGGGAGGCGTCTTTTCCGCCAAAGCAGTGATTAAGGTGGCGATATCCGCATCCGTGACATTGCCATTCGCCAGTTCAGCTGTCTCTACCCAAAGCCGAAATCCTGACTGGGCGGGATCATGCAAAGTGTCTCCTTTGGACTCAAATTCAATCTCGTCATATTCCTCGGTATTCAAATTGGCCACTTTGAAGATCCTGATCTCCCCTGTTTTGGCGGGCCGATATTCTCTGGTGGTTAAGAGCCCGGCTGCCTTCCGCTCATGGAATGTCCTGAGAGCCTCCTGCCCTTCTGGGCGCGCCATCAACAGGTCCGTCACATGGATTATATACGGCGTCTGCCCGTTTGCACCAGCGTCCCAATCGGGTTGCACTTGGCGAGCGTCCTGCCCGTACGTGACAATACAAAAGCACAAGGAAATCAGAAAGGAAGTGAGGCGCTGCATGATCGTTGCTCTTTAGTCGTTGGGCTCAGTCAAGATACTGGCAATTTGCTAAAAACGAAAAAACCGCCGGCCTGCAATTCATTCGCCTTCCAAGGCCTGCTGGCCAGTCAACACGGCCGCGCTTTACCGGCAGTAACTACCCCGGACGGGGACGTTATTCAACCAATAGATTCAAGCTTGAATCAATCTGTTGCTTTTCGGCGACCTCACCCAATCAGCAGGTGGCGTTGCTGCCCGAAAGCGAATCTGGACTTTATAGTATTTCAGGTTGAGGCATCGTGAGTTTCGTGGTTTAGGGGCTGCAATTGTCTCGATATCTGTCTTGGGCGGATATTTGTCGGGCTGAATAGGGGATTGTCCGGTCGGTATTGGGGGTTTTTGCAGGCAACAGCGTGGAAAACCTGTTTTCCAGCCGATGTCACACCCGCACATGTCTATTTTCCGCCTTTTAGGCCATTTTACGGCAGTCAGCTTGACTCCATCCCCCGAACTGAAAGCACTGTAGCTTGCCCATGTACGTAGCCCGCATCCCCAATCGTAGTTCCCACCCCACTTGGCTCATCCGTGAATCCAAATGGGTCAACGGAAAAACCGTCAAAACCACCCTGGCCAATATCACCAAACTCCCCACCGAGGTCATCCTGGACATCCGCAAGCTACTCAAAGGCGGCACGGTCGTCAACAATGTCCACCAGGTCGTCCAAGAGGTCATGGCCGACGTCCGCCGCTTACCCCATGGCCATGTCGCCGCGACGCTGGGTACCTTGCGTCAGCTCAAGCTGGAGGCGCTCATCCGCCCCCGCGCCACGAGAGTCCACAACATTGTGCTGGCGCTCATTGTCAGCCGCATCCTGAACCCGACCACGAAACTGGCCACGGCCACAGCGCTCCGGGACGGCCACCATACCTCCAGTCTGGGCGCAGAGCTCGGACTGGAAAATGTGCACGACCATGAGGTGTATCAAGCCATGGATTGGTTGCACCAGCGCAAGGCACGCATCGAAACGGCGTTGGCGGCTCGTCACCTGTGCGAGGGAGCTATTGTGCTGTGTGACACGAGTCCCTCCTATGTGGAGGGCGACCCCATGGCGTTAGCCGAGTTCGGCTACAGCCGGGACGGCCAAAAGAACAAGAAACAAATCAACTACGGACTGCTCCTGGATCAGGCCGGCCGGCCCGTTGGCATTGAAATGTTTCCCGGCCATACCGCCGATTCGGCCACGCTGGGGGTGCAGTTGAAGAAACTGCGCGAGCAGTATGGGTTGTCCAAGGTGACACTGGTGGGCGATCGCGGCTGGCTCACCCCTGCCCGGCTTCGGGACGAGGTGGAGCCCGCCGGCTATACTTGGATCACGGCCCTGCGGAAGGCGACGCTCCGCCGGGTCCTGGAGCAGCAGAATGGGCCGTTGTCGTTGTTTGACGAGCAGGACCGGGCCGAAGTGGAGAGCGAGGACTTCCCCGGCGAGCGCCTGATCCTGTGTCGGAATCCCCTCCAGACTGATCAGCGGGCCCGCCAGCGGGAGGCAAGGCTCCAAAAGACCGAGCAGAAACTGGACCAGCTGGTCGCGGCGACGCAGCGAGCGCAGCGGCCCTTGCGGGGGACGGACCAGATTGCACTGCGGGTCGGGAGCATCTTGGGCCAGCATAAGATGACCAAGAACTTTGACGTCACGATCACCGAGACC
>JAAXGT010000190.1 GCA_012271205.1 Rhodothermales bacterium
ATTATGTTCAGGACACTACACTAGGAGCCCTGTAGCCAAGGCCGCCGAGTACGTGGCGAGGCACGATCATAATGCTAACGGCCAAGGCAGCTGAACTGGCAAGAAAGGAGTGGTGGGATGCGTCACAGTTCATAACGCCGAGAGGACAATTTCCTGACAATTTACACATCTGCCCATGCCGCTATGTGTGGCCAAAAGCTCAATGCTGGCCCGGGTGGTCACATAATGACAAATGAAACTCTAATGGGGTGCACGCATGGCACCGTTCAGCAGCGCATTGAAGAGCAGTTTGTAGGTGCCGCGCGGTTGTCCACGGAATTGGGGCCGGAAACCGAAGAGCACCACCTGTCCGTCACCCACATAAACGCGCACAAGTGCCGCCTTTCCGCCGATATTCTCTTCAGCTCCCAAGGCCCATCCGCTCAGCAAGATATCCTCATCGGCATAGTGTGCAATGACCTCAATCGGCAGCATGGGGCCCGGTGCAATCTCCATCTGGCCACCTTCTTGTTTGTGAGACCGTCGAACAGCTGTAAAAGCGCGACTGCGTACGAAATAGGCCGCCGCTTGAGTCTGCATGCCCCAGCCGATCGGATGCGTCGTATCGACATTCAGGCGAACCAGAGAGCCTGGAATAAAGAATTGCCGCGACGAAGCGTTAGCTACAACGTTTTCCACAGGAAGCCCAAAGTGCTCAATCACAAAGTCACTGGCTGCGTCAAGTGCCACAAGCGTGCCTCCCCTCGCTACGTATTCCTTTAGCGCAAGGGCGCCCTCAAGGCCGAGGCCACCCGTATATTCTGGTGGCATCATACCCGAAGAGTGTCCATGCATTAGACTCTGCGTGCCCTGATTTGGAAGGAGGATGGCTGTGTACTTGGAGAGATTAGCTTTCCTTATATCGGTATCGTGAAGCGTGTCTGTGTCAAAGGCATATTGCTCCAGAAGCCAGCGCGTCCAGCCTTCATCCATGTTGGCCACCCAGGACTTGTATAACCCGATCCTGGCTGGAGCTACCGCTACGGCCGAGTCTGCAGTCGCTTCATCGAGCGCATAGAGATCGACACCGGTTCGCGCTGCAATACGTGCCAGCCTTCGTCCGTCCTCGATCACGAAGCTGCCGGGTGGCCACGTGTGAGATTCCATGCGCAACGTGTCCCCTAATACTGCTATGTCCAAACCGGCGGATGCCGACAGATTTACAGCTAGACGGCTACGATTGGGGCGCCCGTCAATCACATATCCGAAGCGGCTTTCACCGTGTACTTCGCCGTGTGCCGCGGCCAGGTCACGGGTCACGCTCTCCGCCGGAAGGTCGTCCGGCAATGAGTCCAGACGATCCACACGTACTCCCATTTGCAGGGGCAGCGTCCAGCCCACCAAATCGTACGGCACAATCGGCTGGCCATCCGGAGATTGCCGGCGGTCGGGGTATTCCTGCTTCTCCAGCAAATCCTCCAGGTAGGGCTGGAAGGGTTGGGCATTGGGAATTATGAAAGAGCCCGAGCCATACGTAGTATCGCCAACGCTGAATGATGCGGTGGTACGCTCCAGCTCGATGCCGCCAATGCGCAACACGTTGACCAGAGCCAAATCTTCGCCGGCATTCCATTGCTCGGCCGGGATGATATACGCAGCGGGTGCGTTCTCCTTCGGTTTTTCAATGGCGTCACGCCCCATACGCCAGATATTGTACAGCCACGTCTCTTTCCGATCGGCCGCCAGGCGCAAGACAGCCATGGATGCCGTGATCATATAGTGCACCGGATCTCTGAAGTGTGACCAGCCACCTTTCCAGGGGTATGGATAGAAGATGTTGGTGCCAGAGGTAGGATGTTGTCCGCCAACCCTGCCTGGAATGGAATCGGGGTCGAAGTACCTAGGCGAAGGCGAAGCATGAGCGGTTTCTGTCAAAAGGCCTATCATGTTGTGGAAGTAAGGCACGGTTCGCATACCTCCGTTCCACCACATGCTGAAGGTGACCCCGGAAATCACTCCTGGCATTTCCTTCATCGCAAAGCGGTTCGCCATGGCAGTGCCCACCAGATTAACCGCCGTTGTAACCCCCGGATGAATGCGCGGGTTGACAGGATCCGTAAAGGGTGGCAAAAAGATGCGTGTCCAGCTCGGACTGGTCTGGTGATGATTGTAGACTATCTGCGGATACCACTCATTGTATAGCACATTGGTGACCGCTTTCGATTCCGGCATATTATTCATGAACCAGTCGCGGTTGTTGTCATGGCCAACGTAATGGTGGTAAAGCCACGGTGGGCGCGTAGCCTCATACGGTCCGCCCAAAGTGTGATCGTACCAGGATGCGACTATGTCCAGGCCATCCGGGTTCATCACAGGCATAAGCAGCGTAATCGTGTTCTCGCGGATGTGATCCAGCTCGTCCGACTCTTCCGTGGCGACACGCCACGCCAGAAGCGGCGTCATTTGCGCTCCGGCTACTTCCGTAGCATGCAGCCCGCCGTCAATCCACACGATAGCCTTGCCTTCCTTGGAGAGTGTTTGTGCTTCAGGTTCAGTAATTCGGGCACGCGCCAGGAACTCGCTGATTTCACGGTAGTGCTCAAGACGCTGCAGGTTTTGCGCACTTGAAATGAACAACAATAGCAGGGGGCGCCCCAGCACGGATTGGCCGATTTCGCGCAGCATAACCCGGTCGCTGGCGGTGTCCAAGATGCGATAATACTCAACCATCTGGTCGTAGCGGGCGAGCTTGTAGTCATCGCCTGGTGTGAAACCAAAAACATCACGGGGATGTGGTACTGGTGACTGCGCCTGTACTGCAGCGCTCAGCAAAGCGCCAGCGATCAGTACGGGCAGTCTTAGGCCGGTACGTCTCATAAAGGGCCGGGAATCGGGTCTGCAGGAGGAACTACTACTGCTGGGGATTGCGGATCGGCGCGCCCCGTTCGTTCGGGATGCAGGGGCCCGTGGGTCGCTCGTCCTCCGGCACAGCGTACTGCTCGCGCAGGCGTGCAAGTTCTGCCTTGAGCTCGGTTACAGTCACGGCATAAGCTTCGTCTGTATAGACACTGTTTAGCTCCATGGGATCAGCCTCCAGGTCAAAGAGCTCCCATTCGTCGCGGGTGTAGAAGTAAATGAGTTTGTAGCGCTCTGTCCGGACGCCATAATGCCGCTCTACGCAGTGGTACCCCGGATACTCGTAATAGTGGTAATAGTGGCTGGTGCGCCAATCTTCCGGTGTGTCCGTGGTAAACAGCGGCTTGAGACTGCGCCCTTGAAGGTCGCTGGGCACGGCTACGCCCGCCAAATCCAGAAACGTGGCCGCAAAATCCAGATTCGACACCATGGCATTATTCACACTGCCGGGTTCCACTTCACCAGGCCACCGAACAAGCAGCGGTGTGCGCAAAGATTCCTCATACATCCAGCGCTTGTCGTACCAGCCGTGTTCGCCCAAATACCAGCCCTGATCGGATGAGTAAATGACGACGGTGTTGTCCGAGAGTCCGCTTTCATCGAGATAGTCCAGCAGCCGCCCGACATTGTCGTCTACGCCTGCAACAGTGCGCAAATACTCCTTCACATACCGCTGGTATTTCCAGCGTGTCAGGTCATCACCTTGCAGATTGGCCGCATGAAATTCTTCATTGCGGGGCCCGTACACCTCCTCCCAAAGAGCGGTCTGCTCCGCGTTCATACTGCGTGGTGCCTGCAGCTTCAAATCGGTCACATTCAAATGGCGCGCAATCGTCATGCCCTGTTCGGCTGCGGGCGAGGCCCGGTTGGAGTAATCGTCAAACAGCGTAGGCGGCTCCGGTATTTCTACGTCGGCATACATTTCATAGTGATCGGGTCCAGGATGCCACTCGCGATGAGGCGCCTTGTGTTGATACATCAGCATGAAAGGCTTGGTCACATCGCGGCCATTTTCAAGCCAGTCTAGTGCAAGATCCGTGATAATATTGGTAGTATAGCCCTCAATGCGGATGGTATCTCCTGGAATAAGAAAACGTGGGTTGTAATAGGGGCCTTGGCCGATAAGTACCTGCCAGTGATCAAACCCCGTCGGTTCACTCCGCAGGTGCCACTTGCCGATAATGCCGGTCTGGTACCCCGCCGTCTGCAGCAGCTTGGGGAAAGTTTGCTGCGCGCCGTCAAACCGGTTGCCGTTGGTAAGCTGCCCGTTGATATGGCTGTGTTTGCCGGTCAGAATCACGGCCCGGCTGGGTGCGCAGATCGAGTTGGTCACAAGACACTGGTCAAATCGCATACCCTCCTGTGCGATGCGGTCCAGGTTGGGCGTCACATTCACTGCGGATCCGTAGGCACTCAGGGCCGCGGCTGTGTGATCATCGGTAAAGATGAAAATAATATTCGGGCGCTTAGCAGCCCGGTCGCCGGACGTGCAGGCACTGGCGGTCACAAGCAAGAGGAGCAAGAGAAATCTTGGCAGCATAGTCGACTGATTGTAGTGAAGCATGTGTAAACCTAAGCATTCCGGCGCACAGAGATTCACGCATGATTAGTTCTGGCATAGCGATTGCAAATTGTATCTTCCGATACTTAACAAGACTTGCCTTGTATGGCCATTGAACGAACACTTGCGATTCTCAAGCCGGACTGTGTACGCAAACGGCTGACCGGCGAAGTGCTGCGCCGTATTGAGGCGGCGGGTTTTAAAGTCTGTGCGCTGCACATGCAAAAGCTCTCCCGCTCTAGAGCGGAAGGCTTTTACGAGGTGCACCGCGAACGCCCGTTCTTCAGTGGGCTGGTGGACTTCATGACCAGCGGCCCGTGTGTGCCTGTAGTGCTGGAGAAGGAAAATGCCGTAAATGCATTCCGGACGCTTATCGGGGCTACGGATCCCGCGGAAGCGGATGAAGGGACCATTCGGAAAGACTATGCAGACAACAAGGGCGAAAATATTGTGCACGGCTCCGATTCTGCCGAAAACGCCAAAAACGAAATCGCTTACTTTTTTGGTGAAGGCCGTATTCCCGCTGACCATTCATGAGGAGGCTTGTCATGGCCCGACTTTCGATTCTGTTCCTGCTCCATTTTGTACTTATGCCCGCTTTTGCCACACAGGGCCAGTCAGTCAAAACCGGCGCACAAGTGCTCGTAGAATCCGACTTTGCACGATTGCAGGGACTGCGTACCGGACTCATTGTAAACCATACCGCACGGGCCGGCAACAAGCATCTGATCAACCTAGTGCATGAAGCCGATGGTGTAACCGTGGCGGCCTTGTTCGGTCCGGAGCACGGGCTGCGAGGCCTGGAAGAAGATGGGGTATTCATTGCGGATGGCGTGGATGACATGACAGGCGCACCCATCTACAGTCTCTATGGACAGTCGCGACAGCCAACGCCGGCCATGCTTGAAGGGCTTGATGTACTCGTGTTTGATATTCAGGACGTGGGCGCTCGCTTTTACACGTTCATTTCCACGATGGGCCTTGCCATGCAGTCTGCGGCGAAAGCTGGACTGCCGTTCATTGTGTTGGACCGGCCCAATCCGCTTTCCGGCAGTTATGTGTCTGGTTTTGTGCTGGAGCCAGAACAGACATCCTTTGTAGGGCAGTATGCTATTCCAGTTGCTCATGGCCTGACCATAGGCGAGCTGGCTCGCCTGATTCAGGGCGAGCGCCTGTTGTCTGGACTGGAGGAATTGGAGTTGGAAGTCATCGCCATGGAGGGCTGGACCCGTGACATGCAGTGGCCTGATACAGGCCTCCCGTGGGTTAATACCAGTCCTAATATTCCCAGCTTCGAAACCGCACTCGTCTACCCTGGCACCTGTTTCTTTGAATCGACTTCCGCAAGTGAAGGTCGAGGCACGACACAACCGTTCGTGCATGTTGGAGCGCCATGGGCGGATGGTGCAGAGCTTGCACACCGGCTCAATGACTACGATCTTGCCGGTGTCACTTTTGAAGCTGTCACGTTTACGCCCCGTCCAACGGAAGGCATGGACCTGAACCCGAAGCTGTCCGGCCAGAAACTGGGCGGGCTGCGCATCAAGGTGTCTGATCGTCTGAAGTACCGCCCCGTTGAAGTGGGCATCCATATCCTCCACGTCTTTTACAACGCGGCACCGGATGCGTACGACTTCCTGTCACGTCCCCAGTGGTTGGCCCGGCTTTCCGGCACGGACAGACTCCACAGCATGCTCGGGTCTATGCAGCCGGCGGATATAATAGCGTCCTGGCAGGAAGAGGTGGCAGATTTCAAAGCGCGCAGCCAGCGGTATTACCTGTACGACTAGCGCTTTTGCCAGAGAATGGCGTAGATGACTTCGAGATAACCACCAAGGATGAGGAGCGGAGCAACATACAGCGAAATAAAACCGTCGACTCGGTTTTCAAGGCGCATTATCGCGTATCCGACCACAATAGCCAGCACGCCAACAACCATGAGTGCATAGTTGTGCGACGTAAGGATCATGGCTCGCTTTCGCGGTCTGCGCCGGGATGTTCGCCGGGTGTTGCGCCTCTTCTTCGGTTTGGCCATTTGCGACAAGTGGACGGGGCGAGTTGCACCCTAAATTACAAGCATTGTTTCGAAAGGACTAAGCGCAAATGATGCGCCAGATTGTCCGTATTGCTGCGTTTTGCAGTGCTGCTCTGATTTTGCAATGGCTATTTTTTGGCCGTTTGCAGCTGTGGGGCGCCTATCCTGATGTTGTGTTGCTTTTCGTGGCTTGGATAGCGTTGCGACATGGCCGCCTCGCAGGTTCCATTATCGGTTTTTTTGCCGGGTTTGTATTGGATGCCATCTATGGCTCTTGGGGAATCCAGATGTTTGTAAAGGCTCTTACAGGGTTCTTGATTGGTCTACCAGTGTTGCAGGAACTCGAGTCATACCTCCGATATCCGCATGAGACCTTTATTGGCGTGTTTATCGTAGCCCTCGTGCACAATGGGATACTGGTTCTCCTTGTGGCGCTTCAATCTGGTTCTCTCACGTCAAATCTGGTGACTGAACTTTGGGTAGGCTGTGCTATCTATACGGCTTTTGTTGCTTTAATTGCTGCTCTGTTCAGACTTGGCTGATGCCAGCCGCCATTTTGCATTGCAGGAATGTCCGCAAGTGCATCGCTTGGAATAGCCGCTTCATTTGGAGCAGGTGTGGCCGCTGTGAGTTCAAGGGGTTGCGCTTGGCAGCCACGGACAGACTAGGTGGGCGACTTGATTCATAATCCAAGCGCGAACAACCATGTATACGCATGGTACTTCGGTTGCTCTTATATAAACGTCATTAACCACTCAACAAGACCAATGGCAGACAAAGCGTATGCGGACAAAAGTGTGCTGGTCTCCACTGACTGGGTGATTGCCCATATGGGAGACACAGCTAACGTGAGGCTGATAGAATCCAACGAAGACGTGCTGCTTTATGGAACAGGCCATATACCGGGCGCCGTGCATATCGACTGGGTCAACGACCTCAATGATCAGTTGGTGCGAGACTATGTTGGCCACGAGCGATTTGCAATACTTTGCCGCGAAAAAGGTATCGGAAACGACACCACCGTCGTTTTCTATGGAGACAAGAACAACTGGTGGGCCTGCTATGCCTTTTGGGTATTCAAGCTCTACGGTCATGAAAAATGTGTGATCATGAACGGAGGACGCACCAAGTGGCTCGCGGAAGGCCGCGAGATAACCACGGAAGTCCCGAACTATCCCGCAGCGAGCTACACTGCCAGGTCTCAGGACCGCTCCATTCGCGCATTTCGCGATGAAGTATTGGCGCACCAGCAGGCTGGCCGGCCACTGGTGGATGTGCGTTCTCCTGCAGAGTATGACGGTACACTTCTACATATGCCGGCCTATCCGCAGGAAGGCGCACTGCGGGGAGGACATATTCCGGGTGCGCGTAATATTCCTTGGAGCCGCGCAGCGCGCGAAGACGCCACATTCAAGAGTCGCACTGAATTGGAAGCTATCTACCTAGATGAACAGGGGCTCGACCCCAATGCCGAAACTGTGGCCTACTGCCGCATTGGTGAGCGGAGCAGCCATTCCTGGTTTGTGCTGACCTATCTGCTGGGATTCAAGAACGTACGCAACTACGACGGCTCTTGGACAGAGTGGGGCAACTTGGTTGGGGTTCCCATTGAAAAGTAGTTCGCATGACGCTGGAAGCCATCGCGGAGGAGTTTGCGGACGTCGACGACGAAACGCGCCTGGAGCTGCTGTTGGATTACGCAGTACGGCTTCCGCCGTTGCCGCCCGCATATCACGCGCTGCGTGATGCCGGCGTAAATATGATCCATGAGTGCCAGTCACCTGTTTTTATGACGGTAGAGGTCACAGGCGGCACGGTCCATTTATATGCTGACGTACCGAGAGAGGCGCCTACGCCGCGCAGTTTTGTGTCCATACTCGTCCGAGCGTTCGATGGCCAGCCGGCACACCACGTACTGGAGGCGCCGGACGACCTGCTGTACCGCCTCGGACTCACGCACCTGTTGGGGATGCAACGCATACATGGTTTGAGTGCGATTTATCGTCACACTCTCAGCGAAGTGGCCCGTCAACTGTAGGTTCGGGCTTGGTCGGCAAACGGCTTCATGAAGCAGCGCGTAAACGTCGACGCATCGGCATCTACGGCAATCAGCTTTTTTGCACCGGTCGCCGCACGACGGGTCGTGCCAGCATTGGGCCACGACAGTGTGACTGCAATCGCGCTGCGTTCGAGTCGCACTACCTCCGGATTGGATAAATACACCGCGGCCAGTGGATCCCACGCGTAATACGTACCCCTTTCGACGTATGGGCGAATGATTTCCAAAACGTCTGCCGTCAGTCGGCCTACAGGACTGCGAGCCACATGAACGAATTCGTCAATGAATTCCGTGGTCACACGCACGTGATTTGTGGCATCCAGTGGTACAATCGTAACCGGCAGATCAGAAGTGAGTACTTGGTGGGCTGCCAGCGGATCAACGAAATAATTCCACTCGGCCGTCCGGGTAGGGGAAACGAAGTCACTTGAGTCGGTCACATTGCCTTGCACGGTAAAAGCGCCGCCCATGGAGACGATCTCTTGCAGCGCCGGAGCAGACCTGTGATTCAGACCTGCGAGGTTGGTGAGCGCCCCCAAGGCCAATATGCGAACGGGCCTCGAGGCCCGTCGCAGACGCCGCCTCAAAAATTGACCTGCAGGCTCCGCTTCCGGAGGTACGTACGCTACAGGCAAATTTATGCCCGGCAACCGGTTGGACAACTCGCGCCATCGTTCTGGAAAGGCTGCTGTGAATTGGAGCGGGCGATCTCTACCGATATAAACGGGTATGTGCCCGCATCCACTCGCGGCTATGATGCAGGCGAGGTTAATACCGCCCTGCGAGGTATTCGCCTGCCCGTAAGAAGTAGTAAGAGCTTCAACCTTAATGCCTTCATGGGCTAACAAGTAGCCCAGTGCCATGAGGTCGTCCGGACCTGCGTCGGTATCCACGATTATGGGCGTGCCGGACATATCGAGTTCAGGCGTCGTACGAGCCAGCCGTTACGCGGCCGCCGAGACCGGTCCAGTTAGTGTGGAAGAAATTGCCCCGTTGGTGATCAGTGCGCTCATAAGTATGCGCCCCAAAATAGTCTCGCTGCGCCTGAATAAGGTTTGCGGATCCGCGTGCACGCCGGTAGCCGTCATAGAATGACAGTGCGCTTCCCAATGCCGGTACAGGCAGTCCATAGGTAGCCGCTGCAGCTACCACACGTCGCCAAGCGGCCTGCGCTCCAGCTATTTCCTGGGCGAAATGGGACGCCAGCAGCAAATTGTCCAAGCCGGGATTCGCATCGAACGCATCCTTGATTTTCTCCAGAAACGAAGACCGGATAATGCAGCCTCCGCGCCAAAGCAGTGCGATATTACCGTAGTTCAGGTCCCACTTGTACATTCTGGCCGCCGCGCGCAGCAACATGAAACCCTGTGCATATGACATGATTTTGGCAGCATACAGGGCCTGTTGCACATCGAACACAAAGGCATCCTCCTCATCCTTAAATGAAATGTCAGGTCCGGCCAGAATACTACCGGCCTTCTGACGCTCTGCTACCTGGGCGGACAGAAATCGTGCGAACACGGCCTCTCCAATGAGCGTGAGAGGAATCCCAGTGTCCAATGCGGCCGCGGCGGTCCATTTTCCAGTGCCCTTTTGGCCGGCGCTGTCCAGAATGAAGTCTATGGTTTCCTGCCCTTCTTCGTCTTGGTAGGCTAAAATGTCGCGCGTAATTTCAATCAGATAGGAGTTGAGCTTGCCCTTATTCCACTCGGCGAAGACGCGACTCATACGGCCGTTGCTGTAACCCAACAGCTCTTTCATAAGAAGGTATGCTTCGGCAATGATCTGCATATCCCCATACTCGATCCCGTTGTGCACCATTTTTGCAAAGTGGCCCGCCCCGTCCGGGCCAACCCAGTCACAGCATGATTCAGTGCCGTTGACCTTGGCTGCCACAGACTGAAAGATCGACCGCACATGAGGCCATGCGGCCGCATGGCCTCCAGGCATGATGCTGGGACCATGTCTGGCTCCTTCTTCGCCGCCGGATACACCAGTGCCGATATAGTACAAGCCGCGGGTTTCAATTTCCTGCGTGCGCCGCATTGTATCATGGTAATTGGAGTTGCCACCGTCGATGATAATATCCCCTGGCTGCAGATGGGGGAGTAAGGAATCGATAGCCTGATCGACTGCGCGGCCGGCTTTGACCATTAACATGACACGCCGGGGCCGTTTGAGCTGAGCCACCAGCTCCTTAATCGAGTGTGTGCCAATAACGCGCGTCCCGCGTGCGGTTCCGGCAAGAAAGTCATCGACTTTCGTGAGGGTGCGATTATATACGGCCACGGTAAAGCCGCGGTCATTCATGTTGAGCACAAGATTCTGGCCCATTACGGCCAGACCTATCACGCCGATATCAGCGTTGGCAGTGATTTGCATTACCAGACTGGAGAAATTTCGAAGAGTCGATTGAGCAGCTCAGGCAAACGGATCCTGACTCACAAAGCAGTTTTTGAATCGATGCTTATACGCGCAGTGGCCCAGTCAATTCCAATTCCGGGGCACACTTATCAGTCCCTTTCTGAAGGACCACGAGGGAGCAACAAGTGGGCTGTGCTGATAGGCGTCCCGGAAACTGCGACGGATTACCGGGCACCGTCACTTGCAGGGATTCGGCCCGGTTGGCGGACTTGAGAGCCGGTGACGTCCGTCAAGCGATCACCCAGCACACTTCGCATGCTGTCAGCCAAGCTGCTCAACCGGGCCACAACGTCGGGATACTGTGTGGCCAAGTCTTGAGACTCTCCGATGTCGTTTTCCAAATCAAACAGCGCAATACCAATTTCAGCGGCATTGTTGTACTTGCCCGGAATGCCGGCCTTTCCTGGTGCTTGATCGATCATCGTCCGGTACTTGTGCGGGAAATGCAGCTTCCAACGCCCACTGCGCACTGCATGAAGTTCATTGACGCGGTACCAAAAGAAGTAGGCTGTTTGGACAGCGGTCATGCTTTCTCCTGTGAGCAGAGGCCAGATGTCACGTCCATCGATGGGATGTGTGGGTAATGTCCCATTGATCAGTCGCGCCAATGTAGGAAACACATCAATGGTCATGGCCGGTGCCTCCACGGTTTGTCCTGAGGGTAGCACGCCAGGCCAGTACGCGAGAAAGGGCACACGCACGCCGCCCTCAAAAGCAGTTCCTTTGCCCTCTCGCAGCGAACCGGCCGAACCGGCGTGATTGCCATAGCTAAGCCAGGGTCCGTTGTCACTGGAAAAGAGCACGAGTGTATTGGATGCCTGATTAGTCTTTTCCAATGTGCGTATGATTTCACCCATGGACCAGTCAATCTCTCGAATCACATCTCCGTACAGTCCCGCCCCGCTTTGCCCGGCCCGCTCTTCTGACACAAAAAGCGGTACATGTGGCATGGGATGTGCGACATACAGAAAGAACGGTTGCTCAAGTTTCACCTGTTCCTCTATGAATGCCGTGCTGCGGTTAGTTATATCGGTCGTAAAGCGCGACTGATCAGTATTGTAGCCGATAATGGAGTCACCATCAATGGTCGGCAAGTCGCCCCAGGCATGTGGACTTTCCGGATGAAATGGCCACATGTCATTTGAGTATGGAATGCCGTAGTAGTCATCAAACCCATGGCGTGTTGGCAAGAATTGAGGGTGGTGGCCCAAATGCCACTTGCCATAGATGGCCGTGGCATAGCCGCGCGACTGGAAGAGCTCTCCGAGGGTCACCTCGTTGTCATGAATCCCGTGTTTGCTTGCGGGGCCAAGCGCGTTGTGGATACCAATCCGATTCGCATAGTTGCCAGTCAGAAGCGACGCGCGGGAAGCCGAGCATACGGGCTGACTTACATAAAAGCTGGTAAAGCGTACACCGCCTTCCGCCATCCGATCCAAGTTCGGCGTCGTATATGCCGTTGAGCCATAGCTCCCGATATCGGCATAGCCCAAATCATCGACAAACATGATTACGACGTTGGGAGCCGGTGGGGGTTGAGAACCAGGCGCACTGCAGGCAGCCAGGATTAAGGGAAGAAATAGAAGCAGACAGCGCATTGCGTGACAATTCGTGTGATTGGAAGAGGCTGGGCAACTCGTTAGTTGTACTGGGAGGTAACGGATTCAATCTCACGTACAAACATTTTCTCTGCCCGCTGTACCCACGCACGGAAACGTGTCGCGTCGTACTTGTACTGTTTTGTAAAGGTGATCAGCCGGCTCAAGTCAAAGTCACTGGCCTGCACGGCGGCGCCGGCCCGTGTGCCGTCTTCCGCGTTGCAGTGCTGTTCAAAGTGCTGGTGCAGCGGGTTAAGCATTAGAGGCTTTGCCAGATACATGGCTTCGGCCATACTTTCGAAGCCCGACGTAGTGACAATCCCCGCACACCGGGCCAGCATGGCGAGGAAGCGCTGGCCATGAAGGCGGTGAAATGTCAGCGTATCGCTGAAGTGCGTGGTTTCTTTGGCGGCCGGGTTATTCCAGAAGCAATGCAGCCTAACTTCGGGATGGCGCTTGTGCCAGGCCACCAAATCTTGGGATAAACTGTGGTGGTACAGGTAAATGAGATAGTACGGTTCACTGAGGTCCGCTGGCAGATTGAATAGCTCGTCCCGCAAGAGCGGGGGCATGACCACGAGCTTCTTGTCTGGCAGGGGCGGTGCATCAAACAGTGACAGCGCCAGCCGTCGTTTGGCGCCCAGGCCTGTAAGCCGTGTGAAAAACAGAACGGAGCACTTTTGTACTTGGTAGCCTGCTGGAAACAGGTATCTGGGATGCAGGAACATAAACTGATGAGCCACAGCTACCATAGGCGGTCGAGGGCGGTACAACACATTATAGAAGCCACCGAGAGGCTCATAGAAGTTGACAATCACATCCGGTTCGTGCTGCTCCACCTGTTGCTGAATTGCAGCAAAGCTTGGCCTGAATCTGTTGCTGTAAAATGCATTGTAAATCAATGTGCGGCTCCAGTGAAGGCTGCGCGTCTTGGGATCTATAATGAAGCGACCGCTGGGAACGTATGTGACGGGGGCCCCGAGACTGTCCTCAAAATAGGTTGGTATTTCGCTGTCGCCGCCATGACTCACGATGGCACTGCAAACATGATGGCCCGCGCGGGCCATCATGTTTGCCAGAGCGAGGGCTTGCGTCATATGGCCCCGCCCCTCGCCCTGAACAATATAGAGCGCCTTAAGTGGCCGCATTTAGTGGATTGCGTCCACTACCAAGTCGGGTACTGCATTGTCTTGGCCATCCCCCGCATTGGTGTCCAGCCGCACCAAGCGGGGACTATGATCCATAGTGACCCATCGCAGCAGCTCCAATCGCCCGTCTAAATGCTCCACGAGTGCTGTGCAGCTTTCAATCCAGTCTCCTGAATTTGCATAGAGGATGGGTCCGATGTTCCGAATCTCTGCATGGTGGATATGGCCGCATACTACACCATCAGCCTGCTTCGCCTGGGCCACTCCGACCATAGCGGTCTCAAAATCGGCAATAAACTGCAAGGCCTGCTTGGTCCGGTGTTTCAAGTACGCCGAAAGCGACCAGTAGGGCATCCCCATCACGCGACGCACTTGATTCAGCCACCGGTTAATAGACATGAGAACCCGGTAGGCTTTTGCGCCAAGTACGGACAACCACCGAGCATGGCGGACCATACCGTCAAACACGTCACCGTGCAAAACCAGGAGCTTGCGCCCGTCAGCTGTTTCGTGCACGACTTCGGACTCAACATGAACACGCCCGAAACTCAGCCCGGCGTAGTCCCGTGCAAACTCATCGTGATTGCCCGGCAGGTAAACAACCTTGGTTCCTTTACGTGCTTTCCTCAAGAGTTTCTGAATGACATCGTTGTGCGTCTGGTCCCAGTGCCAGGAGCGGGTTAACGCCCAGCCATCAAAGACATCACCTACTAGGTAAAGTGTCTCGCTCTCGTTGTGCCGCAGGAAGTCGAGCAGAAATGAGGCCTTGCACTCTCGGGTTCCGAGATGAAAGTCGGAAAGCCAGATCGTACGAAAACGTCTGGCAGCGTTCATGTAGGAATTGTTGCCATGAGGATTGGCTCCTAATCTAGCCAATGTAGGATTCCGGTGCGTTATGCCTGCCTGATTGAAATGGGCTATTGTCGTGCACAATACGTGAAATTCACTCAAATCCCCTGAGTATGGGTCCGGCAGAGGTTGCGAAACGCATCCCGCTTTTTTTTGGACCGGAAGAGAACAAGCACCCGCGAGGCGTCGCCCAAAAACTGCACATATGGATGGCCCTTCTTCTTTCCTGTAGTCATGCGTTCTATTTCTTCGTAACGGACAAGCGTAAGTTGCAGTCCCATGGGAGTAGGCACGTACAGCAGAAGGCGTGAAGCCGTACAGATCATGTGAGCCTTGCGGGGTGCATTCGAAACCTCCACTTCGAATTGGACCTTGTCCGTTAAAAGAACCTCTTCACCTTCTAGGAGCAGGGCGATGGTGAGTTCATCTTTGGAGCACATACAATCGGGCAGGTCTGTTTTCGGTGCAACCATATCAGGGTATCATGCAGGAAGACGTCCAGGGCGTGGCCGGCGCGATCTGGCTAAAGGCTTTGCGGGGGTACATAAGTGTTTGCGATGCGGCGGGAAGCGGCCTGCCGGCGGTATCCGGACTCCCTGAACGCGGTCAATGGATCCAGAGCACATCCTGCTCTGCGGCGTACTTCTTTTACAAGTGGACGCACGTCGGTGTCGTAGGCTTCTTTCAGGGTCAGCTCTGCCATAAGCACATCATTGATCATCTGGAAGTGTGACAAAGCCGGTCGGTGTACCAGAAACGCTTTGGCCAGAGCTTGCTGCAAAACGTCCACGGTTATGAGTAAGGCCTCAATCGGGTCTTTCACATTGTGGCTTTGATCAATCATGTAGGCAGGTGCAAATGATTCCCCTTGTTCCCGGCTGGCATCGACGAGCTCATTGAAAATGAGAAAGAGCTGGTACGGGTGGATTGAGCCGGCTGTCAGGTCGTCATCGCCATACATGGAATCATTGAAATGAAACCCGCCGAGCTTGCCCGCGGTGATGAGGCGTGCCACAACAAGCTCTACATTACAATTAGGCAGGTGGTGTCCCAGGTCCACCAGGCACGATGCCTTTGGTCCCAGGGTCTGTGCCAAAAGCAGTGAAGATCCCCAGTCCTGGACAACAGTTGCATAGAATGCCGGTTCAAAGGGCTTGTGCTCGGTATACAATTGCCAATCGTCAGGAAGCTCGCCATACACTGTCTCCAACCCTTCTACTACGCGCGCAAAGCTCTTCCGAAAATGTATCTGACCGGGATAATTGCTTCCGTCAGCCAGCCAGACGGTCAGGGCCTTCGAGCCCAGTGACTGGCCCGTCTTTATGACATGTACGTGATGCTCCACGGCTTGGGCTCGTACCGCAGGGTCACTGTGACAGAGAGAGCCGAATTTGTAGCTGTGGGGCTGATTTGGTTGATCCTGAAAAGTATTCGAGTTAACTGCGTCGAATCCGAGTCCCAGCTGATTTGCATATTGACGCAATGCTGCTGGATCGTCCGGCTCATCCCAGGGAATGTGAAGTGACACGCGGGGAGTTGCCCCGGTAAGCCGGTGAATGACGGCAACGTCATCCAGCTTTTCGAAAATGTTGCGCGGTTCACCGGGTTCCGG
>JAAXGT010000188.1 GCA_012271205.1 Rhodothermales bacterium
CCTTTGCGAGGTACAAGTCTCACGCGTTGGAGTAAGCGAGCAGCTACATCGTCTTCGAGCCAATTCGCAGCGTTACCAGAGGACAATCACTTGAAAAGTCCAATGGGAAATTGCGATGGTCTATTGGTGGATGAGGCCAAAACATCAACAGATGCTCCACAACTGCACAATTCTCAAAGCCTATGAGGTCGAATGCGTGATTGACCGTGGCCAATCACGAGACTAATCTCGCGGGTTCTAGCACAGCATCATTACTTAGTGGTGTCGCCTGCATTTCGGTCAAATGGCACCTGTGAACCCATTCAGCCAGCGCTGTACACACGGCTGCCACTGGAAAAATACTTTGGCAGATCAGATTATACGCTTTTGTCGACTCACTTGAATTGTACTGCCGTGTCCGACCGCAAGATTGTTCCTCCAAGAGAGTCCTGTACAATGCCCTCCTGACTGCGGTCGTGAATGCTTCCACCGCAAGTAACTGCAGATTCAATTTGCCAAGTCCTTGATCGTGACCAGGCCCACGCGGTTGGAGCTGCTCTGATGAATAAGCAGGTGGCCATCGCGGGTGACCCAGGTATGCCGGATGATGCCCACACCGCTGGGAATGGCCCAACTCTGAAAAGATTCGGTTTCCGGATCAAATCGTACGAGCGCGTCCGGCCGCATTCCGGATTCGTTGTACCATATTTTGTCATTGATCACTGCGAGGCTATACGGATGTGACGTTGGTCCACTCGGTGAATCCCACTGCTTGATGTCGCCGGTTTCCGGGTCTAACCGCCCAATGCGTCCCAAACTTGAGTTGACAAACCAAATCAATCCCTTGGAGTCAATTCCCAGCCGGCGTATGCGTGTACGCTCGTCAGGCACCTCAAAATAGCGTATCTCCATGGTTTCCGGATTTACGGCTCCCAGCTTGTTGGTGCCGTTGTAGGCCACCCAGACGGTGCCGTCAGCAGCGACTTTAATGCCATAGGGCCGAGGAGCTGTCGAGACTTCGGTCAGTTCGCCCGTTTCAGGGTTCAACCGGCCAAGCATGGCGGCCCGTTGGGAGGTAAAGTACAGCTTGCCGTTGGGATGGAAGATGGCTGTGTGTGGATCTCCCGCCTCTGTCTTGTATTCAGTGATTTCGCCCGTTTCCGGATCCAATTTGCCAATGGTACCATTGCTGTTGCCAGTGTACCAAATGTAGCCATCTCCATCCGGGACAATGCTGTGGGGGCGGGCCGACGGCGGCAGCGGGTACTCTTTCATCTGACCAGTAGTCGCGTCGATTCGCCCCACTAGGCTGGCCCACATACCCGTCCACCAGATGGATCCGTCGGGTGCCTCAATGGGGTCGCGGGAGCGTTGGCCCAGTGTTGGCACGATCCACTCCTTGAACTCAATCTCCACGGGGCCATCTACAAGCTGGGGGCGGCGCTCCGGTTTGGACGGAAAGTGTGCCGCCAGGTATTCGGCAATGGTGCGAGCCTCTGCTTCAGGCAAATCAATCATGGAGTCATTTACCTCGCGCCACTTTTCCGGCGTATCAAAGCCGCCGGAGCGTACAATCGTGCCCATCGAATGGCAAGAAGAGCATGCAGCCTCCACCAACGCCTTGCCGGGCCCTTCGGGTAGCTGCACGTTACCACGCCGCTGGGCTAAGGTGTGGTTGGGGAACAGTCCAACCACAAGGCTTAACAGGGAGAACTGAAGAGCGTGAATCAGGGTCGTGCGGTGTAGTAAACTCGTTGTAGCCATGGCAATTACTCGTGAGGACCTCTACCTTATAAAAGTGTACGTGTACTTCAGTAGAACCGTGCGGCTTTCCAGTTCGGGCAACGTGGGCGTCTCACGAAAACGGTCTGTGTTGCGGCCCTCGTTGAAGACGATCCAGAGATCGTTCCCTTCCCGGAAATTATAACGGAAGCGCATGTTTGCGGAAAAAGTATCCGTGGCCGTGTTGTACTGCAGAAACGCGCTGACGCTTGCCTTGGTCGAGAATGCGAGCTGCGAACGTAACCGCGCTAAGTGCACGTAAAACCCTTGATCCCGATCGGGAAACCGTACACGATTGAATTGATAAGTCGCGCCGAGTTCAAGAAATCGCGACAGATTCCACGTGGGTTCCGCTTGGACTTCAATATTGGTGCCGTCAAAGAAAGTGCCAGCGGATGCTGTTGCATCGATCCTTAGAAGGCGTCCGTCACGCATTTCGTAATCCCAAGAAAGCGCATAGTAACGGTAACGGCCCACAGGCACTTCGGTGCCTTCAGGAAATTCCACAGCTTCCTGGAGATCTTCAGAGTAAGTCTCAAGTCCAAAGCCATATGCGTCTCCCGACTTCATGATGATATCCCACCTTAGCCAGTATAGGCCTGACTCGAGGCTGCCATCACGGTCTCGAAGGTATTGCGAAAAAATCAACCACGGACGCATTGACAATACAGGTGACGACGAGCCCGTGAGCCAGCCATAACCCAGCGTTGCAAACGGTTGTATGAAGCCAGTACGAGAAACAAAACCGATGCCCGGACTAAAATCGGCGCCTCCCCAACTTGCCGAAATTGTGTAGGAGAGCCCAATTTCGGTGCGCCGTTCCAGTCGGGCCCGTGCGAAACCGTTGGGCCCGATCAATCGGTTGTTGTGAGCTTCATCGTATGTTTGGGCCCACTTGAGTTCAACGTACTCTTTTCGCCCCACACGAATGATTCCGTCCAATCCGTAGACGGCATTCCAAGTGCTGTCGGAGCCGATACGCGTGGTCACGATACCACCTACATACGAGTTAGGGTTGAAAACCTGCTTGCGCGCGCGGTAGACGCCAAAGTTCTCGGAAGGCTGCGAGCCGAGAGAGGCGGTTTGCAAATTGATGGTGCCTACGCCCCAACCCCCAATGCGTCCTACCAGGCGGGCACCGCCAATAATGGGAATCGTTTTTCCCTCCTTCAGGCCGATTTGCCGCGTGTGAAAAACGCGGTCGAAACGTCCACTCGTTCGGTACTCAAATATGCCGGCTCGTTCCTGAAAGAACTGGCGTTTTTCAGGAAAGAACAATGAGAAGCGGGTTAAATTGACCTGCTCATCGTCCACTTCGGCCTGTGCAAAGTCCGTATTAACAGTAAGATCTAGGGTCAGGTTATTCGTCAGACTGTACTTGATGTCCCCACCGATATCAGCCGTAAGGTTGTCGGTTTGCACGTAATTGGTTTCATCGGTGGTGAGTTCATTTAGCTGCGAACCGCCGCCAGCGGCGTAGGGCGTAATGTAAACAGGTTTGCGGGCACTGACATCGCGCAACTGAATTCGCTGGAACTGGCTGGGTTTCGCAAAGGCCATGTTCCAGTTGGGAGCAATGGCTGGAAACAAGTGCATTTCATTCTTGCGCGATATCCGTCGCATGGTGGCCAGGCCCATTTCCACGACACCGTCCCGTATCTGAAAGCCCAAACTGGAAAGCGGCACACGCATCTCAACAAACCAGCCCTCGTGCGTGCGTATTGTAGCAACGTCCCAATAGGTGTTCCAGCTTGGATTAATGACGCGGCCAAAAGGGTTGGGACCGCCACCCTCCAAATCATTGGATATGGCATAGTCCATCCGGACCGCATTAGGATTCACCGCCAGCCAGATCGCATTTTGGCGGTCATTGAATGTGTCCAAAAAGAGCGAAAATGTGTCGTCACCGCTGTAGCGGTCCCGGTACATGGAATTTGCCCGAATGTCATCGGGATTCGAGTCATAGAAACGGCCCGAGGCATAGAAATACTCAGCGTCATAGCCTATACGTATTTCAGAGCGCTCCGTCATGTCCCCCTCGAATACGGGTTCATACATTACGAGTGGCAGCGGGGACACGTTGTCCCAGGCTGGCTCTTCTACACGGCCGTCAATCCGGATTTGACCGTTTACCCGGGTGAGCTCCAGCACGGATTCATGTCCCGGATTCTGGGCTCTCACCTGCACAGAGCCAAGCAGCAGCATGGCACAAACCAGGCACAACAGATTCAGGCCCGGACGCGGGTAGATGTGTCTAGGCAATTTTTTGAAATTGCAGGCCCATGCCGCGTAGCCACTCGCCTGCGAACTGCTGAGCATCTAGTACTGGTGAAAGGCTTGGGAAATAAAATCCAGTACTACGGGCAAGCTTTCACGCCAGTAGGTCCAAGTGTGACCACCATCGCGAATTCGGAATTCATGCGGTATTTCGCGTTGACGCATGGCAATGTGTGCGAGTGAGTTGCCTTCATACAGGAAGTCGTCATCACCGCAGTCGATAAACCAGCGCACAGAGCGGAGGTCGTCAGCAGGCAGCGACTTGATAAGTTCTACGGCGTTATGCCGGTTGACGTAAGCCTCCAACTCATCGTCTGACAAGTCCGGTAGCGCATTGCCCCAGCGCCGCATAACCTCCTTGTACGATTCAACGGAAGCCGGGCCCACCCACGCACTGAGCGGGGCGGCACTTGAGAACAAGTCAGGGCGGTGAAGCGCGTACATGAAAGAGCCGCCGCCACCCATGGAGAGTCCCGCAACGGCTCGATACCGTTTCTCGCTCTTGATCCGAAAAGTTTCTTCCACATGCGGCATGAGTTCGTCAAAAAAGAAATCCTCATAACGCCATGTGTTGGTGACATTATTAAAGTAGCCGCGCTCGCCGGTGTTCGCATCGGGCATAATGATGATCATTGGCGTCGCCTGACCCGCTGCGATAGCCTTGTCCGTGATGTGGCGCACCTCACCGAATTGAATCCAGCCCGTTTGATCGTCCCCTGCTCCATGAAGCAGGTACAACACCGGATAGTGGCGCTCGGAGGTATGATAGTCCGGAGGAAGATAGACGGCATATTTTCGTTCGCTGTCCAGTATTTCGCTGGTCATTGACAGATTGTCATGCACGGTACTGTGCTGGGCAAACGTCTGCGCAGGACTTGCTGCAGCGAGTAGCACGATTCCAATAATCGTGACACCGCTGACCGCACATTTCTTGGAAAGTGTGCAATCGACACTGAATTTGCCCGGACCGACCAGAAACATGCCGGCGAAGAAAAACGCGTTCTTAACCGCATGGGCGGGACTTCCAACATCGTTGACAATGTGGTGCAGTGCAGCCATAACCATGGTCAGGCCCAAGAGGGCAACCGCAGGACGGTAAAGAAAGCCCACGGCGAACAACAAGCCGCCTAATGATTCCGCGAGTGCCGCCATGAAGCCAAAGAAGGTATGACCGAAACCAATGCCCAACATTCCCATCGCCTGGCCAATTTCACCCCAGGCATCGGCTCCCCCTGTGAGCTTGCCCCAGCCATGGAAAAAGAGAAAACCAAGCCCAAAGCCCACCCTGATAATGAGCAGTCCGGCATCTCTGTAACGATCAAGTTGATTTCCGATCATGATGGCCCCCAGTTTGTTGTGATACGTAATTCGAATTTACTCAGTTGAAAGGTACGAATCAGTTTTTTGCCTCTTTCGGGATCATTGCAAACCTGACTGCTCTCGCGGCGTAGACGAAGATCGTGTAGCAACGGGCCCAACCCAGGACCGGGTAGCAACTGTGCAACCGGCCTTATATTGTGCGGCAGTGTAACAGCCCGTTGATTTTAGTCAGGTCTGGTCATGGCTCAGCGCTCCTCGCCCCATCCGTACACGGCCAAGCATCCGATACGGATGGTTACGGCTGCGAGCCTGTTTGACGGTCACGATGCGGCCATCAACATCATTCGCCGCGTGTTACAGACGTCCGGAGCTGAAGTCATCCATTTGGGCCATAACCGTTCGGTGCGTGAGGTGGTTGAGACTGCACTGCAGGAGGATGCGCAGGGCATAGCAGTTTCATCCTATCAGGGAGGACATCTCGAGTATTTCCGATACCTCATTGAAATGCTGCGCGAACGCGACGCAGCGCATGTGCAGGTATTTGGTGGAGGGGGCGGTGTTATTGCGCCGGACGAGGTCCTGAAAATGCACAGGTACGGTATGACCCGCGTCTTCACGTCGCAGGATGGGATGCGGCTGGGCTTACAGGGCATGGTCAATATTATGCTCAAACGATGCGATTTTTCTGTGGCGGGTCGCAAGCCTGGACCCCGGCCGTTTGACCAGTTGGCTCGTCAGCTATCCATCGTCGAGATGCATTCCAACGGCCTGCCTGGGGCGGGTTCCGTATCCGGCCCGCGGCCTCCGGTGCTGGGTATTACCGGGACCGGAGGAGCGGGCAAATCAACACTTACCGACGAAATTGTGCTGCGCCTGCTGGCAGACACACAGGCAGCTTGTGTGGCTGTGTTGTCCGTAGACCCGACACAAAAACGCACTGGCGGAGCGCTATTGGGTGATCGTATTCGCATGAATGCGCTCTACCAGCCGCAAGCGAACGAACGTGCATTCATGCGAAGTCTGGCGACACGGCAAGTGCACCGGGCCACTAGTCAGGCCTTGCGACGCTGCATTAAGTCGTGCCAGATGGCCGGATTTGATCTTGTCATCGTGGAGACGGCGGGTATCGGCCAGAGTGACACCGAAATCGTGGACTTGGTCGATGTCTCACTCTACGTTATGACGAGAGACTACGGTGCCGCCACCCAGCTCGAGAAAATAGGCATGCTGGATGCGGCAGACTTCGTCGTACTCAATAAGTACGATCATCGGGGCAGCCGGGATGCGCTGCGTGACGTGCGCAAACAAGTCCAGCGCAATCGTGCCGCCTTCGGGTGCCGCCCGGAGGAAATGCCTGTATATCCCACAATGGCGGCACGCTTCGACGATCCAGGTGTGACTCGGCTGTATGCAGATGTAGTGCGCACGCTGCAAGAAGAACACGGTTTCGCACACGGGTCCAGCCCGGAGATGGACATGCCCGAGCCGGAAGATGAGGCCATTATTTCATCCAGCCGGCAGCGCTATCTGGGCGAAATCGCAGAGACGCTGCGCGATTATCGGAAATGGGCACGATCGCAGATTGTGTTCGCTCGCAAGTGGGGGCAGGCTCAAGGTGCATGGCGTCAGGCCATTGACTGGAATCCGCCGGATGTGGCGACGCTTTCTGCAAGGCTGGAGTCCATGCAGCAGCACTGGTATGACCGACTTGACAGTCGGTGCAAGAACATTCTAACAAACTGGGAGATACTCGCGGAGAAATACAGACGCGAATCGTATACGTATGAGGTGCGGGGGCGCACGATTACGATACCTTTACAGCATACGACACTGTCCGATCTGCGAGTACCGCGTGTGGCGCTGCCCAAGTCTGAAGATCCGGGTGAGCGACTTGCGTTTGCGCTGTTCGAGAATTTGCCGGGCTATTATCCGTTTACGGCGGGCGTCTATCCCTTCAAGCGCACGGAAGAAGAATCCATGCGCATGTTTGCCGGCGAGGGATGCCCGGAGCGCACAAATCGCCGGTTCCATTTGGTATCTGCCGGCATGCCCGCCTGCCGTCTGTCAACCGCCTTTGATTCCGTCACGCTGTATGGATTTGATCCACACGAGCGGCCAGATATATTCGGCAAGGTGGGCAACGCCGGGGTATCGGTTTGCACGCTGGACGATATGAAAAAGCTCTATAGCGGTTTCGATTTGGCCGATCCCAAGACTAGCGTGTCCATGACGATTAACGGGCCGGCCCCCATGATCTTGGCCATGTTTCTCAACACGGCCATTGATCAGGCTGTGGAGCGTTTTTTGAGACGCGAAGGGCGTTGGGAAAAGGCGGGGGTGGCCACTGGGAATCACCTTGTGGGAGAGCAGCCCAAGTATAGTCCCTTTGGCCCCGCAGGCAGAGAAGAGGCACTGCCGGATTCGCATGATGGGTCTGGGCTGGGACTTCTGGGAGTGACCGGCCAAGACTTGGCAGACTGGAATGTGCTGGGTGTGGAAGAGTTGGCTCAAATCCGTGCCGACACGTTAAACACAGTTCGCGGAACCGTCCAAGCGGATATTTTGAAGGAAGATCAGGCGCAGAACACATGCATCTTCTCGACAGAGCTTGCACTTCGGATGATGGGGGACGTGCAGGAATACTTTACGCGTGAGCGAGTTCGCAATTTCTACTCGGTGTCGATTTCCGGGTACCACATTGCTGAAGCCGGTGCCAATCCGATTACGCAACTCGCCTTCACGCTGGCCAACGGTTTCACGTTTGTCGAGTATTATCTTGGCCGCGGCTTGGCCATTGATGATTTTGCGCATAATCTGTCGTTCTTTTTCTCAAATGGCATGGACCCGGAGTACAGCGTGATTGGCCGCGTGGCACGACGCATTTGGGCCGTAACCATGCGAGAAAAGTACGGGGCCAACGTGCGTAGTCAGAAACTGAAGTACCATATCCAGACATCCGGGCGCAGCCTCCATGCAAAGGAAATGGCATTCAATGACATTCGAACCACGCTCCAAGCACTGTATGCCGTATACGATAACTGTAACAGCCTTCATACGAACGCTTATGATGAAGCACTGACAACACCCACGGAAGAAAGTGTACGCCGGGCAATTGCGATCCAGCTCATTATTAACAAGGAGCTGGGTATGGCCAGAAACGAAAACCCGTTACAGGGATCGTACATTATTCAAGAGTTGACCGACCTGGTTGAGGAAGCTGTGCTGGTCGAATTCGAACGCCTCAACGATCGGGGCGGCGTTTTGGGGGCCATGGAATCTATGTACCAGCGCGGCAAGATTCAGGAAGAATCCTTGTACTACGAACAGCAAAAGCAATCCGGGGCCCTGCCCCTGATTGGTGTCAATACGTTTGATGCTCATCCGGAGCTGATGGAAGAAGCCATGCCACAATCCTTGATGCGTTCTTCCGAAGCGGAAAAACGACACCAGATAGCAAACCTTCGTTCCTTTCAGGCACGCAATAAGGAGCGTGCCACCGCAGCTCTATCACGTTTGTCCAGCGTAGCACATGGGCGGGGCAACCTGTTTGCTGAACTGATGGACACCGTCCGAGTCTGCTCGTTAGGGCAAATCACGGAGACGCTGTTTCGTGTCGGTGGACAGTACCGGCGCAGCATGTGATATGCTGGTTGCGATTGAAGGTATAGATGGTGCCGGCAAGGGTACACAGACTCGCCTCTTGGCTGGCCGAGCGTCCGTGGAAGGACTGTCGGTCGCGACCGTTTCCTTTCCACGCTATGGCAAAACCAATAGCTCCCGTTTGATAGCTGATTATCTGAACGGCCGGATGGGAACCCTGCAAAAAGTGTCCCCCCATTTGGTTGGGACGCTCTTCGCACTTGATCGCCTAGAGAGTCAGCGGCATCTGCAAACCCTGCTTAAGGAGCACACGCTGGTGCTGGCCGATCGCTATGTGGGATCCAATCTGGCCTATCAGGGCGCACGCATCCCTGAAAGCGGGCGTGATGAATACATTCAATGGTTATCAAGTCTGGAATTCAAGACTTATGGAATGCCTCGGCCAGATCTAACAATTTACTTTAATATAATCCCCCAACTGTCTGCAGGATTGGTTTCTAAGAAACAAAAGCGAAGTTATACGGAAGCTACACATGACCTGCACGAAGAGAATACAGTGTTCCAGGCGGAGGTGCATGCGACTTATGGTTTGTTATTGAACGATGGGCTGCTTGGTGTAAGCATCGAGATTAATTGCCAGAACGAAGACGGCACGTTGCGCAGTGTCGAGCACATTGGTGACGAAGCTTGGATGGCCTTGAAGGCACAACTGTAGCTTGGATTGGTAGCTGCCACGCAATAGGCGAGTACGTGCTCGGCACAAAGAGTGGTGAATCCTTACCGTGGCAAAGCACGTAAAGGGGGAATCTGAACTGGCCGCGTATTGGAATTTATTGTTACCAGGGGATCATGGCGAAGCGGTACCATTTAATTCTGATGACTCTTTTGGGCGGGGCATTTGTTGCGTGTGAAGTATCCGTAGAAGATGAACAGGCGGCACAGCATTCGAAGCAGGAGGTCGGTGAGTACGATAAGGCTCCTAAAGTACCAGAAGCGCCATGGGATTCTGCGGCATCTGGAGACAGGGATAGGGTAGGTGAGCTACTCACTGCTGCGGAGGAAGCGATCAATTTCGTGCGTACGATCCGTGGAGATGTGCCGTCGCCTGAATTAATGGAGGTGGGGCAACTGGAGCGTCTCTTGCCGCGTGAAGTGGAGGGACTGCTACGGACAAGCACCGGGGAACAGACCAATCAAATAAACCGGCTGCTCTCTGCCGCATCCGCTACGTATGCCGACGCGAATCGCAGTGTTATGGTATTCATCGCGGATCTTGCGCCACTCAGTGGGCTGGCCCGACTGGCATTCATGGATTGGCAGGAAGGGGGTATTGACCGTGAAAGCAACCGCGGATTCGAACGTACCCGGCCGTTCCAGGTGCGGAAGAAGACGTGGCCTTCCTACGAAAAGTTTGAGGTTGAGGATGGACATGCTTCCTGCACAATCCAAGTCTGGGTCGCCGGCAGATTCTTTGTAGGTGTCGAAGGAGACGGAGTCGGCATGGGCGTGTGCGAAGAGACTCGCGATGACATTTCGTTCTCCAAGCTCGAACGGTATGCTGCAAATAATCTGCTGCAGCCGTAGCCGAACAAGTGTTCTTCTGTGAAGGCCGCCACGACCCAAAGGGTGCGGGGGCTGCGGCACTTGGATAGGACAAGAGGATCTGGTGGGGCTGTTGTAGATTTGGTTGCCGTACCTTTGCCGCTAACCCTATCCGACCAGCCCATGCATTACTGTACGTTGTCAATATCCCTTCTGCTTTTGGCGTCAATTGCCGCAGCACAGCAGCCGGAAATGAATTCTCTATTTGAGCCAACGCCTGGAGCCGTGCGGTTGGCCAGTTTTGGGCAGAGGAAAGAGCAGGCCGGTCTGTCGTATTTCGAAAACGTAAAATTTGACAATATCGGTCCGACAATTATGAGCGGCCGCATTGTAGATATCGAGGCCAATCCGGAAGATCCCGTACAGATGTATGTGGCTTACGCGTCCGGCGGGCTGTGGCGGTCTGAAAACAACGGCCAGTCGTTTTCGCCCCTGTTTGATCACGAGGCGGCGATGACCATCGGGGATATCGCCGTGAACTGGCAACGTGGCGAGGAAATCTGGGTCGGCACCGGCGAAAATAACTCCAGCCGCTCCTCCTACGCAGGTACGGGGGTCTATAAGTCCGAGGATCGCGGCGAGACGTGGACACACATGGGACTCGAAGAGACGCACCGTATTGGCCGGATCCTCCTCCATCCTATGAATTCCAACACCATCTGGGTGGCTGCTGTGGGTGCCTTGTACTCGCCGAACACGAATCGCGGGGTGTACAAGAGTACGGACGGTGGCAGCACATGGATGAAGACGCTGCATGTGTCCGAGAAAGCGGGTGTTATTGACCTGTTGCTTGATCCCTCCAATCCTGATGTGCTGTATGCGACAGCTTGGCACCGGGAGCGCCGCGCCTGGAATTTTGTGGAAGGAGGTGCGGATTCTGGAATCTGGAAATCCAATGACGGCGGTAATACTTGGGACAGGCTAACTGCAGAGGGACTGCCCGACGGCGAGGGCGTCGGGCGTATCGGGTTGGCCATGCACACATCCGGTACGCTCTATGCCATAGTCGACAACCAGTATCGCCGTCCGGAAGAGGAAACGGGTGAGGATGAAGCCCTCGTACTTGAACGCGACGCGCTGCGTGATATGTCGCGTGAGGAATTCCTCGAGTTGGATGAGGATGCTGTGGATTCCTATTTGGAGGAGAATGGATTTGAGTCGCGCTACACGGCTGAAGTCATCATGGGTATGGTCGAGCGCGAAGAGATAGAACCGGTCCATCTGGTCTGGTATGTGGAAGATGCCAATCGGGAGCTCTTCGATACGCCTGTGATCGGAGCCGAAGTATACAGAAGTGACGATGGCGGCGTCTCGTGGACGCGAACCCACGAAGACTACCTCGACAGTGTGTACAACTCCTACGGGTATTATTTCGGAGAAATCCGGGTTGCTCCCGATGATGCAAATCGCATCTACATCCTTGGTGTTCCTCTCTTGCGCTCAGACGATGGTGGCGCCATGTGGAAGTCTGTCGGGGGGCCGCACGTGCACGCCGACCATCAGGCGTTATGGGTCAATCCAACGCGCCCCGGCCACTTGCTGGATGGCAATGATGGCGGACTCAATATTACATATGACGACGGGGCGACTTGGTTCAAGGCCAATACGCCAGCTGTGGGCCAGTTTTATGCGATTGGTGTGGATGACGCGGATCCGTACCACGTATACGGGGGCCTCCAGGATAACGGTGTTTGGGGTGGCCCACACACGTATACCCACTCACTGGGTTGGCATGCAAGTGGAGAGTACCCATATGACCGGTACCTGGGTGGCGACGGCATGCAAGTGGAGATTGACACACGCACCAATGACATCGTCTATACGGGTTCACAGTTTGGTGCGTACCGGCGTATCGAAAAAGGAATTGGGAGTTCTTCAATCCGGCCGCGTCACACGCTGGGCGAGCGCCCATTGCGATTCAACTGGCAGACCCCGATTCATCTGTCACGCCATAACCAGGATGTCCTCTATCTAGGTTCGAACAAGTTGCACCGTTCCTTCAATCGGGGGGACGACTGGGAAACGCTCTCCGGCGATTTGACACGAGGCGGACGGCGCGGAGATGTGCCCTACGGAACGCTCACCACGATTGACGAATCACCGCTGCGATTTGGTCTCTTGTATACGGGTTCGGATGACGGGCTGGTACACGTATCACGTGATGGTGGATACACTTGGGAGAATATATCGGATGACGAGTGGGGCGAGTTATGGGTGAGCCGCGTTGAGACCTCACACCACGAACTGGGGCGCGTATACGTGGCACTCAACGGATATCGCTGGGATCACTTTGCGCCGTATGTATATCGGTCTGATGATTTTGGAGCGACATGGCAAGCGTTACAAGACGGACTGCCCCAAGAGCCCGTAAATGTGATTCTGGAAGATCCGTCGAATGCGAATGTGCTCTACATAGGGACCGACAACGGCCTGTATGTATCGGTAGATGGTGGAGACTCATTCATGTCCATGCAGGGAGATATGCCCAACGCGCCGGTGCACGACCTGAAGATTCAGGCCCGGGAGCAGCATCTACTGGTGGGCACGCACGGCCGGTCGATTTATCAAGCGGACATTGAATATGTACAGGCGTGCACACCGGAGGTACTGGCAACCGCATTGCATGTGTTCCCGGTGGAATCCATTATCCATTCTGGCTTCTGGGGCAGTCAAAGGGTGGTATGGGCGGAAGCTTTCGAACCTGAGATGCAGATCGCGTACTTTGCCGGGGCTGCTGGCGCAACAGTCGTACAAGTGATGAGTGAAGACGGGTTGCTTATGAATACGCTCGAAGATGCTGCAGGGCATGGATTGAATTATCTCACTTACGACCTGTCTGTTGATACAGATCAAGTATCAGCTTGGAATGAGGCAAATGAAGAGACCTTGGAAGCCGCGGATAATGGCACATTCTACCTCCCGGTCGGCACATATACGCTGGAGTTCTTGCAGGGCGATGCAACAGCTACGAGCACATTGGAAATTGCCGCGCCGCGGCGCCCGAGCCGGCGCTAGCTTGCCGGGACGCTGTGCTTAGGATCGAAGGGGCAGAATCGAGGCCCGATGTGGAGCATGCATCCTTGTTTGGGCCGCCTTGGGATCATACGCAGATAGCAGGCCTGGGCGGCAGGAAGAGCTACAGGAGCTCGTTTCCACCATTCGATCAAACCGGATCAGTCTTATGCTAAGATGCCCTCAATTCCCTTTTGGGCTTCGCCGCTGTTTTGCGGCATTGGGACAGATGTCCGGTGGGCAGTATGGCCAGTGGCTGGTGAGGCAGGAGTTGGTTCCATGAAGGGGGCTTCACTGCAGGCTTTTGCTGGATATGAAAGGCCGGGGCAGTTGAATCGGGCGTGACTTTTGTGATTGCGGATCGTGAACTCGTGTGGGACAGAAACGGCGGCATCCGACTTTGCAAGAGTGGGTCAATTACGACAAAGGCTTTTATTCCGACGATAATCAGAGTGGGTTGGAGGGGGCAGTTGTGCCGCAGAAGGGTGATGGATTGCACCAGAGGGACCCACCGCAATCGCACATTAACTGTTTTTCGAGCCGTAGGGGTGTGGGCCAAGGGTGAGCCGCCTCTGTGTCCTTGGCCAAGTTTACCCGATTCACTGCGTTGGAGGCGCCGAAGTGCATTTCGTCCATACGATAACGCGATAAGAACTTGATCCAGCAGCCTGATTAATCATACGTAAACGAGCGGTACAGCTGGACATGTTCTTGTGTTCGTGGGCCGGCTCGCCTCAGCTGCCTGTAAGCGGTGTTTCCCTGGCTGCAGGATTCCAGTCAGACTCTAATTTGCAGATTTGTACTGGATCCGAATCCGTTCGAAACACGCAGAGGTCACTCGGCACAAGTGATCCAGCCCCCGGCGCTCAGGGAGTTGTGGGCAGCCGATGATCGAGCGAATCGCGCACCATCGAAAAGGCCGGCATCGCGTCAGCAGGGAGCGGTTTGGACGGGGGCAGAGAAACTTGCAGGGCATCGACCTGCTGGCCGTTAACCCAGAAGCGATAGCACACATGCGGACCGGTGGCCAACCCCGTACTTCCTACGTATCCAATGATCTCGCCCTGTTGGACAGCCCGTCCGGGCCTTATGCCTTGAGCAATCTTGGACATGTGGAGGTATGCCGTCATGTAGACATCATGGTGGCGGATCTTGACATAGCGCCCGTTGCCACTACTGTAAGTGGCATGCGTGACAACACCATCTGCCGTGGCCACAATCGGCGTTCCCACAGGTGCTGCAAAGTCGGTCCCGAGATGTGCCTTATAGCGCCTCTGCACCGGATGGAACCGTCGTTTGGAATATCGGGACGAAATCCGCGTGTAGTTTATTGGCGCACGCAAGAAGGGGCGTCTGAGTGAACGTCCCTCTCCATCATAGTAGTCCGTCAGGCCCTGATGATCAAAGCGGTAGGCATAGTGCGAGCGACCGCCATGCTCCAGTCGTGCTGCGATAATTGTTGTACCAATGGATGTGCTGTCAATCAGACGGTCTTCAAACAGCAGCGAAAACTGATCCCCCTTTTGTAAGTGATAGAAGCTGACTTGCCAGGCAAAAATGTTGGCCAACTGTGAGGCTAGGGCCGGGCTGAGTTTTAAATCGATAAGCGCTTTATACAGGTTCGTTTCTACGTTGACGGTGGCGGAGTGCTCGACCACGCGCGTCTTTAACGTTCCCTCATAGATCGCCACCGAGTCCCGGAAATCAAACGTGACATAACGCTCCGGGCTGGGACGGTAGACAAAGATCGAGTTGGCACCGGTCAGGGCATCGGTGTAAACATGGATTGGATCGCCGGCGCGGATCCGTTTCAAATCAATGAGGGATTGCACTTTCGTTGCTGCGTTATAGGCTGCTGCCGATTCGATGTCATGACTGGCAAGCACCCCGGAAAGGGATTCGCCACGGCGGAATGTATGAACGGTTTGCCGAAAGTAATCCACCGGGATTCCAAATTGGTCACGTTCCAGTGCTGGCCTCGCCTGCATGTTTTCGTTGGTTCGCGACGTGACCACGAGCTGTAGTGTGCTGATCAGCAGCAACGCCACGGCTGTGCGTGCCGCAATGTCCCATGCCGGCATGACGAAGGAACCGAGACCCCAGCGAGGTTTCATAATGCGTTGTGTGGCCTATCCGTTACCAGTCCACAGCGTATCGGCATGGCCCGCGTCCTGGTTTATCTTTCGAGCGAGGACAAACAGCAAATCAGACAGACGATTCAGGTATCGCAAAAGATGCAGGCTTAGGGCAATGGAATCAAGTGCGGCTACTACCCGGCGTTCTGCACGCCGGCAATTACCGCGGGCCACGTGCAAAGCGGCCGCGGCCGGTGCACCTCCCGGGAGAACAAATTTGGTCAACGGTTCGAGAGAATTTTCCGAGGCATCTATTGCAGATTCCAGTGCTGTTACATGATCGGCCGTAATCCGCTGTGTTTTGGTGCGAGACTGTAGAGGCGTAGCCAGATCTGCGCCAACCACAAACAGGTCGTCCTGTAAGCGCAAAAGCAGCTCATGAAGGTCTGAATGCGTATCCGGCAGGCAGGTACGTACCACGCCAATCGCAGCATTCGTCTCGTCCACGGCTCCAAGAGCCTCCATTCGTGCGTGGGACTTGGGAATCCGATTGCCACCGAAAACTCCGGTTGTACCATCATCCCCGGTTCGAGTATAAATCCTTGGAGCCATACAAACTATGATAGCAAAGGAGCGGTATTTTCGGGGGCAGTGGAATTGGATGTTTTGCAAAATAAATGCAAAGTATGTCAGTACTCATAAATCGGTCGGACAGTCGTACGAAATGCCAGTCTGTCCCGATTCGGTAACGTGAACGCTTGCCCGCATACGGAAAACGTCAGAAAGTAGTGATTGAGTGAGTACCTTCAAGGGGGAGCCTGCGGCAACGAGGTGTCCCTCCTGCAAGACGAGCATGTTGTCAGAAAAGCGTGCGGCCAGCTCTAGGTCATGGAATACTACCACGACGCAGCGTCCCCGGTCCACGAGTTCCTGAATGACATGCAGAAACCGGTACTGATGACTCACATCCAGATGTGTCATCGGCTCATCCAGTAAAAGAATATTGGCATTCTGGAGCAGTGCCTGAGCCAGATAGACCCTTTGTTGTTCGCCACCACTAAGCGAGTGCATGCGACGCGAGGCGAAGCCTTCTAGATCAACCTGTGCCAGTGCGGAATGCAGGCGCTCGATGTCGCACTTGGAGTGTCCTTCCAATAGGCCTTTATGAGGGAGCAGGCCGAGGCGGACGATTTCTGCAACGGCAAAATCGAAGGACAGGGATGAGGCTTGGCGAACCACTGCCAAGTTTCGTGCAAGATCACGGGTAGGCCAGTTGCGTACCTCCCGGCCAAGCAGCCGCAGCAATCCTGTATATGGCAAGAAACCACAAATTGTACGAAGTAGCGTCGTCTTTCCACTGCCGTTGGGACCTACCAGCCCGGTCAGTGTCCCCCCCGTGAGTTCAAAGGAAATGCCATGCAAAATGATTCGTTTACGCTGGCGCACACGCAAATCACGGGCTTTCAACACTTGTTTCATGCCTTTCTGTGGAACAATGCGCGTTAATGGCGTAATGCAAGTTGATGATACGGCAAGCCCGTTGCATTTGGCCCAGGCGGGGTGCGGTCCCGCTACTGTTAGCTGCACTTTGTCTTGGTGCGTGCGATGGTGTGGCTGAGCAGGAAGAGTTCAGGAATCAGGCGTTTGTCGCACCCAGTGGAATTACGCAGACGGATCAGAGCGGAACGGTCTTATCCCGCGACGAAGACGACTGGCGCGTGTCACCGATTTATTTTGAACGCGTTGTGATTGATCCTGCATTTCCCAATCCGGTCCCGGCCGGTGCTACCGTATCCATACCCATTCGCGTGCGGCTGACGGATTCGGTGCAGGGCGGACTGGATCTCGTAAGTTATGACATAAACCGCATTCCACGGTTGTTGGACCGTGTGCGCGACGCCCGCAATCCGGGAGCCTATGTGTTTCGGTTCGATCCTGCCGTAATCGGTCTCACCGGAATTATCAGGGTATACATTATAGACAGTGCCGGGGGACTGGTATCGTACGGGGACTTGCAGGTAGGGTCCTGAAGTACTATGTGGAATCCGGTCAGATCAGGATATGTGTTGTGGCTATTGTCGCTTGTCTGGTTACTGGCCGTGCAGATTCCCCTCACGGCAAAAGCCCAATCCACGGATCCGGTACGATTCATTCGCTGGGCTGGCGGTGATGTGAGCGCATTCGCGCGATCGGTGGTGACCCCCCGTGCAGCTGTTATAGTCGGCGCGGCCGGCGGCACAGTGATTCTAATCTCACCTTGGGACCGGTGGTTAACACGCAACACACAGGATCTGCTGCTACAGGTACCGAGCCGTGTGCGCAAGGTAGTGCACGAAGTGGGTAACGTAAATGTAGTGCGTCCCATGTCCGTACTCGTCTTTTTGGGCGCGCTTACCAGTGGCGACTCGTATCTGCAGGATGCAGCATTTACGTCCCTCGAAGCTGTGATTTATGCCAATTTGGTTAGTGGTGTGCTGAAGAGCGCCGTAGGACGTGCCCGACCTAATGAAGGTGTTGGTCCGGCCTCCCTGCGGCCCTTTGGGGGAAGCCGGTCATTTCCATCCGGGCATGCCACAACGGTCTTTGCGTTTACGACCCCGTGGGTGATTTACTATCCCGGCTTGGCGTCTTATGTGCTTTTTGGACTGGGTTTGGGAACCGCTGCCGTGCGAATGGCCGACGACTACCACTGGTTCACCGACGTGCTGGCGGGGGCAGTAGT